>CAVDQW010000247.1:0-28756 GCA_963610995.1 bacterium | reverse complement strand
GCCACCAATGACTGTCACCCGTGGCAGGCGGCTAGCGGACGAACTCGAGCATGTCGATGACGGAATAGGCCTCAGTGGCAACGCCGGCTGCGGCGAGCGCGGGCTCGAGCGTCGCGCGGTCCTCGGGCGCCGCCTTCCACGCAAGCCCGCAACCAGCGGAAATCTCGCCCGGCACGGGAATCATGCGCCCCGGGAGCCCTTCTCGCCCGCACAGCTCCTCGCACGCCATCGCCGCCGCCGTGGTCGGAAACGTGACGACCAGCGCCGGCTTGCGCACGCGCGGCATCCGCTACGGCCTCACGACGACCGACGCGCCGGTGAGCTTCTGCGCGATCACGTACATGTTGGTGACCTCGCCCACCGCGAGCTTGTCGGAAAGGCCGTAGTGATCGAGGCAGGTACCGCAGGTCAGGATCTCGACACCGGCGTCGGCCAGGTTCTTGAGGTCCTCGAGCGAGGCGGAGCCCTCGCAGGTCAGGCGCGCGCCGCCGTTGTAGAAGAGCATGGTGGCCGGCAGCTGGTCGAGCTGGGTCAGCGAGAAGATGAAGCCCTTGATCAGCTTATGGCCGAGCTCGTCGTCGCCCGTGCCCATGGCGTCGCTCGTCACCTGGATCACGACGTTCTTGGCGGCGGGCACGTAGCACTCGGCGGCCTCGGGCTCGCCGGCCGCAACCTCCACGGCGGCGGTCGCGGTGGTCACGACGTGCCACTCCTTCTCGCCGGTCTGCTCAAAGGCACTGGCGCAGCCCTTGGAGCCGGCCATGCGGGTCAGGTTCTCGACAGCGATCTTGTTGTCCACGATGGTCTCGACCTCGCCGGCGCCGGCAAGGGTACCCAGGGCCTTCAGCGTCTTGACCACGGGGATGGGGCAGGCGTCGCCGCGGGCATCGACCACGATCTTGTTCTCGGACATAGCAGGCTTCCTTTCTCGAAGCGTTCACTGACTGATGCGGCGCCGAGCGCTTGCGCCCGGCAACTGATAAATGCAAATAAACCGCAGCTACATGGTAACGCGGACGGACGGATCGCCGGCGCTGCGCGCGATCGCGGAGCCGACGATCGCCGCCGGCTGACCGAGCTCCCGCAGGCGCGCGACGTACGTCTCGGCGTCGCTCTCCGGCAGCGCCACGAGCAGACCGCCCGAAGTCTGTGGATCGAACAGCACGTCGCTGAGGTCGAGCGGTACATCGGCGCCCATCTGGACGCGCGGCCCGAAGAAATCGCGGTTGCGGTAGGCGCCGGCGGGGATAAGCCCCATCTGCGCCATCTCGCGGGCGCGGGCCATCACGGGCACGCTGCCGGCGTGAATCTGGAGCGTGACGCCGCTCGCCTCGGCCATCTCGCAGCTGTGGCCCATGAGGGAGAAACCGGTCACGTCCGTTGCCGCATGCGCGTCGAGGCCGTCCAGCGCCTCCACGCCGTACTTGTTCAGCGTGATCATCGAGTCCGTGGCCACCTTGACCCCGGCATCGTCGAGCAGCTCAGCCTTGTGCGCCGTGGTGAGGATGCCCGTGCCGAGCGCCTTGGTGAGCACGAGCGCGTCGCCCTCGCGCGCGCCGGCGTTCGCCAGCATGCGGTCGAGCTGCACGAAGCCCGTCACGGCCAGGCCGAACTTGGGCTCATGGTCGTTGATGGAGTGGCCGCCCGCCACGATGACGCCCGCCTCGCGGCATTTATCTGCGCCGCCGGCCAGAATCTGGCCCGCGACCTCGATCCCCAGGCAGTTGGGGAAGCACAGGAGGTTCAGCGCGAGCGCGGGACGTCCGCCCATCGCCCACACGTCCGAGAGCGCGTTTGCGGCCGCCACCTGGCCAAACAGGAAGGGATCGTCCACCATCGGCGGGAAGAAGTCCGTGGTCCCAACGAGCCCCCTCCCGTCGCCCAGGTCGTACACGTAGGCGTCGTCGGAGGCGTCGAAGCCCACGAGCAGGTTCGGGTCGTCCACGCGCGGCAGGTCCGAGAGCACCTGCGAGAGATACCCGGGCGCGAGCTTCGCCGCGCACCCCGCGGCCTCCACGAGCTCCGTCAGCTTGACGCCGGTCATGTCCATATTTGCCTCCTCGCTTGAGTCCAAACCATGCTAGCGCGGCGTCCGCGCACAAAGAACCGCCTGGGGATCAGAGCCCCTCGGCGGCGTAAATCGGCATGTAAACGGGCACACGGTCATTCTCGTCGAAGCTCACCACGCGCTCGACCTCGTCCGGCCAGGGCTCGCCCGGCGAGAGGGGCACGCGCGCGAACCGGGCGCAGGTCCCGCAGTTACTCGAAAGCGAGCGCGGGACCGGCATGAGCTCTGCCTCCACCCCTTCCTGCGCGCAAAGGCGCCTGAAGCGGGTGGCCCCGAAGTGAGAGAAGAACGTAGCTAAATACATCGTGATCGGACCCCCGGTAAAGAAGCGCCGCCCGGCCATGAGGGACCGAGCGGCGCCGATTGGTCTTGAGCTACTTCGAGATGGTGAGCATGAACTCGCCGTCGTTCTCGGCGACGTCAACGGAATAGCCCTGGCTCTGCGCGAAGCGGGCGACGTTCTCGCGCGCGGCGACGGCGTCGACGAGCACCTGATAGGTGCCGGCACCAGAGGCAAGGGCGTTGCGGGTCATGACGACGGGCTCGGGGCAGGAGAGGCCGCGGGCATCGATGGTTTCCATAACGGCTCCAATCTAAGAGGTTCGGCAGGCGGGAAGACGCGTGGCCGCGAGGCTAGGCGCGCTTCTTGCCAAAGGTGTTCGCGCAGGCGATGGCCACCACGACGACAAGGCAGACGACCACGGCGACCTGGCCGGCGGGCGTGGCGCCCTTGGCGCTGGAGGCGAGGCCGAAGTTGTGGGCGAACGCGGCGCCGGCCACGAGGCCGAGGATGGCCACGGCGGAGTCGGCGTTGCCCTCGCCGGAGAGGATCATCTGGCGCATCGGGCAGCCGCCGAGAAGGACGCAGCCGAAGCCCATGAGCAGGGTGCCGAGGAAGTTCCAAACGCCGTCGGTGTGGGCGATGGGCTGGTCGGCGAAACCGAGGTTGAAGTAGGAGCCGCCGGTGGTCGTAGCGAGGACGAGGTTCGTGACGAGCGCGGCCACGAGGATGGCGACGAAGCCGAGCAGGAGCCTGTTCTCGCGGAAGAGCACGAAGTCGCGGACGCCGCCGACCATGCACAGGCGGGTGTGCTGGGCGATGGCGCCGACGATGAGGCCGGCCACGAGGCTGATGGCGATTGCGGCATGCTTGGCGCCGGGGCCCGCGCCCTCGGCGGAGAAGAAGATGAACGCGGGCGCGGCAACCACGAGCGCGATCAGGCCGAGCTGCACGATGGGCCAGATAACGCCCTCGGCGGCCGGGAGCCTATAGGTGCGGTGCAGCGAGAAGCCCTTGTTGAGGAAGAACGTGCCGGCGAGGATGCCGCAGACGAAGCCGACGAGGCCGACGACCGCGTTGAGGTCGCCGCCCGCGATGCGCAGAATCATGCGGAACGGGCAGCCCAGGAACATGAGGGCGCCGATCATCACGCAGAAGCCGAGCACGAAGCGGGTCAGCGGGGCCGAGCCTCCGCGGGGCGAGAACTCCTTCTTGCCCACGGCAAGAAGGAAGCTGCCGAGCACGAGGCCCGCGAGCTCCGGGCGGATGTACTGAACGGCCTCGGCGCGGTGCAGGCCCAGGCCGCCGGCCGTGTCGCGGATAAAGCAGGCCACGCAGAAGCCCATGTTCGCCGGGTTGCCGAAGAACACGAGCATCGCGGCGATCACGCCGATGACGGCGCCGCCGGCGATGATGGCGACCTTCTCCTTCTTTAGATCCATACTGAGGTAGTCCCTTCCTTCCTGCCGCGTCCTTCTTGCCGCGGACAGCTTACAATTCGTTTGAAAATTCTAACATCTAGTTAGGCGTTATGTTTTTCAGAGTATAACCAATACCGCAAACGGAGTGTTTCATGACGAGGGCAAACGCGAAGAGGGTCTACCTGGACAACGCCAGCACGTCGTTCCCCAAGCCGCCGCAGGTCGCGAACGCCGTGTTCCGCTTTATGACCGAGGTCGGCACCAGCGCCGGGCGGGGCGAGTACGCCGATGCCCTCGGCACGGACGATATGGTCTTCTCCGCACGGGAGAAGCTCTGCGCCCTGTTCGGCGGGGAGGATCCGTCGTGCATCGTGTTTACGCGCAATGTGACCGAGTCGCTGAACCTCGTGCTCAAAGGCGTCCTTAAGCAGGGCGACCACGTAATCGTCAGTTCCATGGAGCACAACGCGGTCATGCGCCCGCTCACTCAGCTGGCGACGCGGGGAATCGAGTTCTCCCGCGCCCGGTGCGCGCCTGACGGGACGCTCGACCCGCGCGATGTCGAGCGCCTGGTGCGTCCCGATACAAAGATGGTCGTCATGACCCACGCGAGCAACGTCTGCGGAACCGTCCTGCCCCTCGAGGAGGTCGGCAGGACGGCCCGGGAGCGCGGGCTGCTCTTCGTCGTCGACGCGGCCCAGACGGCCGGGGTTCTCCCCGTCAGCCTGGACAAGGTTTGCGCCGATGCCATCTGCTTCACGGGGCACAAGGGGCTCCTCGGCCCGCAGGGCATCGGGGGCGCGGTCCTCGCCAAAGACTTTGCGAAGAAGATCGAGCCGCTGGTCGCGGGCGGCACGGGGAGCGCCTCGAGCAGTGAGGAGATGCCCGGCTTCCTGCCGGACCGGCTGGAGGCGGGCACGCTCAACCTGCCGGGAATCGCCGGGCTGCTGGCCGCCCTCGACTGGCTCGAGGAGCGAGGGACGCAGGAGATCTTGGACCATGAGCAAAGGCTGGTTGCCGTGTTTATCGACGGGCTTTTGGAACTCGAGGCACGCGGCCTCGTGCGAATCGTCGGGCTGCGCGGGGCGCGCGGCCGTACGGGGGTCGTCTCCATTCAAACGCCCGGCCGGGACCTTGCCGAGGTGGCCCACGGGCTCGACGCGCGCTTCGGCGTCCAGGCGCGGGTCGGCCTCCACTGCGCGCCGGCCGCTCACAGGACGCTCGGCACCTTCCCTGCCGGAACCATCCGGTTCAGCTTCGGATGGGCGAATACCCAAAGCGACGTCGCGCGGGCGCTCGACGCGCTGAACGGGCTCCTAGGCTAGGGCCAGCGCACGGTCGGCGGCGCCGAGGGCCCCGGCGAATCGTGCCTCGGGGCAGGTCGTCACCGCGCTGCCAAGAAGCGCGCCCAGGCGCTCGACGAAGTATGCGTTCTCGCAGAGGCCGCCGGTGAGGAAGAAGGGCGCGCCGGAGCCCTGCCCCGCGAGCGTGACCACGCGCGACGCGACCGACTCGATGACGGCGTGGGCAATGTTCTCGCGCGCCTCTCCCCTGCCCACGAGGCTGATGACCTCGGTCTCCGCGAAGACGGTGCACATGCTCGAGATCTTGACGCCCGACCCCGTGCCGGCGGCGGCCAAACGCGAGAGCTCGGCCTGGCTCACCCCCAGCCGGTCCGCCATGACCTCCAAAAACCGCCCGGTACCTGCGGCGCATTTGTCGTTCATGGCAAACTTGGCCACGCGCCCGGCGCGCAGCTGGATGACCTTTGTGTCCTGACCGCCCACGTCGATGACGCACCCGTCCGGTCCAAAAAGCCGCGCCGCGCCCACGCCGTGGCAGGTGATCTCGGTCACGACCTTATCGGCATACGGAACGGCCACGCGCCCGTAGCCCGTGGCCACAACGCGCGAATCATCGCCATCCACGTCCGCCCCACGGGCAAGAAGCGCCTGCCGCGCCCGCTCGGCCGCGTCCACGCTCGAGAACCCCGTGGGCATAACGTCGCAGCTCACGAGCCCGCCGCCCGCATCGAGCACCGCAACCTTCGTCGCCGTCGACCCGATGTCTATCCCGATGCCGTATGTCATGCGCGCCCTTCGCTCTCCAATCCTTCTCCTGACGTTTCCAGGTGCCGCAGCTGGGGAGCGACGAGCCCGACGACGCGTGCTTAGGCACGCTAAGAGGGTCGGAGCCCCCAGATGCGGTGCCTGGGAGCGTCAGAGCATTTCAATGAAGGCGGCGATGCGCGTATCGATCTGCCCCTGGTCGCCCGTCGAATAGTCCGTCTCGATTTTCATGTACGGGATCCCGGCGCCCTCGACGGCGGCCTGCATCTTTGCGCTCTCCACGTTGAAGGTGTGACACGCGGTGAGCACGCTCTCCACGACGCCATCGACGTGGTACTTCTCGCACATAGCCAGCGTATTCTCCATGCGGCCTGCGTTGGGCGTCATGACGGAGCAGTTGATGTCCAGGTAGCGGTCGGCGATGGCGCCCAGGATGTCGTCGGCGTCCTCGTCGACCATCATGCGGGCGGTGCGCTCGCCGGAGCAGTCGTCCATGCAGACCACCGTGCCGCCGTTGGCCTCGATCGTCTTGCCGATCTTGTTGATGACGCCGCCGACCGGGCAGCCGGTGATGAGGATGCGCTTGGCGTCCGCCGAGATGGGCCGCTCACCGGCGTCGTAGGCCGCCTTGCGCGCAGCCACCGTGTCCTCAATCTGCGCCGCGAAGTTGTCCACGTTGAAGTTGAACGTGCCCGCGAACATCGTGCTCATGAGCTCGACGCCGCCCATCGCCGGCGGCTGCTGGGCCTGCAGCTCGAACATGCTGAGCTGCGCCGCGCGCAGGCGGTTGCGGCGACGAGCTGCGGCGCGCAGGTCGTCGTCGGTGATGGTGATGCCGTAGAGCTCCTCGAGGCGTTCCTTGAGCAGGCGGCACTCTTCGCGCCAGCCCTCGCGCTCGTAGGCGCGCTCGCGGCTCTGCGGCAGGTGCAGGATGTGCACCGGCTTGAGGTCGGCGAGCAACTCATACATCTTCTTTTTACCGTCGCAGGTGGTCTCGCCGATGATCAGGTCCGAGAAGTACGTGAAGGGGCACTTCTGCGAGTAGGCGAAGCCGTAGGTCGACTTGATGAGCGGGCAGAGGTTTGCCGGCAGGACCTTCTCGGCGTCGGGGATGACCTCGTCGGACGTGCCGCACAGCCCCACCGCGGAGGCACCGGCCGCGTCGATGATCTCCATCGGCGTGTAGCTGCACAGCACGCCCACCAGGCGATTTCCCCCCTGCTTGAAGTCTTTGACGCGGATAAACGCGGCCTTGCGCTGCTCGTTGAACTCCTCGAACGTGCGCGGCAGCGGCTGGGACTCGAACTCGGCCATGATAGTTCCTCTCCTGTATCGCCCGCGCTCCCCTAAGCGCAAACTAATTTTTAAAGAAGCCTAACGTATTGTTAGTCGTTGTATTTTTCGGAATACAACCCTTTAGGTTAAAGGAATGTTCCGTCGGGTGGGCGCTCCATCGGTGGTCGCGACGCATAAATCGCCCGTCGCGCTATGCTTTGGGCAACGCGCGCAGAGAGGACGTGAAGCTATGGGCAAAGGCGACGAGGCAAGAAGCCTGTTTATGGAGGGCTGCAACTGCTCGCAATCGGTAGCGACGGCGTTCAGCGAGCAGATCGGCATGCCGCCCGAGCAGGTCAAACGGCTGACCATCGGCTTCGGCGCGGGCATCGGGCGCCTGCGCGAGGTCTGCGGCGCCGTCTCGGGCGCGGCCTTCGTCATCTCGGCGCTCTACGACGAGGACAAGGGCGCGATCTACGCGCGCATCCAGGACGTGGCCGGGCAGTTCCAGGAGCTCAACGGCACGATCATCTGCCGCGAGCTGCTCGGGCTCGAACAGGAGGGCGCGAGCTCTCCCGTCCCGCAGGCAAGAACGGCCGAATACTACGAAACGCGCCCCTGTCCGCGCCTCGTGCAGCAGATGGCGGACATTTTGGAGCGCTACATCGCCGAAAATCCGCCCGCATAGGGGCGGCGGTGCAACAAACTTTGAGTTGTGCATCGCTAAATCCAAATCCTGTCGGCATACCGACGAATCAGTCTCATGTTTTCGCAGGTAGGCGCCGCCCAATCCCCCGAATTACTCCCCTGCCCCGAATTCAGCCATGCACAACTCGAAGTTTGTGCGCGCGAGGCCGCAAACCTGCCCAATGAGACATCCATCCTCAGCCAAACTTCGTTAAGTGCGCATCTTAATTCGGCTTGGTCCCCTACAACCCAGTCAGCGCGCGACAAATCCGCAGGTAAATCGATTGCCAGTTCTACGGCTACTTGGACAGCCCGAATTAAGATACGCACTTAACGAAGTTTCGGCCCGCGATTGGCCGACGGAAGTCTCTAAGTGCCCGCATGAACCGCAAAAAGCCGCCCGGGATGCGTTCCCGGGCGGCTTTCATGCTGCGAGTCAGAAGATTAGGCGTCGTTACTCGGCCTGGTCGTTGAGGGCGAGCAGGTCCTCCTCGCCGGTGCGGACCTTGACGACCTTCTCCACGCCGTAGACGAAGATCTTGCCGTCGCCGATGTGGCCGGTGTACAGGACGCGCTTGATGACGTCGACGATCTTCTGGTACGGGATGTTGCCGACCACGATCTCGACCTTCACCTTGGGAAGCAGGCGCGCGTCGACCTCGACGCCGCGGTACATCTCGCCGGCGCCCTTCTGCAGGCCGTAGCCGGTGACCTGGCTGACGGTCATGCCGGTGATGCCCGCCTGGTTGAGCGCCACCTTGAGCTCATCGAGCTTGGACGCCTTGCAGCACACGCTGATGTTGTGCATGCCGGTGGAGACGGGGGCGGCGACCACGGGGACGGCGGCGTTGACCTTGGCCTCGGAGGCCTTGTCGATATCGTCCTCGCCGAGGTCGGTGCCCTCATTGGGGTTCACGGCCTCGAGGTTGGCGTAGGTCGCGTCGGTGATGGCGAAGCCGGCGTAGGCGGTGGGCAGACCGTGCTCGGCGAAGTCGAGGCCGTCGATCTCGATCTGCTCGGGGACGCGCAGGCCGACGAACTTGTCGATGACCTTGAAGATGACGAACATCGTGACGAGGACCCAGGCGCAGACGGATACGAGGCCGAGGGCTTGGATGCCCAGCTTGGCGAAGCCGCCGCCATAGAAGAGGCCTCCGTCGGTAGCGAAGAGGCCGACGCACAGGGTACCGAAGCTGCCGCAGACGCCATGGACGGAGACGGCGCCGACGGGGTCGTCGATTTTGGCGACCTTGTCGAAGAACTCAACGGAGAGAATCACGAGGATGCCGGCAAGCGTGCCGATGATGGCGGCGCCGAAGGGATCCACGACGTCGCAGCCGGCGGTGATGGCGACGAGGCCGGCCAGAGACGCATTGAAGGTGAGGGACACGTCGGGCTTGCCGTAGCGCACCCAGGTGAAGATCATGGCCGCGAGCGTAGCCATGGCGGCGGCCATGTTGGTGTTGAAGACGATGAGGCCGGCCTGGGTCATGGTGTCGTCGCCGGTCATCGAGACGGTGGAGCCGCCGTTGAAGCCGAACCAGCAGAACCAGAGGATGAAGACGCCGAGGGCCATGGCGGTCATGTTGTGGCCGAGGATGGCGCGGGGCTTGCCGTCCTTGCCGTACTTGCCGATGCGGGGCCCGAGCAGCGCAGCGCCGAGGCAGGCGGTGGTGCCGCCGACGAAGTGGACGGCCGTGGAGCCGGCGAAGTCATGGAAGCCCAGCTCAGAAAGCCAGCCGCCGCCCCAGATCCAGTGACCGGAGACCGGGTAGACGATCAAGCTGATGGCCGCGGAGTACAGGCAGTACGCCTTGAAGTTGGTGCGCTCGGCCATGGAGCCAGAGACGATGGTGGCCGCGGTGGCGCAGAAGACCGTCTGGAACACGGCGTAGACCCAGGTGGGCAGGGTGCCGAAGTCGTAGCTGCCCTGCATGAACGGGTCCAAGCCGCCGATAAGGGCGCCGGTGCCGCCGAACATGATGCCGAAGCCGACGAGCCAATAACAAGGTGTGCCGATGCAGAAGTCCATGAGGTTCTTCATAAGGATGTTGCCCGTGTTCTTGGCGCGGGTCAGGCCAGCCTCGCACAGCGCGAAGCCCGCCTGCATGAAATAGACGAGGAACGCCGCAACGAGCGTCCAAGTCACGTCAGCAGAGCTGAACATTTCTACCTCCCTGATTGCTTCTTTCCAAGGCGTGAGCGTGAGAATCGGCGCACGCGTTCGCCGACTCGAGTCGCATAACTGCCGCTCAACGGCGCGTCAGCTCACGCTCACCGGAATCAACTTGACAGACCGATGTGCCGTTGTGTCGGCGTAACATCGAGCCGTAACGATAAGTAACGAACGGCGCCGCAGCTCGAAACACGACGGTCTTTTATGTCCATTGGGATAATTTCGGCCCTCGCCGCGGCCCGGCTTCAAATACTTATGAGTGATTCCCGACCATTTGGAGTATGCATGCCTGGAGCAGTCGCAACATCAAGCATCGTAGCAGTTCCCGCCGTCGCGCGCCGATGCGCCAAGAAGCGCGGGCTGGCCCGCATCACCGAGAACGGCACCATCGCCGCGGCCGTCATGGTGGTTGCCGCCATCGCCGCCGTCATCGTGGCCAACACCGACGCCTACTACCCGGTGCAGGAGTTCCTTGAGCAACCGATGGCCTTCACGCTGGGACCCCTTACCTGCGCGATCTCGGTCGAGAGCTTCATCAACGACTTCCTGATGGCAATCTTCTTCCTCTCGGTGGGCATCGAGCTCAAGTTCGAGCTCACCGCGGGCGTCCTCACCAACCCGCGCCAGGCGCTCATGCCGATCCTCGCCGCGTGCGGCGGCGTGGCCGCGCCGGCCATCATCTACACGCTGCTCAACTGGGGCGGCGCGACCAGCGGCTGGGCCGTGCCCATCGCCACCGACATCGCCTTCGCCCTCGGCATCATGTCGCTCGCCGGCGACAAGGTGGCGCCCGCGGCCAAAGTGTTCTTCTCAACGCTGGCCATCGCCGACGACCTGCTCGGCATCATCGTGATCGCGCTCTTCTACGGGCAGACCCCCTCGGTGCCATGGCTCGCGGCGTCGGCCG
This sequence comes from bacterium, assembly GCA_963610995.1. GTDB lineage: Bacteria > Actinomycetota > Coriobacteriia > Coriobacteriales > Atopobiaceae > Paratractidigestivibacter. The sequence goes on along the minus strand of CAVDQW010000247.1, from coordinate 17,873 downwards.
CCTGCGTCGTGGTGCTGTGGGTCCTGAACCGCCTGCAGGTCTACCACGCGCGCTGGTACATCCTCGTGGGCCTGGCCCTGTGGGCCTGCATGCTCAACTCCGGCGTCCACGCCACGCTCGCGGGCGTCATCCTCGCCTTCTTCCTGCCGGTAAAGAGCGACATCAAGCTCGAGGGCGTCCAGGAGTGGCTCGCCGAGCGCAGCGGCGAGATGGACGACGCCTACGACCCCGAGATGCACATCCTCGGCCAGCACGGCTTTACCAAGACCGCCCGCCGCGTCGAGAACATCATGCACCGCGTCACGCCGCCGCTGCAGCGCGTCGAGGGCGCCATCTCCGTGCCGGTTAACTTCCTTGTCCTGCCGCTGTTCGCCTTTGCCAACGCCCAGCTGCGCCTCGTTGGTGTCGACCCCTTGAGCATCGTGTGCGATCCCGTGTCGCAAGGCGTCTTCTTCGGCCTTGTCCTGGGCAAGCCGCTCGGCATCGTGGCCGTGACCGCCGTGCTCGTAAAGATAGGGTTCTCTCCCCTGCCCGAGGGTTCCACCTGGGGCCAGATGATCTGCGTGGGCGTGCTCGGCGGCGTCGGCTTCACCATGTGCATCCTGATCTCGGGCCTCTCGTTCGACTACGGCACCGAGCAGCTGGCAGCCAAGTGCGCCATTCTCGCCGCCAGCGTGACGGCGAGCGTCCTGGGCCTCATCCTGCTCAACGTGGCCCACGCGCTCGAAGGCGGCAAGAAGGCCTAGTGTGCGCAGGGCGGACCCCGCGCCCCGCCCTGTGTATCGAGCGTGTCTCAAGTGGAACGGCGAGGCGCGTGCGCCGCTCACTGCGTGATAAATTTTCTGTTTAACTGGCAAAACGCGGCCCGGGAGGCGCACATGACCAAGATCGAGATGAAGACCCCGCTCGTCGAGATGGACGGCGACGAGATGACCCGCATCATCTGGCAGATCATCAAGGACGAGCTCATCTGCCCGTACGTCGACCTCAAGACCGAGTACTACGACCTGGGCCTCAAGTACCGCGACGAGACCGACGACCAGGTGACCATCGACTCCGCCGAGGCCACCAAGCGCCTGGGCGTGGCCGTCAAGTGCGCCACCATCACCCCCAACGCCATGCGCGTGGAGGAGTACGGCCTGAAGCAGATGTGGAAGAGCCCCAACGGCACCATCCGCGCCATGCTCGACGGCACCGTGTTCCGCGCCCCCATCGTGGTCAAGGGCATCGACCCGGTGGTCAGCTGCTGGAAGAAGCCCATCACCATCGCCCGCCACGCTTACGGCGACGTGTACAAGAACGCCGAGATGCGCATCCCCGGCCCGGGCAAGGTGGAGCTCGTCTACACCGCGGCCGACGGCACCGAGACCCGCGAGCTGGTGCACGACTTCACCGGCGCCGGCGTGGTGCAGGGCCAGCACAACCTGGACGACTCCATCGAGAGCTTCGCGCGCAGCTGCTTCGAGTACGCGCTTTCCACCAAGCAGGACCTGTGGTTCGCCACCAAGGACACTATCTCCAAGAAGTACGACCACCGCTTCAAGGACGTCTTTGCCGACATGTACGAGGCCGAGTACAAGGCCAAGTTCGAGGCCGAGGGCATCGAGTACTTCTACACGCTGATCGACGACGCCGTGGCCCGCATCATGAAGGCCGAGGGCGGATTTATCTGGGCCTGCAAGAACTACGACGGCGACGTCATGAGCGACATGCTCTCCTCCGCCTTCGGCAGCCTCGCCATGATGACGTCCGTGCTGGTGAGCCCCCACGGCTACTACGAGTACGAGGCCGCCCACGGCACCGTGCAGCGCCACTACTACAAGCACCTCAAGGGCGAGCCCACCTCCACCAACTCGGTGGCAACGATCTTTGCCTGGACGGGCGCCCTGCGCAAGCGCGGCGAGCTGGACGAGACCCCGGAGCTCGTGGACTTCGCCGACCGCCTGGAAGCCGCGACGATCCACACCATCGAGGCCGGCAAGATGACGGGCGACCTGGCTCGCATCACCTCGCTCGAGAACCCCACCACGCTGGGCACGCGCGAGTTCATTCTCGCCATCCGCGAGACCCTGGACGCCGAGGCCGCGTAAATCCGCATACGTAAGGCAGGGGACGGCCCCTTTGTCCATTCATTTGGTGGACAGAGGGGCCGTCCCCTCTGTCCGTAAAGGGACTGTCCCCCTGTCTTGCGGCATAAACTTCGTCGAGTGCGCACCTTAATTCCAGCCCGCCTGGTAATGCGCAGCGCTGGCCTGCGAAAACCTGCGCAAACACCGTTCCAAAGCACCGAGCCCCCGCCGCGGCCGAATTTAGGTGCGCACTCGGCGAAGTTTATGTCACCAAGTCCCGCAGAACATGCGCTGAGCATCTCGTCCGTTCCCTGAATTAGCTGTGGCGTGGCCGCGAACGCGCTAAACTGTGCACGAAAACACGCGATTAGCCCGCACGGCTCACGGCCGGGCGGGTTTCTTGCCACGCGAAGAAGGAGACACCCGCGCACATGGCGAAAAATACCGTACTCACCCTTAAGAAGAAAGTCGACGAGGGCCACAAGGTCTCGATGGTGACCTCCTACGACTACACCATGGCAGCCCTCACCGAGCAGGCCGGCATCGACATGATCTTGGTCGGTGACTCGCTGGGCATGGTCATGATGGGCTACGAGTCCACCCTGCCCGTGACCATGGACGACATGGTCCACCACACGCGCTGCGTGACCCGCGCCACCAACAACACCTTCGTCGTAGCGGACATGCCCTTCATGTCCTACCAGCAGGACCTGGCCACGGCACTCACCAACGCCGGCCGCCTAATGAAGGAGGGCCGCGCCCAGGCCGTCAAGCTCGAGGGCGGCGCCCGTTGCGTCGAGCAGATCCGCGCCATGGTCGAGGCGGGCATCCCCGTGGTCGGCCACCTCGGCCTTACCCCGCAGTCCGTCAACGCCTTCGGAGGCTTCAAGGTGCAGGGCAGGTCCGTCGAGACCGCCCGTCAGCTGGTGGAGGACGCCCTGGCCATCGAGGCTGCCGGCGCCTTCTGCATCGTGCTGGAGTGCGTGCCGTCCAACCTCGCCACCTACATCACCGAGCAGCTCACCAGCGCCTTCACCATCGGCATCGGCGCCGGCAACGGCTGCGACGGTCAGGTGCTGGTGGTCCAGGACATGCTCGCCATGACCGCAGGCGGCTTCAAGCCCAAGATGGTTCGCCAGTTCGCGCAGGTCGGCGAGACCATCGTCGACGCCTTCCACGATTACGACGCTGCCATTCAGTCCGGCGACTTCCCCTCCGCCGCAGAAAGCTACAAGGACCTCGACGCCGAGGTCATGGACCAAGTAAGGAGCAACTAATGCAGACCGCATCCACCGTCGCCGAGGTTCGCGAGCAGGTCCGCGCCTGGAAGCGCGAGGGCCTGACCGTCGGTCTCGTCCCCACCATGGGCTACCTGCACGAGGGCCACAAGAGCCTCATCGTCCGCGCCGCCGCCGAGAACGACCGCGTCGTGGTCTCCGACTTCGTAAACCCCACGCAGTTCGGCCCCACCGAGGACCTCGAGAGCTACCCGCGCGACTTTGACCGCGACTGCAAGCTCTGCGAGGAGGCCGGCGCCGCCCTGGTCTTCCACCCCGAGCCCAGCGAGATGTACGCGCCCGACGCCTGCACCTATGTGAACATGGACGCCCTCACCCACGAGCTCTGCGGCCTCACGCGCCCCATTCACTTCCGCGGCGTGTGCACCGTGGTCTCCAAGCTCTTCAACATCGTGACCCCCGACCGCGCCTATTTCGGCCAGAAGGACGCCCAGCAGCTGGCCGTCATTCGCCGCATGGTCCGCGACCTCAACTTTGGGATCCAGATCGTGGGCTGCCCGATCATTCGCGAGGAGGACGGCCTGGCCAAGAGCTCGCGCAACACGTATCTCTCCGCCGAGGAGCGCACCGCAGCGTTGTGCCTTTCTCGCGCGGTCTTTGCCGGCCAGAAGATGGTCGAGGACGGCGAGCGCAACGCCGCGACCGTGCTCGACGCCATGAAGGCCATCATCGAGGCGGAGCCTTTGGCCAAGATCGACTATGTCAAGATGGTCGACTTCGACAACATCGAGCAGATCGAGAAGATCGAGGACGCGCCGGTGCTGTGCGCCATGGCCGTCTACGTGGGCAAGACCCGCCTGATCGACAACTTCATCTTTGACCCGGCCGTCTAGCGTGAGCGCTGGCGTCAAGGTCAGAATCGGATTCATCGGAGCCGGCAAGGTCGGATGTTCGCTCGCCCGCTACCTGCGGGAGAACGGCGCCGAGCTTGCCGGCTTCTTCTCGCGAACGCACGAGCATGCGCAGGAGGCGGCCGCGTTTGCGGGCGGCGAGGCGCTCGAGGCTGCGGTCGAAGTGGCACGCGCCGCGGACGTTACCTTTTTGACCTGCGGAGATTCTCAGCTGGCGGGGGTCGCATCCGAGCTCGCGGCGGCCTTGGGCGAAGCCGCGGCCGGCAAGGTCTTCGCCCACTGCTCCGGCGCGCTCGGCTCAGACGCCCTGGCGCCGCTGCGCGAGGCCGGCGGCGCCGTCTGCTCCGCGCACCCGCTCTACGCCGTGAGCAGCCGCTTCGACTGCTGGCAGGAGCTCGGGCGCGCGTGGTTCACACTCGAGGGCGACGAGGCCGCCGTCGCGACCGTTGAGGCGCTTCTCTCCAACTGCGGAAATCACGTGGCCCGCATCCCCGCCAGCGAGAAGGTCCGCTACCACGCCGCGGCCGTCATGGCGTCGAACTTGGTGGTCGGTCTCTACCAGATGGCCTCCGACGAGCTCGTGACCTGCGGTTTTACGCCCGATGACGCACAGGCCGCCCTCGCTCCCCTCTTTCTGGGCAACGCCGAGCACATCGCCGACGCGGGCACGCGGGCCTCTCTCACCGGCCCTGCCGCCCGCGGCGACAAGGCCACGGTCGACGCCCATCTGAGCTGTCTTTCTGGAGATGCGCGCGAGGTATACCGCCAGCTCACCGAGGTGTTGTACCGTATAGCGTCGTTGTAACAGCGCCGCGCCGCGGCCGACCGAAAGCCAGCACCACATGATCCTCAACATGCTCAAGGGCAAGATCCACCGCGCCACCGTCGTGCAGGCGGAGCTCGACTACGTGGGTTCCATCACCATCGACGAGGACCTCATGGAGGCCGCGGGCATCCGCGAGTACGAGAAGGTGCAGGTCGCGGACGTGAACAACGGTAACCGCCTCGAGACCTACGTGATCGCCGGCGAGCGCGGCAGCGGCATGATCTGCCTCAACGGCGCCGCGGCCCACTACGTCGAGGTCGGCGATAAGGTCATCATCATGTGTTACTGCCAGATGGACGAGGCCGAGGCTGAGGGCTTCCAGCCGCGCGTCGTCTTCGTCGACGACGAGAACCGCCCCTCCCGCGTGACCCGCTACGAGAAGCACGGCCGCCTCGAGGATATGTAAGCACCAGCGGACCTGCAAAAGGGACAGTCCCTTTTGCAGGTCATTTATCGCAACTGCTGTGGACAAAGGGACTGACCCTTTGTCCACTTTTTTCTCCCTGTATACAAGCAAGTTAGATTAGGTATACTTCTCTGTGGCAAGTTAGGCATGGCTAACAAAGCCGCTACAGAAAGGATGCCACATGGCACGTATTGTTGAGGTTTACGGTCGCGAGGTCCTGGACTCCCGCGGCAACCCGACCGTCGAGGTCGAGGTCACGCTCGAGGACGGCTCCTTCGGCCGCGCCATCGTCCCGTCCGGCGCCTCTACCGGCGAGTTCGAGGCCGTTGAGCTGCGCGACGGCGACAAGGACCGCTACCTGGGCAAGGGCGTCGAGAAGGCCGTCGGCCACGTCAACGCCGAGCTCGCCGAGCTTCTCGTCGGCATGGAGGCCACCGACCAGCGCGCCTGCGATGAGGCCATGATCGCCGCCGACGGCACCCCCAACAAGGGCAACTTTGGCGCCAACGCCATCCTGGGCTGCTCGCTGGCCATCGCCCGCGCCGCCGCTGAGTCCGCCGGCCTGCCCCTCTACGCCTACCTCGGCGGCCCCAACGCCCACACCCTGCCCGTCCCGATGATGAACATCCTGAACGGCGGCGTGCACGCGGACAACAACGTGGACTTCCAGGAGTTCATGATCATGCCGGTCGGCGCCCCCGACTTCAAGACCGCCCTGCGCTGGTGCGCCCAGGTCTACCACACCCTCAAGGACACCCTGAAGGCCGCCGGCCTCTCCACCGGCGTCGGCGACGAGGGCGGCTTCGCTCCCGACCTCAAGACCAACGACGAGCCCTTCGTCTACCTGATGGAGGCCGTCAAGGCCGCCGGCTTCGAGCCCGGCGTCGACTTCATGTTCGCCATGGATCCGGCCACCTCCGAGTGCTACAACAAGCAGACCGGCATGTACGAGCTCAAGGGCGAGGGCCGCACCCTCACCTCCGACCAGATGGTCGACTACTGGGAGGACCTCGTTTCTCGCTACCCGATCATCTCCATCGAGGACGGCTTGGCCGAGGAGGACTGGGAGGGCTGGAAGAAGCTCACCGAACGCATCGGCAAGAAGGTCCAGCTCGTGGGCGACGACCTGTTCGTGACCAACACCCAGCGCCTGAAGAAGGGCATCGAGTCCGGCGCCGCCAACGCCATTCTCATCAAGGTCAACCAGATCGGTTCGCTCACCGAGACCCTCGACGCCATCGAGATGGCCAAGCGCGCCGGCTACACCGCCGTCGTCTCCCACCGCTCCGGCGAGACCGAGGACACCACCATCGCCGACCTGGCCGTTGCCACCAACGCCGGCCAGATCAAGACCGGCGCCCCCGCCCGCACCGACCGCGTGGCCAAGTACAACCAGCTGCTCCGCATCGAGGACGCGCTGGGCGACTCCTCTGAGTACCTGCAGAAGGCCGCCTTCTACAACATCGCGTAGGTTTTCGGCGAGCAAGAACAGCACATAGGCACGGCGAGGCCCCGCGGCGCAGGTCGCGGGGCCTTTTTCGTCGTATGATTCTGACGGTCGATCGAACCTACGGGAGAGGAGCCTTCATGGCAAACGTCAAGCGCATCTTGGTAGGACAGTCCGGCGGGCCAACCGCCGCCATCAACTCGAGCCTGGCGGGCGTCGTCGCGGGCGCGCGCGAGGCGGGCGTCGAGGTCGTCGGCATGCGCCACGGCATCCAGGGGTTCCTCGCGGGCGATACGGTCGACCTGGCGGAGGCGCTGCCGGACGACGACGTGCTCGAGCTGCTGCGGCACACGCCGTCGAGCTGGCTCGGCAGCTGCCGCTTCAAGCTCCCCGCGCTGGACGCGGACGGCGCCGAGGACTTCTATGCCGACGCGTTCGCCAAGTTCGAGGCCGCGGGCGTGGACGCCGTGTTCTACATCGGCGGCAACGACTCCATGGACACCATCGCCAAGCTGGGCGCTTGGGGAGCGCGCGTGGACTCCCCCATCCGCTTCGTCGGCGTGCCGAAGACCATCGACAACGACCTCGTGGGCATCGACCACACGCCGGGATACGGCAGCGCGGCCAAGTTCGTGGCCACCGCGACCTCCGAGCTCATGCTCGACGCCGACGTGTACGACCTCAAGAACGTGCTGTTCATCGAGATCATGGGGCGCGACGCCGGTTGGCTCGCGGGCTCGGCGTGCCTCGCCGGCCCCGATCTCGTGCTGCTGCCGGAGATCACTTTTGACGAGGATGCGCTGGTGGAGCGCGTGCGCGGGTTGCTCGAACATCAGAACACCGTGGTTATCGCCATGTCAGAGGGCCTGCGCGAGGCCGACGGGCACCTGATCGCCGAGAAGACCGTCGCCGTGGGCACGAAGGTGGACGAGTTCGGCCACTTGGCGCAGCTCTCCGGCCCGAGCCGCTACCTGGCGAGCGTCATCGGCGGGCGCCTCGGCGTGAAGACCCGCGCGGTCGAGCTCTCCACGCTGCAGCGCTGCGCGAGCCACCTTACGAGCCAGGTCGACCTTGACGAGGCCTTTGAGCTTGGGCGCGTTGGCGTCCGCGCGGCAATGGCCGGCGAGTCCGTCAAGATGTGCTCGCTTAAGCGCACGGGCAACGACCCTTATGAGGTGGAGTACGAGCTCGTCGATGTGCTCGCCGTGGCCAACCAGGTCAAGGCCGTGCCGCGCGAGTGGATCTGCGAAGACGGCATGAACGTGACCGACGAGTTCCGCGCCTACGTCGCACCCCTCGCCGACGGCCTCCCGAAGCACCTCGCGGCGCTTTAAGGCCACTCCGCGACCAAAAACTCGCGAACTTTTGTGTTCCGCGGGGACCATGCTGGCAGACCCGCCGTTTTGCCCCGAGAAACCCCCGGTTTTTCGGCAGCAAGACGGCGGGTCTATTCGTGCAATCCGCACAGAACACAAAAGCACGCGGATTTTGCCCTGCCAAGACCGATCACGGCCATGCTCGATGAGTTTATTGGTGACTTGTGCGAAAACGCCGAGTATCTCGGCCATTTTGGCCTACAAAACCCCAGGATTCGAGATCAGAAAACGCCTGGATTACTCGACGATTCTGCACAAGTCACCAATAAACTGGCCGAGTGTTCGCATAGTCCACTCCACGAGACCCCGAGCGGGACAAAATGGCCCTTCAGCGAAGGAACCGAGGCCGTCGCTCACATCTCTGCGCCATAGTCCGCATCCGAGGAGCAGCCCGGCCACCCGCGACAAGAAAAGCGCAGGTAGCCGGGCCATGGCTTGACTGTCATCCAGCCACGTGGCATTAAGACGCAGAGATGCTGCGCGATGGCCCGATGTGAGCCACTTCGGCCGCGCGTGCATGCGGGCCTCGCGCCACGGGTTACTTCGGCCGCGCGTGCATGCAAGTGCCGGTGACGCGGGCGACGGGCGTGCCGAGCTCGTCTGTCACGAGGCAATCGTAAAAACCCAGGTTGCGCCCATTTTTGTCCGCATCGGCCGTGGCAATGAGTCGTTTGCCGCGCGCGGCGCTCATGTACTGAATGGAGCAGGCCACCGAGACCGTGGGCTCCTCGCCCACGTTGGCGGCAATGGCGATGGCGAAGTCGGCCAACGTAAAGATGGCGCCGCCCATCACGCCGCCCTTCTCGTTGATGTGGCGCTCCTCGATGTCGAACTCGCACACGCCGTGGCCGGGCGCGGCCTCCACCACGCGGCAGCCGGTGGCCTCCGTCGCGTAATGGTCGTTGGCAAAGATGCGCCGGACCTCTTCCAGCGAGGCGTTCGCGTCGATCACAGGTCGTCCTCCCCCTTGATGCGCACGCCGAGAAGGCCGACCAACTCGATGGCCTGGAACTCGTCGATCACAGCGCCGCGCAGCTCACGATAGCTGTCGGACACCACGATACCGCCGATTCGACAGCTCGAGAGGTCCACGCCGTCGAGCGGCGCGCGCACGAACGACGCCGCGGCGAGCTCGCAATCGTCGAGCTCCAGGCGCGAGAGCTTCGCCGCCATGAACGACGCCTCGGTCAGGTTGCACGAAGAGAAGCGCACGCGAGAAAGGCTCGTCTCGGCGAAGTTCGCCATCGAGAGCTGACAGCCGCTCGCCGCGACCCCGGTCAGCCTCCCGCGCTCGAACGCGAGCCCCGGCGCCGAGCACGACCGGAAGTCGACGCGGTTCAGCCACGAGCGCCCCATCCGGCACGCGATGAATCGGCAATTGCGGAACTCGACGTCGGTAAAGACGCAGCGCGAGAAATCGACCCGCTCGAAGACGCAACCGTTGAAGACCGCGTTCTCGAAGACCGCGCCGGACGCGTCGACGCCCGTGAGCTCGAGTCCGCGAAACGCGGTCCCCGAGACGCGCGCGTCGCCGGCCGCGAGGGCGCCCATCAGCTCTTGTTCCGTCATGTGCTCGCCGAGGTCGGGCGTGACGCGCGCGAACCCGGCCGCGACTCCGCGGCGCGCCATCAGGCGACGCCCCTTTCAAGTGATTTTCTTTGCAACGCGCGCTCCTCAGGATCGGGTTTTACCGTCCCCCTAGTCTACGCGCTATGCGCAAATCGCGGCGGCAAGCGCGTCGGTCGTCTCGTCGGCAAGGCCGCAAGTAGAAAGATACGCCCTGGCAGCAACCGCGTAATCGGCGGCCCCGCGCTCCTCCCCCGTAAGACTGCTCAGGTAATCGAGGAGGTCGTCGAAGTACAGCGACGACACGGCAGCGTAGGCCTCGGGCGTCTCGGCCTCGTTGATGCCGTAGTAGTTCGCGTAGGACTGCATGTAGTCGGCGCGCATCTCGCCCACGCTCGCGCCGCCAAGCGCCTCGAGCAGCATGCACACGAAGCCCGTGCGGTCCTTACCCTCCATGCAATGGATGTACACGGGCCCGTCGCTCCCGATGAGCTGCTGGGCGGCCGCCGCGACACCGGCCCTGTACGTCTCGGTCTCGTAGTTGGTGCCCATGCCAAGAAGCGCCGTACGGCCGTTCTCGTGAATCGACTTGGCATACGGCGAGGCAAAGTCATCGAAGCCCAGGTAAGAAGCCATATCCTCCTTGGAGTCGGCCAAATCGACGATGCTCGTGACGCCCGCGCGCTCAACGAGGCGGTCAACGGTCGCTGCGCGCTTGTGGCAGTTATCGACCGGCGAGGCGCCGCGGTACAGGAAGTTGCGCTTGAGCCTGCCGCCCGAGAGCGCGCGGAAGTTGGCGAACTCCACGTCGGATGCGTAGGCGTCGCGATCGTCCTGGTAGACCTGGTTGAGGCGCTCCATCACGGGGAGGTACCTGCCCGCGGTGTTGAGCGAGATGGTCACGGTGTCGCCCTGCGAAAGGCCGGCAGGGGTCCAGAACTCGGAGTTGTTCCGGCCGATGTGCACGAACTCGAAGCCGGGATACGCCACGACGAAGGGCTCGCCCTTCTTGACGTAGTAGCCGGAGAAGTACGGCACGTCGCTCAGGGCGTGGCCGTTGCTAAAGGCGATGTCGACGCTGTCGCCGAGGCGGAAGCCGGCGGCCTCGAGGTCTGCCGGGACGAGGCTCGTGCAGGCGCCGTCGAACTTGGCGACGGGGGACACGACGCCGGTAACGGAGTTGGAGAGAGAGACGACGCCCCTCTTGAGGCGGGCCGAATCCTCCTGAGCGGCGTCCTGGTCGGTCGGGCAGGCCTGCGCCTCCAGGGCGGCGGCGGGCTGCTCGCAAGCGGCGGCCGGGCTCGCCGCAAAGACCGCCGACGAGAACACGAGGGCCGGCATCAGGGCCATCGACATAGAGATACGGGGGCGCCTGGGGAAGGTGTTCTTGCTGTTTGTGCTGCCCATGATCTGCTCCAACGCTACGGGTCCGAATCTATGGCCGGAAGTGTAGCGAGCGGAACGCACCAGAAGCGCACCAGCAGGTTGGGGGACGGGACGGCGAGCAACCTGTCCCCTCGCGCTGCACGACGAACCTGTCACCAGCTGCTGCGGCTGGTGACAGGTTTGCTCTGCTGCGCGCAGGGACAGGTTCGCCTGCCACCAATGACTGTCACCGATGGCAGGCCGCGGGTGACAGTCATTGGTGGCAGGCGAAGCGTCGGATTGCCCGCGCTTTAGAGGCTAGGAAAGCTGCACGATACGGGTGCCGTGAACCTCGTCGACGCCGAGGGCAGAAGCAACGACGTCGGCGTTTTCCCAGGTAATGCCCCCACCGGGAAGAATACCGATGCGGCCGGCGGCACGCTCGACATAGGCGCCGAGGCGGTCCAGGTTGTCCTCGATGGGCGTGCCCGCGGGCCCGCCGTGGGTGAGGATGCGATCGACGCCGAAGCGCGCGAGGTAGTCGATGGCGTCGAGCGCCTCGTCGAAGGGCAGCTCGTCGAAGGCCATGTGGAACGTGACCTGCATGTTCAGGCTCTTGGCGATTCGCGCCAGCGACATGGTGAGCAGGCGGTCGAGATGGGCGCCGCGCAGGCAGCCGAAGACCACGCCGTCGACGCCGGCGGCCGCGGCGGCCTTGAGGTCCATGGACATGATGCGCACCTCGGCCGGCGTGTACTCGAAGCTGCCGCCGCGCGGGCGGATCATGCACATGACGGTGGCGCCGGCGGGATGGCAGAGCTCGACGGCCGCGTGGATCACGCCGTGGCTGGGGGTCGTGCCGCCGCGGGCCAGGTTGTCGCAAAGCTCGATACGTTTGGCACCCGCGGCGAGGGCGGCGGGCACGTGCTCGACGTTCTCGGCACAGAATTCCTTGATCGGCATGGCGGATCCTTTCTCGCGAAGGCGTTGGCTCTCAGTGTACGCGAGGGGGCCGGCACGCGGGTCGACGGGGTCGCGCGACACAAAGGCGGCGAGAAGCCCGAGGACCTCTCGCCGCCCGTAACCGCACGTTATGAACGCCCGTTACTCAACCGGGGCCTTCTCCTCGGCCTCGGAAACCGCATCGCCTTCAGCGGCCTTCTGCTCCTTGAGCAGCTTGTTCGTGCGGTACGCGCGCCAGCCGAAGAAGCCCGCGAGGGCCACGAGGGCCGCGCTGCCGCCCCAGACGCCCATCTGCCAGGGCGCCACGCCATACGTGACCTTGGAGCCGGGAGCCATACCCTGCATAGCGTTGGAGTTCGCTACGGTGTAGAGCGTGCGGTGCATGGACTCGCGCAGCTCGCAGACGACGCTCGCCTGGTCGGTGCCCTGGAAGGCCGGGGTCATCGCGGAGTACGTAAGCTCCAGGTCGGTGCCGCCGTGCAGGGCCGCGTTCTTGTCCATGTAGCCGTAGAGGTTGAAGTCGGTGATGACGCAGCCCTTGAAGCCCCACTCGTCGCGCAGCACATTGGTGCACAGAGACCTGCGGCCGCCCGCCCACTCGGTGCCCACGTAGTTGAAAGAGCTCATGACGCCGGTGCAGGCTTTGATCTCCTTGGTGGACATGGTGCCCTGGTCGTCCGAGATGTACTTGATATCGGTCTTGGCCTCCTTCACCGGGATCTCGAACTGACGCAGGTAGATCTCGCGCGCGGCCTGCTCGGTTGCCCAGGTAGCCACGTGCTGGACGCGGTAGGACTCCTGGTCGTTCAAGGCAAAGTGCTTGATCATGGCGTAGCAGCCGTTGGACGCGGCGCCGGAGACGACGGCCGAGCAGATCTTGCCGCCCAGGATCGGGTCCTCGGAGTAGTACTCGAAGTTGCGGCCGGCGAACGGGCTGCGGTGCGTGTTGCACGCCGGAGCGTACCAGCCGTTATAGCCGGACGCAAGCGCCTCCTGGCCCACCATCTGGCCCATCTTGTACATGAGCTCGGTGTTCCACGTCTGCGCCATGATGAACTCGGAGCAGTACGAGCAGTTGCCGGTCGGGCCGGTGAGCGAGGTGAAGCCGGCGGGGCCGTCGGGCTCGGCGGTCTCGGGCTTGCCGATGGACTCGACGGCGCCCGTATTGTAGGCGCAGTCGTTGAGCATGCCCGTCATGTCGTCAACGGAGAGCTGGTCAAGCAGGGTGTCCCACTTCTCGTCGTCGTAGTCGAGGCCGCGCATGTCGATGAGCTGCAGGCCGTTGCTCGCGCCGGTCTTGGGCATCGTGGCGCCGGAGTCGAGGTCGTTCTTGTAGTCGTACTCCGCGAAGCTGATACCGCAGTCGGCGGCGTCCTTGTCCTCGGCGGCCTTGGGGAACGTACCCTTGAAGTCCGCGCGCGAGAGCATCTGGCCCTTGCAGTTCTTCTCGAGGTACTCGTCGAGGTCGGCGAACTGGTTCTGCAGCTTGGCGCCGGTGACGTCGTCGGTATCGTAGGTGGCGGCCGAGACGCTCAGCGTCTGGGAAGCGACCACGGTGTGGGAGTCGGTGCGCAGGCTGATCTCATAGTCTCCGGCATCGAGCACATAGGCGCCCTTCGAGGAGTCCCACGAGGCCATCTGGCGAACCGGGAAGGTGACGCTCACGTGCTCGAATGCGCCGGCGGCCACCTCGGAGGTCTTCGCGAAGCCGCCGAGAACCACGGCGGGCTTCTCGATGCCGCCCTTGGTGTAGGGGGCGCTGTAGTAGATCTCCACAACGTCCTTGCCGGCAACGGAGCCAGTGTTGGTCACGGTGACGTCGGCGACGACGTAATCGTCGGCGACGGCCACGCCGTCGAGCGTCTGCGAGAAGGTGGTGTACGAGAGGCCGTAGCCGAACGGGAAGACGACCGCGGAGTCGTAGTCGAAACCGGCGTAATTGCCCGCAGCGGCCTCCGCATCGGCCGTCTCGTAGTAGCGGTAGCCCATGTACACGCCCTCTTTGTACTCGACGAAGTACGCCGTGCCGTCGGAGGCCGTGGAGTTGTAGTTCTTGGTGTAGTAGTCGGAGACGTCGGTGTAGCGCTTGCCGCCGAAGTTGCCGAAGGTCGGGTCGGCGGTGAAGTCGGCCGCCCAGATGTCGGTCGTGCGGCCGGAGGGGTTGTACTCGCCGGTGAGCAGCTTGCCCACGCCGTTTGCGCCCGTAGCGCCCAAAGAACCGATGCAGAGAATGGCGTCGGCGGCGTACTCGCCCTCCATGAGCGGGCCCGCCTCGAGGGGCGTGGAGGCGTTGATGAGCACCACGACGTGGTCGCAGCTCGCCTTGGCGGCCGCGAGCACGGACTTCTCCTCAACGGTGAGCTCGAGCTCGTGCTGGCCCTCGACGTAGTTGGCCGTCTCGTCGTTGGCGGTAAAGGTCGTGGAGACGCCAGACTTCAGGTCGCCGAGAAGGTCGCGCGAAAGGTCGCCGCCCTCGCCGCCGCCGCGGCCGATGACCACGATGGCCGTCGTGCCCGCGATGGAGGACTTGGCGTCGTCTGAGTAGGCGTCCCAGGGGATCTCGCCGATGTAGTAGCAGGCCGTGGAGGGGTTGTCCATGGTGATGTCGGCCTTGGGGTAGTCGGCATAGGCGCCGACGATGAACTCGTAGGCCGTCTCGTTGATGGAGAGGCCCGCGGCGGCGATGCCGTCGTGCAGGTTCACGCAGGAGGACTCGTCGACGGTGCCGGAGCCCGCGCCGCCGTAGATAGGATCTGCGGCGTAGCGGCCGAGCAGGCTCACCTCGGTGCCGGAGGCGAGCGGCAGGACGTTGCCGTCGTTCTTGAGCAGGACGGCGCCCTCTCCCATGATCTCGCCCACGATCTCATTGGCGGCCGTGGTGGCCTGGGTGCGGCCGCGGTACTTGGCGTCGTAGTAGGCGGTGTCCCAGTTCTCGGAGCCTGCGACGGTCTCCACGGTGGAGGGACGACCGCCCAGGTAGTGGTCGAGCAGCGAGCGGAACATGTTCGTGCCCACGTTGGCCGCGGCGGTCACGCCGAGAAGGCCCGCGCAGGCCACGGTGTTGCCCACGAACCCGCGGCGGGTCACGGTCTTCTTCGGCTTTGCGGCCTTTGTCTTTTCGTCAGCCATGGAATTTCCTTTCCGAAGGTTTGGGCGGCGGGCGTCGTATGGCCCGATTCAAGCAAACGGCGCCCGCGCGGGAGCAACATTCCCCCAACCCGCCGTTTTTGCAGCACGCCTTGCACCTGGATGCAACGGGCGGTTGCGGGTACCGTGCGGACCGCAAACAAAGAGCGCCCCGCGGATCGCCAGGGAAGAGGAGGGTGCGACCCGCGGGGCAAAGGGGAAGGGGATGCGTTACGCGTCGGCCTTGACCTCGCACGTGTCGGGCTTGGTCAGCGGGGTGGCCTTGTAGGTCTTGGTGCGCTCGTCATCGATGACGCCGCTCCAGTTGAGGCCGAAGCAGAAGTCGTAGGTGTTGCCGGCAGAGTCGGTGTAGCACTCCATGTCGCGCGGCACGTCCTCCTCCTGCTCGAAGACGGTCTTCATGTTCGCGGGCATCTGGAAGGAGAGGAGGCCATAGGGCTCCGCCTTACCGGAGATAATGTTCGCGACGGCCTGCTCGGTTACGCCATAGTTGATGAGGATGGCGTCGCAATAGGGCTCGAGCTCGGAGAAGATCATCGGACGGTCCAGCGTGACGACGCAGATAAGCTTCGCGTCAGCAGGAAGCTTCGACTTGATGTCAATGACCAGGTCGAGGTCAGACTCGTTGGTGGCATAGGTGGACTGGCCGTAGACGGAGCGGTTCTCATAAGTACCGTACTCGTCGTTCGGGTTGAGGGACTCCTTGCGGACATAGTCCTGATCGGCAGTGAACGGGCGGTACTGCAGAGAAATCGGGCGATATACAGCGCCCGAATAAGGCTCGTCGCCCTTGCCGGGAATGAAGGTCGACATGAAGGTCGGGCCACCCTCGACGCCCTGATAGGCATCGGTCGGGCTGTCAATGCCAACGACGCAGTACTTAACATCCTTAAGATCGTCGGCAGTAAGACGGGTCACGTCGCTCTCAAGCAGCGTTGCCACGCCGTCGTCACCGGCGGGGCCGCTTGCCGCGCCAATGGTATCAGTCACAACATCCCAGTCAAGCTTGAGGTCAGCGCCGAAGCTCTGAGCGGCGCTTGCGGCGGTACCGCCAAAGTCACCGGTAGACGCAGCGGTGTACCTCGCAGGAATGTAAACCTTACCCGACACGCCATTCTTGGAAATCACGTTGCCGGAGTTCTTGACCATAACGATGGACTTCTCGGAAGCTTCGAGGCCGAATGCAAAGGCGTCCTTATTGGTAAAGATCTCCTTAGCGACAGCAGCCTCGGAATACGGCTGATCGAAGAGCTGGACGTTGATCATCGGCTTGAAGATGCGGCGAGCGGCCTCCTGGATGACCTTCTTGGCCTCGTCCTCGCCAAGCTCCTTCACGAGAAGCTGATACGCGGGCTTACCCACCTCATCGGGCTCGAAGGAGCCGCCGTGCTGCGAGATGGTGTTCTTCAGCATCTTCGCATAGCGCTCCTCGCTCGATAGGTTCCTGACGCCGTTGGGGATGCCGTCGATGATGAGCCAGTCGGTAACTAGCATGCCGTCATAACCGGCGTTGCGCAGGATACTGATGTTGTGCTTAGAGTAGGAAGAGCCGACAGTCTCGCCAAGCTCTGAGGGAGTATTCGGGTCGTAGGCGATACCGTAGCAGGGCATCATCGAAGCGGCCTGTTCGGTCTTGGAATCGAGGTGCATGCCGCCGTCGAGGAACGGAACCAGGTGCGCGTTGAAGTTCGAGCCGGGGAAGACGTTCCACTTACCGGTATCCAGGTGGTCGTTACGGCCGCCCTCATTGGAGCCAGCGCCGACATAGTGCTTGAGCATAACGGCGCAGGACTGATCGCCCCAGCCCTTGTCGTCGGTGGCTTCGTCGTCGCCCCAGGTGGACTGCATGCCACCACCGAACGCAGCCGCGAAATCTCGGTTCAGCGCCGGATCCTCGGAGACGGAGCCTGAAAGTCGACAGCCAATGGGGTTCGAGTACACATCAATCTGAGGACCAAGGTCGCAGCGAACGCCAGACGCACGCCAAGCGCGGGCCTGCCACATGCCGGCCTTGCGCCAGATGTCCTTATCCATGATGGTGCTCATCGCGTGGCTATCGGGGAGATCGAACACAACATAGGGATCGGAGTAGTTGAAGTACGGAATGCCGTTGGCCTGCTTCTCGCACTCCTCCTGGATGCCATTAATCCACTTAACAGCAGAAGCATAGGATTCGGGGTCTGCCGCAAGACGAGAGACGCCGGCGCGCGACCCCTTCGCAATCAGGCCGATATTGTCATCGGTAGAAGTCGAGTCGCTGCTGTCGGAAGCAGCGCCGGCAAAGAGCAGCGGCAGCATATCGTCGACGGAGAGCGCCTCAGCCAGAGCCTTCGCACGGTCATCGGCAGACTGTCGCCAATCCTCCCAGAGGTCAAGCTTACCGTCGCCGTTCATATCACGGAAGGCGTAGCCATCGACCTGGATCATCTTAGCGGTATCCATGACGCCGATAACAGCGCCGCCGTCCTCGTTGGTGTACTTGGTCCAGCCATCACGCAGCTCCTCCGACGTGTACTTGGCCTTAACGTCGGAGCCGTCGGGGCTGATGGGGTACTTGTC
>CAVDQW010000246.1:0-5850 GCA_963610995.1 bacterium | reverse complement strand
CTTGTAGACGAGATTTTTTGACTTGCGTTCAGTAAAAGTGCAAATGGATGGGGTTGGGCCGCGAACGGAGAGCGCAAAGGCGGCGCGCAAGTTAGCAAGTCCGACTTTTTCCATTTTAAAATTGGATCTACGGAGTAGAGGAGGCCGATTTGCCTGCAAAACCGCAGGTAACCAGCCTCCGCTACTTGGCGAACACAAATTTAAAATGGAAAAAGTCGGACTTGCGTGTTTTGCAGGACTTCGATGCGCTCGTTAGGCCTTGCTCGCCTCAAAGGCCGCCACGTTAGCGGCGATGTGCTCGCACGTCGCGTGCCACTTCTCGATTTCGGCGTCGGAGAGCTCCGGCACGAAGACCTGCTCGACGCCCTCGGAGCCGATGACGCACGGAAGGCTCGAGTAGATGCCGCTTACGCCGTACACGTCCTCCACCAGCGTGGACACGGGCGTGACCAGCTTGGTGTCGCCGAGAACGGCCTCGACGATCTTTGCCGACGCATTGGCAACCGAGTACTCGGTGCAGAACTTGCCTTGCATGGTGATGTAGCCGCCGCGCGTCGCCTGTTCCTCTATGGCCGCGCGGTCGAGCTCGATACCGGCCTGAGCCTCGACTTCGTCGAGGGTGAGGCAGCCGATCGCCGCATGGCTGAGGCACGCGAACTCCGAGAAGCCGTGCTCGCCGAGCATCCATGCGTTCACGCTCGCGGGATCGTAACCCGTAGCGTCCGCGATCGCATGGCGAAGGCGTGAGGAGTCCAGCGCCGTCCCGGAACCGATGATGCGCTTCGGGTCCATACCGGTCTGTTTTTGCAGCTCAAGGGCAACGACGTCGCACGGGTTGGCAATGCTCACCCAAACGCCCTGGAAACCCGCGGCCATTATGCGCGGCGCGAAAGTGGCCACCTCGGCGGGCGTCAGCAGGTTCTCGGCGTCTCGGTTGGTCTTTGAGGCGGCCACATGCCCCGCGGCGTTGACAATGACGTCGCACTCCGCGAGCTGCTCGTACTCGCAGGCGCAATCGATCACACGGGCGCGATGCGGGTAGTAGGGCATCGCGTCTTGCATGTCGTTTGCCTGCGCGCGGCTCAGCTTCTCGTCGCGGTCGCAAAAGCGCAGCTCCTCGACCGTGCCGTGAGAAAGAAGGGCGTCCGCCACATGCGCGCCGACGTGGCTCAAACCGATGATTCCGACCTTGCCCAAACTGCCCATTTCAGCCTCCGATGAAATGTTTCCTTGCGGGCCGCGGCTGCGACTCGGTTTGCGGGTCGCGCTCGCGACCCATAAGCCCAGCATAGGCCTCGTGTATCCTTGAACCCAAACTGTTGACGAGGGGGACACGGATGGGTTACCGCACATACACATGCCAGATCGCGCGCGATTGCGGCGGATGCGAATGGCTGAGCGTCCCCTATCCCATCCAGCTGCGCCGCAAGCAGGAAGAGGTCGCCGGGCTCCTCTCGCAGATGGTCGAGGCCGACGGCGGCGAGCTGCGCGACATCGTGGGCATGGAGGGCGAGCCGCTGGCGTATCGCCACAAGGCGGCCACCCCTTACGCGCACGCCGGGCGCGGCCGCATTGCCTGCGGATTCTACGCGCGCGGCTCCCACCGCATCGTTCGTTGCAATGAATGCCTGGTGGAAGACCCGCGTGCGCGCAAGATCCTCAACGCCGCGGGTCGCGCCGCCGAGAAGCTCCACATCCCCGCCTACGACGAGGACAAGGGCACCGGGGTCCTTCGTCACGCGGTCGTGCGTTGCGGATACGCCACCGACGACGTGCTTCTCACCGTGGTGACCAACGTGGACCGGCTCCGCAAGCCGCAGGCATTCGTGGATGCGGTGCTGGACGCCGCGCCCGAGGTCACGAGCATCGTGCAGAACGTGAACACCCGCCGGACAAACGCCATTCTCGGCTATAAGAGCTTCACCCTGCACGGCGACGGCGTCATGCACGACAAGCTGCTCGGATGCACCTTCGAGATCGGCCCCACGAGCTTTTACCAGACGAACCCCGCGCAGACCGAGGTGCTGTACCGCTTGGCCATCGAGGGCGGGGCGCTCGAGCCCGGCATGCGGGTGCTCGATGCTTACTGCGGCACGGGGACCATCGGCATCTGCGCCGCGTCGGCAATAAACGAACTGCAGGTCATCGGTGTTGAACGCGTTGAAGGCGCCGTGCGCTCCGCCAAGCGCAACGCCGAGGCGAACGGCCTTGCGGAGCGGTGTCGATTCGTCGCCGCAGACGCCACCGAATGGATGGCGCGCGAAGGCCGCAAGCTCGGCTTCGACGTTGTGCTCATGGACCCGCCGCGCGCAGGCTCCACCGAGGAGTTCCTCCTGGGAGTGGCGGCTCTCGCCCCGAAGCGCGTGGTCTACGTGAGCTGCAACATCCAAACCCAGGCCCGTGACCTGGAGTTTATTCGTCGCCATGGGTACCGCATCGAGTCGCTCACGCCGGTGGACATGTTCCCGCACACCAAGCACGTCGAGTCCGTCTGCGTCCTGGTAAGAAAATAAAGGCTCGCCGCGGCCGACGACGCGGGGCCGGCTGGCGCAGCGTCGCAAACGGCGAGGATCGACGGCCCGGGCAAAAATGTAGTCGCAGCGCCGCATCGCATGGTGCGCTTTTGATGCGCGCCCGCTCGTATAAAGGTCTTGTCAACAAGGAGCAGCAAAGAGCCGCCCCACGATTGAAAGGACAAGATCATGAACGAGAACGCCAAGCTTCAGCAGATCAACGACGAGATGCTCGAGGATGCGCGCGGCGGCCTTCTGTGCGCGGCTGGCAAGCTTAAGCCGAAGCAGGCTTCCGCCCTCTGCGCCGCGGCCGGTGTCTCGGTCGCGGCCGCCGACCCCTTCTCGTCCGATAGCTACAGCGCGGATATGCAGGTCCAGACATGTATTAGATAAGGCCCCGCTCGAGAGATAACTTAACGGCTCCCGTCCCACGATTCGCCTCGTTAGAGACGCCAAAGCCCTGAAGGTTCCTTCCGCCTTCAGGGCTTTTTCTTTGTTCTACCAGCGCTTTGTTGGCAATTGTGGCGTACCGGTGCAGCCAACGCAAAATCTCGCCGCGCCGTGATGCGCTTTTGATGCGCTTGCCCCTGTATAACTGTCCTCAACATCAACCAGCGGCAACAAGAACCGCTCGACAGGAAGGATTCACCCATGACCGACAAGATCAAGAAGAACCAGGCCGTCAAGGATGCCCAGAAGGCCCCCGTGGCAGCCAAGCCAGTTGCCGACGATCTGCTCGAGAACGTGACCGGCGGTCAAGGCGTGTATAGGTACATCAACGGCAAGCTGGTCTGGTTCCCGAAGGGTTAGGGATCGGACATCCTCAACAGCGAAGCCCCCGGTCGGTGAGCCAGACACCGACCGGGGGCTTCGCTCTACGCGGAACAAGCATTTGAGAACCGTGCGAAGTCCTCGAGTGTTTCATCGGCCGCGGATCGCGCGGCGGCTCCCCCGCGGTAGCAGACGGTGTAGATACCCGCCGCCACCGCGCTCGCCACGCCCGCGGACGAATCGTCGAAGGCGACCGCCCGGGCACGGGCCGCATCAACGTCCCTCGGCGCCAGGTACTCCAGCGCCCGCAGATACGGCTCGGGGTCGGGCTTCTTCTTGCTCACCATCTCGGCGCCGACGATGGCGTCGACGCAGCTCAGCAGCCCAAAATGGTTGAGCGCGCGGACCAGCCCCGACGTCGGCGACGACGAGACGACGGCGATTTTCGCCCCGCCCGTGCGCAGCCCGCGCCAGAGGTCGGCCAGCCCCGGGTTCGGCTCGAGGCCCGGGTCCCCGTAGATCTGCGTGTCGGAGTTCCACACGCCGCGATACTCCTCGTGACTCACCTGGATGCCGTGGGCGGCCAGGAGCTTTCGGCTCTCCACCTCGGAAGATAGGCCGATGAACCCCTCGAGCTCCGCGTCGGTCGCCTCGTAGCCGAAGTGCCGAAGCACGCGCCGATCGAGCTCCACGTAAAGCGGCTCGGTGTCGGCGATGACCCCGTCGAAGTCGAAGAGCGCGTACTCGATACGCTCAGGCCTTTGCGGCCGCGACTCGACGTTCAGCGTCTGGTGAGTCTTCTCCCCCATTGTTTGTATCTCCCCTTAATCGAGGGCTACTTGCCGCAGCGGGCGAAAGCAGCCTCGATCTTGCCGCGCACGTACTCGCTCGCAAAGGCCGTCTCCTCACGCCAGTTCTCGGAGCCAACGTACCAGAACTCGGCCACATAGCGGCGAACGCCCTGCTTGACGCACTCGTCGAGCGCCTCCCAGTCGGTGGTGCCGGTGCCGAAGGGGATCTCGCGATAAGCGCCGGCGACGGTTTCCTTGCAGTGAGCGGCGAGCAGGTGGCCACGGCCGGTCGCAAGGTCATCGGTCACAGACTTGCCGTAGAGGAAGCTTGCGTTGGTCAGGTTGCCCAGGTCCGGATAAACGCCCAGGTAGGGACTATCAACCTGGTTCACATACGCCATGGACTTCTCAACGGTGTCCATAAACGGCGTCTCCATGGTCTCGAAGCCCAGGAGCACGCCCTCGCGGGCGGCCATTTCGGTGGCGCGGGCGAGGTTCTCGGCGAAGTACTTGCGGGTCTCGTCGGTGCCGTCCTCGTAGTACACGTCGTAACCGGCGAGCTGGATGGTACGGACGCCCAGGTCGCAGGCCAGGTACAGCGCCTTCTCCATGATCTGCATGCTGCGCTCGCGCACGGCCGGGTCGGTGGCGCCGAAGGGGTACTTACGGTGACCGGAGAGGCACATCGAGCGGATGGGCAGGCCGCACTCCTGCTGCAGGCGCACGAGCTCGCGGCGCTCGTCGGCCGTCCAATCGAGGCGAGCGAGCTTGGCGTCGGTCTCGTCGACGGAGATCTCGACGTAGTCGAAGCCGGACTCGCGGGCCACGGTGAGGCGCTCTTCCCACGTAATGTCGTTGGGAACGGCCTTCTCGTACATGCCGAGCAAATACTGCTTTGCCATGGCAATTCCTCCAAAATTAGACTCCTACCAGGCAAAACGCATGCTCAGTAGGCGATTTTTTGCAAAGAAAGGGCCGACCGCCTCGCAACGGTCGGCCCTTGACACATCAAAATCTGTATAAGACGAAGGGACTGTCCCCTTGTCTTATTTAGAGGACGGAGCGGAACGGGACGTTGGGCTCCTCGTCGAAGCAATCCTCGAAGCCGCGCTGGTGCACGAAGTACTTCTTGCCGTTCTCGAAGTCGGTCGGGTAGGTGTAGTGGCCGCCGACCTTCCAGTAGTAAGGCTTGAATTCGTAGCCCAGGCGCTCCTTGCGCATGTTGTAGAGAACCTCGATCTCGCGCAGGTCAGCCTCGAAATTGGTCCACACATCCCAGTGGATGGGGATGACGACCTTGCACTGCAGGGCCTCGGCCATGCGCAGGACGTCGGAAGCCTCCATCTTGTCCTGCATGCCCATCGGGTTGCAGCCGTAGGAACCGAAGGCCACGTCAACGCCGCCGTACTGCTTGGCGATGTCCTTGCCGTGCTTGGCGAAGTAGATGGAGTAGTGGGAGTCGCCGGAGTGGTAGATGTTGCCGCCCGGGGTGCGGAGCAGGTAGTTGACGGCCTTCTCGTCCATGTCCATCGGGCAAACACCCCAGAGGTCCTCGCGGTCGGGGCCGGTGGAGTCGGTGGTGGTGATGCAGGTGCGGTCGAAGGAATCCATGCAAACGATCTCGATGTCGCCGACCTTGATCACGTCGCCGGGCTTGACGGTGATGCAGCGCTCCTCGGGCACGCCCCACTTGAGCCAGAACTCAACGGACTTCTTGGGGCCGATGAACGGCACGGGCATCTCGTTGCCGTCGGCGTCGGTGGTGGTCATGCCGG
>CAVDQW010000245.1:0-16432 GCA_963610995.1 bacterium | reverse complement strand
CAGGTAAGAAAGGGCCCCGAGGCTGGGACCTCGGGGCCTTGGGGAGTCTGCTTTAGCTTGCGTTAGGCTCGGGCGAGCTCGTGGACGCGCTCGCGCAGCGCGAGCTTCTCGCCGAGCTCGGAGTAGATGGCGCCGCCGAGGATGAGACATGCGCCGAGGATGTTGGCCGCGGTCATGGCCTCGCCGAGAAGCACGGCGGAGAGCACGACGGCTGAGAGGGGCTCGAGGTAGCCGCAGACGGCCACGCGGGTAACGGGCAGGTCGCCCATGCTGGAGAAGTACAGGTAGCAACCGATACCGGTGTTCACGAGGCCGATGCAGAGGACGGCGGCGATGTTCACGTGAGCGAGCTGCGCCATGGTCGGAAGCGCGAGGCCGCCCGCGATCGCGCCGGCGATCATGTAGGCGGCCACGGCGCCGAAGCTGCCGCAGAGCTGGATGGCGGAGGACTCGACGCCCTTGATGTCGGTGACCTTCTTGCTGAAGATGACCATCACCGCGTACATGACGGCGGACATGCCGCCGAGGAAGAGCCCCTTGGCGGAGATGCCCTCGCCCAGGCCCTGGCCCACGACGAGGAAGGCACCGAGGATCACGGCCGCGAAGCCGAAGATCTTCGTCGAGGTGAGGCGGGTCTTGAAGATGATGGGCGAGAGCGCCATGACGATGACGGGGCCGCAGTAGAAGAGTAGCGACGCCACGCCGACGCCGATGTACTTGTAGGACTCGAAGAGAAAGAGCCACGCCACGCCGAGGGCGGCGCCGGAAGTGGCGAGGTAGGCGGCCTGGCGGCGGTGCTTGGGCGCCTGGAGGTTCTGGCGTGCGCTGCGGGAGAGGGCGACGAGCGCCACGAGAAGCGCCGCGCCGAGCGTCACGCGCACGAGCACGATGATGTTGCTCGGCAGGTCGATCATGTTCGCGACGATGCCGTTCGATCCGAAGAGGACGAGCGAGAGGAGGTACTTCTTGGAGGCGTTGTCCATGGGATTTGTCGCCGCTTTCCGCAGGTGAGGGTTAATTTCCGCAGTCAATAATCGCAGCATTGCTGTTAGGATAAAAGCGAATGTTTGGCATAGGTATAAGCACAAACCCGCATGGAAAGCCGAGGGGAAGGCCGAGCCGTGGAATCAGCGATCCAGAAGTACCAGGCGCTCGTCGAGACGGTGCGCGCGGGCAGTATCACCGCCGCGGCCAGAAAGCTCGCCTACAGCCAGTCCGGCGTGAGCCGCATGATCGCCGACCTTGAGCGCGAATGGGGCGTCTGCCTGCTGGAACGCGGCCGTCGCGGCGCGCGCCTCACGCCGGACGGCGAGCAGGTCATGCCGTTCGTCGAGGCGATCTGCGAGGACCACCGCCGCCTGCGGGAGCGCGTGGCGGAGGTCGCCGGCGCCCAGACAGGCTCCATCGTCATCGGCACGTTCTCCAGTGTGGCCACCCACGTGATCCCGCCCGTGGTCGAGCGCTTCCAGAAGGACCATCCGGGCATCGAGTACGAGCTGCGCATGGGCGACTACTCCGAGATCGAGTCGTGGGTGGCCGACGGCCTCGTGGACTTCGGTTTCTTGCCGTACCCGCCGCAGGAGCCGAGGGCGGACCTTGCGCGCGAGGTGATTCTCGTGGACGAGCTCATGGCCGTCGTGCCGCAGGGCCACAAGCTCGCTGACCAGCGGCGCATTGCCCTGAGCGACCTCTGCGGCGAGCCGTTCATCCTGCTGGAGCGGGGGAGCGACAACGAGGTGAGCCCGCTCTTTGCGCGCGCCGGCCTCGAGCCGGAGGCGCGCCTCTCGACCTGGGACGACTACGCCATCATGTCGATGGTCGAGAACGGACTCGGCCTCTCGATCCTGCCGGGCCTCATCCTTCGCCGTTGCCCGTACCGCATCGAGGCACGCCCCCTCGACCCGCCCGTCACCCGCGAGCTCGCCGCCGTCTTCCGCCCCGGTCTCCTCTCGTCCGCCGCCCGCGCCTTCCTCGACTGCCTATAAGGTCCTGCGCAAGCCTGCGTCCCATAATTCTGGGATGTTGCCCATAGTCGAATGCATCCCAGCTAAGAAGGCGCCTTGTGACCGTTTGCGTTCCCATCAAAGATCTAAAGGACACCACCGCTTTCGCCGAGACGGTCGCCGAGGCTCGCGGCCCCGTGATCGTCACGCGCAACGGCAAGGACGCGTTCGTCTCCATGTCGATGGATGAATACGAGTCCATGAAGATGGAGGCGGCGCGATCGAGGCTGTACCAGTCCATCGATCGTGCCGAGGCCTATTTCAGCGAAGGTAGAACCCATGACGCCTCTGAGACCATTGCGTCCCTCGAGGCCCGTTATGGCGTATAAGTTGATCGAGTCGCTCGAGGCTCGTCGAGACCTCCGGAGCGCCCTCGAGTGCCTCGAGCTCGTCGACAAAACCAAGAAAGCGACCCGGAACCTGGCCGCCGATTATAAGTCTTTCAAGCAAAATACCGAGCGCGTCCCCGAGATGTGCCCGTTCTCGACCGAACCGCGCCTGGCCTCGCTTGGTTATAGAAAGGCCCAAGCCTACGCAAAGCTCGTATAAGACCCTGCCGCCTGCCCTGAGCCGGGGTGAGAGCCCGGCCTGTTCCACCGATAACAACGACGTAGCCGAAAAGGCCCGCCCCCGTTCTTCTCAGGCGATTTCGCAACGCGAGCGAGCGAAGCGAGCGCTGAGCCAGAGAAGAACGGGGGCGGGCCTTTTCGGCTAAGCATCTACGTCAGCGGTGGAACAGCCCGTTCCTCTCGAACTTCGGCTCGCAGCACACGTTGATGCCGAGCCGACGCAGGACCTCCTCGTCCGTCGACGAGATGATCACCGAGAAGAACGCGTCGCACCCGCGCAGCTCGTCGAGCCCTGCGAGCACCTTGGCCGCAGTCTCGCTCGTGGCCGACGTGATGGAGAGCGCCATGAGCGTCTCGTCGGTGTGCAGGCGCGGGTTCTTGGAGCCGAGGTAGCGTGTCTTGAGGGCGCTGATGGGGTCGATGGCTGCGTCGGAGATGACCTCGGTCTCGAGGTCCACGCCCGCGACGGACTTGAGCGCGTTCATGAGCAGCGAGCTCGCGCAGCCGAGGCGCTCGGACGTCTTGCCGGTCACGACGCTGCCGTCCGGCAAGATCATGGCGCCGGCGGGCTGTCCCGTGACCTGCTCGCGCGTGAGGGCCGCCGACCGCGCCGGCGAGAGGTTCTTGTCGACGCCGGCCTTCTTCATGATGGACTTGAGGCGGTCGACCTGCTCGCCGCCGTTGCCCGTGCGCTTGACCTGCTCGCACGCTGAGAAGTAGCGGCGCACGATCTCCATGCGGGAGGCCTCGCGGCATGCGTCGTCGTCGGACACGGCGAAGCCGACCATGTTCACGCCCATGTCGGTCGGGCTCTGGTAGGGCGACTCGCCCAGGATCTTCTCCATGAGGGCGCGAACCACGGGGAAGGCGTCCACGTCGCGGTTGTAGTTGACGGTCGTCTCGCCGTAGGCGTCCAGGTGGAAGGAATCGATGATGTTCGCGTCGTCGAGGTCGGCGGTCGCGGCCTCGTAGGCGATGTTCACGGGGTGGGAGAGGGGCATGTTCCACACCGGGAAGGTCTCGAACTTGGCGTAGCCCGCCTCGACGCCGCGCTTGTGCTCGTGGTAGATCTGGCTGAGACACGTGGCCAGCTTGCCGGAGCCGGGGCCGGGGGCCGTCACCACGACGAGCGGGCGGGTGGTCTCGACGAACTCGTTCTTGCCGTAGCCGTCGTCGGAGACGATGAGGTCGACGTCGTGCGGGTAGCCCTCGATGGGGTAGTGGAGCTTGCAGGCGATGCCCAGCTCGCTCAGGCGGCGACGGAACGCGTCGGCGGCGCCCTGCCCGGAGTACTGGGTGAGGACGACGGCCGCGACCTGCATGCCGTTCACGCGGAAGAGGTCCACGAGGCGCAGGACGTCCTCGTCGTAGGTGATGCCGAGGTCGCCGCGGGCCTTGTTCTTCTCGATGTGGTTTGCGTTGATGGCGATGATGACCTCGACGTCTGCCGCCAGGCTCTTGAGCATGCGGAACTTGACGTCGGGCTCGAAGCCGGGCAGCACGCGACTCGCGTGGTTGTCGTCGAAGAGCTTGCCGCCGAACTCGAGGTAGAGCTTGCCCCCGAACTTCCCGATGCGCTCGCGGATCTTCTCGGCCTGCAGATCGATGTACTTCTGGTTGTCGAATCCGGTTCGCATGGCGGCTCCTTGTTCGGGTCAATAACAACGACAGGTGTTGCTTTACGCAGCTAGGGTACCACGCCCGCCCTTCCGCCGACGCCGCAACCTCTTTGCAATGCGCCCGCGTTACCATGGGAAGACATCAACCTTGGGAAGGGAGACCATCATGAAACGCGAGCTCGTGAGCAGCTACAGCGAGAACCTCGGCCGATACATGGACACCATCGTCTACGGCGAGGGCGGCTACCCCGTCATCGTGTTCCCGACGCAGGATTCCCCCTGCACCAACTGGGAGGACTTCGGCCTCATCGACACCATCGACGACTACGTGGGCTCCGGCATGCTGCAGCTCTTCTGCGTGAGCAACGTGGACAAGGACTCTTGGAGCGCCAACGACCGCGACAAGGGCGAGCGCGCCGACCTTATCGAGGCCTACTACCGCTACGTGACCGAGGAGCTCACGCCCTTCGTGCACGAGCACTCCGGCAACGCCCACCGACCGCTGCTGGCCGGCTGCAGCATGGGCGCCCTGCACTCCACCATCTTCGTGCTGCGCCGCCCGGACCTCTTCCAGGGCTGCATCGCGCTCTCCGGCGTGTACGACGCCAAGTACTTCTTCGAGGGCTGGATGAACGAGACGCTCTACGCGAGCTCTCCTGTGGACTTCCTGCCCAACATGTCCGCAGACCACCCCTACATCGAGCAGTACAACCAGCGCCAGATCGTGCTGTGCGTGGGCCGCGGCGCGTGGGAGGACGAGGGCGTGCGCACCCAGCACATCCTCGACGACGCGTTCCGACGCCTGGGCATCGAGGCCTGGTGCGACTTCTGGGGCACCGACGTCTCGCACGACTGGCCCTGGTGGAAGAAGCAGATCCGCTACTTCCTGCCCATCGTCCTGCAGGACATGAAGAAGACACTGGCCATCGAGGAGGGCACGTACGAGGGCAGCGCGCCGGAGCCTGCGCCCACCGAGCCCGCCGCTGAGCCCGAGCCCGCCGCGGAGCCCGAGCCCGCCAAGAAGCCCGCGCACGTGACGGCGACGGCGCCCAAGCTCAAGCCCAAGAAGGTCACGGCTGCAAAGAAGGCCCCCGCGAAGAAGGTCACGGCCGCAAAGAAAGCCCCTGCGAAGAAGTCCTCCAAGTAACGTCCGCCGCCGCCATCGCCGACACGAACCAACAAGGAACAAGAAGGAACCCGCACATGAACTTCGTCTTCATCTCACCTCAGTTCCCTGAGGTGTATCGCCACTTCTGCGAGTCGCTCGCCCGCAACGGCGCGACCGTGCTCGGCGTGGGCGACACGCCCTACAGCGGAATCTCGCCCGAGCTCGCCGACGCCCTTACCGAGTATTACTGGCTGCCCTCCCTCGAGGACTATGACCAGGTCTTCCGCGCGCTGGCGTACTTCAGCTGGAAGCACGGCAAGATCGACTGGATCGAGTCCAACAACGAGTACTGGCTGCCGCTCGACGCCCGCCTGCGCGAGGACTTCAACGTGATCACGGGCGTGCATCCCGCCAAACTCGTGGATTGGACGAGCAAGGCCGCGATGAAGCCCTGCTACCGCGCGGCCGGCATCCCGGTGGCCCGCCAGGTCAGGATGACGTCGCTCGACGAGGCCCGCGCCTTCGCCGCCGAGGTGGGCTACCCCACCTTTGCCAAGCCCGAAGTGGGCATGGGCTCCGGCGGCGCCTGGAAGGTCGAGAACGACGACGACCTTCAGCGCGTCTTCGCCGATAAGGGCGACACCCCCTACGTGCTCGAGGAGTTCGTGGGCGGGCAGATCTGCTCCTACGACGCCATCGTGGACTCCCACGGCGAGCCGCTCTTCGAGAACCAGGAGGAGTTCCCGCCCTCCATGGCCGACGTCTGCGCCCAGCAGCTCGACATCTCGTATTACTCCTGCCCGACCGTGGACCCCAAGCTCCAGGCGTACGGCCGCGCGGCGGTCAAGGCCTTCGGCTACGCGAGCCGCTTCGTGCACATGGAGTTCTTCCGTCTCACCGAGGACAAGCCCGGCCTCGGCTGCGTGGGCGACTACGTGGGCCTCGAGGTCAACTCGCGCCCGCCCGGAGGCTACACGCCCGAGATGATGAACTACGCCCACTCGCTCGACGTCTACCAGGTGTGGGCCGACATGGTCTGCTTCGACGAGAGCCACGTGCAGAAGGGCGGCGAGGACTACTACTGCGTCCATGCGAGCCGCCGCGACATCTACGAGTACGCCCACAGCCGCGAGGAGGTCGAGGAGCGTTTCGCCGGCTCGCTCATGAGCGTCGACCGCATGCCGGACGGCCTCTCCGACGACCTGGGCAACACGGCCTACGTCGGTCGCTTCAAGACCAAGGACGAGCTCGACGAGTTCGTGGCCTACGTGCAGGAAAGGGCGTGAGGTATGGCGGATTTTGATGTGCGCCGCGCGAATGCGGGAGACGTGCCGGGCCTTGTGGACCTGCTGCTGCAGGTGTGCGCCGTGCACGCCGAGGGCCGCCCCGACCTCTTCGTCATGGGCGCGCGCAAGTACTCGGACGCCGAGCTCTGCGCGCTTCTTACCGACGAGACCAAGCCGGTGTTCGTGGCCGTCGACGGCGATCGCGTGCTCGGCCACGCGTTCTGTGCGATCCAGGACTTCCGCGGCTCGAACAACATGCAGCCGGTCGTCACTGTGTACATCGACGACATCTGCGTGGACGAGGCGGCACGCGGCAAGGGCGTCGCCACCGCGCTCTACCAGCACGTTATTGAGTTCGCCCGCGGGCTCGGCGCCCACAACGTGACGCTCAACGTGTGGAGCTGCAACCCCGGCGCGCAGAAGTTCTACGAGAAGATGGGGCTCGTCCCGTACAAGATCGGCATGGAGCAGGTGCTGGATTAGATGACTCACAGGGAGATGAGGCGCGCGAAGCGCGAGGTCACCGAGCTGGCCGAGCTGCGCGCCATTGCGGATGCGGCGACGACGCTGCGCGTGGCGTCGCATGATGCGGAGGGCCTCTTCGTTGTGCCGATGAACTTCGGCTACGAGGTGGAGGGGACGGAGGACGAGCCGCGCTGGACGTTCTGGCTCCACTGCGCAGGTGAGGGCCGCAAGGTCG
This sequence comes from bacterium, assembly GCA_963610995.1. GTDB lineage: Bacteria > Actinomycetota > Coriobacteriia > Coriobacteriales > Atopobiaceae > Paratractidigestivibacter. The sequence continues at coordinate 9,147 of CAVDQW010000245.1, read as the reverse complement.
ATGCGTGGATGGCGGACCCGCAGGTAGCGCTCGAGCTCGACGTCGAGGGCGGCGTTATCTCCGGCGACTATTCCTGCGCGTATTCGTACGCCTTCGCGAGCGTGATGGCCAACGGCCGCGCGGTTCGCGTGACGGATGCCGGCGAGAAGGTCCGCGGCCTCACGGCGATCATGGCCCACATGGCGCCCGAAGCTCCCGTCAAGTTCGCGCCCGAGGCCGTGGAGCGCGTCGACGTGTGGCGCATCGACATCGATCGCCTCACCGGCAAGCGCCGCGAGGGCATGCGCCTGGGATAGGTGCTGCTCGGACTCGTCCGGTCAACGTTCTGAAGCAAATAGCCCCGCCCGCACAGGAGAGGTTGCGCGGGCGGGGCTTCTCATGTCCTGTGACTCGCCTTGGCCGAGTCGATGGGGGATTACAAGGCGCAGGACCAGCGGATATTCTCGTCGACGTCCTTGGTGAGGGGAACGAGCCGCAGCATGGGGCAGGTGCGGTCGCGGACGACGTGGGCGGGGTTGCCGGCGACGGTCGTGTTGGCGGGGACGTCGTGCACGACCACGGAGCCGGCCGCGACCTTCACGTTGTCGCCGATGTTGATGGCGCCGAGCACGATGGTGCCCGCGCCCACCATGACGCCGTTGCCGAGCGTCGGGTGGCGCTTGCCGCCGTGCTTGCCTGTCATGCCGAGCGTGACGCCCTGGTAGAGCAGGCAGTCGTCGCCGATGACGGCGGTCTCGCCGATGACGATTCCCATGCCGTGGTCGATCATGAAGCGCCGGCCGATCTTGGCCGCGGGCGCGATCTCGACGCCGTAGCGGCGGCGAGAGAGGCGGGCGAGCAGCGTGGCCAGCCCGTGCGCGCCGTGCTCCCACAGCCAGTGCTGGCGGCGATACGCCCACACGGCGTGCATGCCGGTGTGCCACAGCAGCACCTCGCGAGCGGAATGCACGGAAGGGTCGCGCGCGATCACGGATCGGATGTCGTCTTTAAGCGTCTCGAACATGGCCTGACCTGTGATGCGTTAAAGGTCCATGGAGAGGTAGCGCTCGCCGGTGTCGGGCAGGATGGCCACGATGGTCTTGCCTGCGAACTCGGGGCGCTGGGCCAGCTGCAGGGCGGCGTTGACGGACGCGCCGGAAGAGATGCCGACGAGCAGGCCGGTCTTGGCCGAGAGGTCCTTCTTGGTGGCGATGGCGTCCGCGGAGGCGATGGGCAGGACCTCGTCGATCACCGAGGCGTCGTAGTTCTTGGGGACGAAGCCCGCGCCGATGCCCTGGATCTTGTGTCCGCCGGGCTGGCCGCCGGAAAGCACGGGGCTCTCTGCGGGCTCGACGGCGACGGCGTAGACGCCCGCGTTCTTCTCTTTGAGGAACTTCGCGGTGCCGGAGATGGTGCCGCCGGTGCCCACGCCCGCGACGACGACGTCGACGGTGCCCTCGGTGTCGGCCCAGACCTCGGGGCCGGTGGTCTGGTAGTGGGCGAGCGGGTTGGCGGGGTTGACGAACTGGCCGGCGATGATGGAGCCCGGGGTAGCCTCGTGCAGCTCGTCGGCCTTGGCGATGGCGCCCTTCATGCCCTCGGAGCCGGGGGTGAGGACGATCTCGGCGCCATAGGCGGCGGCGAGCTTGCGGCGCTCGATGGACATGGTCTCGGGCATGGTGAGGATCAGCTTGTAGCCGCGCTCGGCCGCGACCATGGCGAGACCGACGCCGGTGTTTCCGCTGGTCGGCTCGATGATGGTGCCGCCGGGGGCCAGACGGCCCTCGCGCTCGGCGTCCTCCACGATGGCCAGCGCGATGCGGTCCTTGATGGATCCGCCGGGGTTCGTGGCCTCGTACTTGCCCAGAACGGTTGCGTTGCCGTTGGCGAGGTCGGAAAGGTCCACCAGGGGGGTGGAGCCGATGAGGGCCTCAATCTTGTTCGCGTAACGCATGGTAGTGCCTCCTAAGCCATATAGCTTTTACTGGTCGCGAGGTGGGCCGCCCGCGGGCGCCTCTCTCGCTGGTTTGTAGGATGGCACTTTAAAACCTAGCGCACAAGTAGGATTTAGAAAAAACCTAGCCGAGCGGTAGGAATTTACGCCGCCCTAACACGTTGCGGGACACGTGTCGGGGCGGCGCGCTTGGTCGGGTTCGACGGTCTAGTAGAGCGGCAGCTCGCCGGTGATGGGATCGATCTTCTCGGCGGGCAGCGGCTCGAAGGCCAGGCAGGTATAGGTGGCCTCGCCGTGGAACTCCGTGTGACCGGCGTCGCGGATAAGGGCCACTGCGAATCCGGCGTCGCGGCCCTGTTGCGCGACGTCGAGCAGCGCCTCCTCGCCGTCGACGTAGACGCAGATCTTGGCCACGCCGGCGTCGAACCAGTCGGTGAGCGGGGAGCAGTCGTCGTCGGTGTGCGCGAGGGCCGCCCACTCGTCGGTGGCGAAGACCTGGTGCCCGCGGTTCTCGCGGAAGATGGCCATGAGCGTCGCCTCGACGCATGCGTGGCCCGCCTGCGCGGCGATCTTTCCCTTGCGCATCTTGAGGTCGCGGCGCATGACGATGACTTGCTTGGACTTGTAGTGGCCGGAAGGCATGGGGGTCTCCTTTGGGGTCGGGGGGGTGGCAAGAAGGGCATGGGGCAAGCAGGACGCTCTTTAGCGGCCCTTTTGCCCGTTGACTGGTTAGGCGAGCGCGGGCCTGCGGCGCGCGACGTCGTGGAAAACGAAGAGGTCCGGCCGGTGGCGTGAGCGCGTGCTCTCGAACATCACGCCGTCGGTCGTGAAGACGTGGTTGGTCATGATGGCTAGGTAGCACCCCTCGGGCAGCTCGAGCAGCTCGTAGTCGCGCGACTCGGCGGGCTCGACGGTGATCTCGCGCATGCTCTGCGCGATGCCGACGCCGAGGGTGTCTTCGAGGTAGGCGTAGATGGACTGCGCGGCGATGCGCGGTGTGATGCTATCGACGATGCTCGCGAGGAAGTAACTGTCGTCGCGAATCACGGGCTCGCCCCCGAAGGCGCGGACGCGCTCGATATGGAGCAGCTTGGTGCCCTCAGCAAAGCCGGTGAAGTGGGAAAGGCGGCTATCGGCCACGACGGGCTCGAAGGTCTTGACGCTCGTCTCCTGCTCGATCTTTAGGCGCTCCATGGTCTCGGCGAAGGTCTCGATGCCGCCGACCTCGAAGAGCGCGCGCTCGCGCGGCTGGTAGATCACGCGGACGCCCTTGCCCTGGATGGGCTGCACGAGCCCCTCGTCCGCGAGCGCGGCGAGCGCCTTGCGCAGGGTGTTGTGCGAGCAGGAGAAGCGCGCCACCAGCGTCGCCTCCGAGGGGAGAAACGACTGGAACGGGTAGGTCTCGTTGACGATGTCTTCTCGCAGGGAACGGTAAATGCCCTGCCATATGGCCTTCATGTGCGGTTATCCCCTGGTTCTTGTGCGGGGCCGGTAGTTCTTCTCCCTGAATTATAGGGGCGTTGCGCACCGCTCGCGAGCCGCCCGGCGTCGAAAACCGACCGTTCATCGAACCTATTCAAATAAGTGACTTATTCACATAAGTCCCGTCTATACTATGCCTCAGCTTATTCAAATAAGTGCACCGAAAACATGGGGAAGCAACGGAGCACAATGTGAACAGGGAAAGGAAGGCGCGCATGGGAAAGTACGCGCAGGACGCGACCGAGCTCTTGAGGCTCGTGGGCGGCAAGGAGAACATCGCGGCGGTGAGTCACTGCATCACGCGCATGAGGTTCGTGCTTAACGATGACTCAAAGGCCGATGCCAAGGCCATCGAGGGCCTCGCCACGACCAAGGGCACCTTCACGCAGGGGCGGTCAATTCCAGGTCATCATCGGCAACGACGTGAAGGCGTATTACGAGGAGTTCACGGGCATTGCCGGCATCGAGGGCGTGTCCAAGGACGCGACCAAGGCGGCGGCAAAGCAGAACCAGAACCCGCTGCAGCGCGCGATGACCGTCATCGCCGAGGTCTTCGCCCCGATCATTCCCGCGGTCATCACGGGCGGCCTTATCCTCGGCTTCCGCAACTGCATCGACTCCATCTACCTCTTTGGCGACGGCACGCAGGCGCTCGTCGAGCTGAGCCAGTTCTGGGCCGGCATCGACAGCTTCCTGTGGCTCATCGGTGAGGCCGTCTTCCACACGGGCATCCCGGTCGGCATCTGCTGGTCCGTTACCAAGAAGATGGGCGGCACGCCGATGCTCGGCATCGTGCTCGGCCTCACGCTCGTCTCGGGGCAGCTGCTCAATGCCTACAGCGTGGCCGGCACCCCGGCCTCCGAGATCCCGCAGTGGGACTTCGGCTTCGCACAGGTGAACATGATCGGCTACCAGACGCAGGTCATTCCGGCCATCCTCGCCGCCGTGACGCTCGGCTTCCTCGAGCGCTTCTTCCGCAAGGTCACGCCTGAGGTCGTCTCGATGATCGTCGTGCCGTTCTGCAGCCTGCTTCTCGCGGTCATGGCCGCCCACTTCGTGCTCGGTCCCATCGGCTGGTGGCTCGGCAGCGGCATCTCGGCCGTGGTCTACGCGGGCATCACCGGGCCTTTCCGCGCCGTCTTCGGAGCCGTGTTCGGCGCCTTCTACGCGCCGCTCGTCATCACCGGCCTGCACCACATGACCAACGCCATCGACCTGCAGCTCATTGCCGACTTCGGCGGCACGATGCTGTGGCCCATGATCGCCCTCTCCAACATCGCGCAGGGCTCCGCCGTCCTCGGTATGGCGTATCTCCAGCGTTCCAACGAGCGCAACCAGCAGGTGAACATCCCCGCGATCATCTCGTGCTACCTGGGCGTCACCGAGCCCGCCATGTTCGGCGTCAACCTCAAGTACACCTTCCCGTTCGTCTGCGGCATGATCGGCTCCTGCATCGCCGGCCTGCTCTCTGTGGCCATGAGCTGCACCGCGAACGCCGTGGGCGTCGGCGGCCTGCCCGGCATCCTCTCCATGCAGCCCGCGAGCTGGGCGATGTTCGCCGTGTGCATGGTCATCGCCTTCGCCGTGCCCTTCGCGCTCACCGTCGTGGTCGGCAAGAAGAAGGGCATCCAGGAGGAGGCCGAGGCCGAGGCCGCCGAGATCGCCCTCGAGCTCGCCGCCGAGGCGCAGGCGTAAGGGGCGAGGGGAGTCCACCGTGAATACCATCGACATTTCCGACAAGGTCGTCTACCAGGTCTACCCCAAGAGCTTCAAGGACTCCAACGGCGACGGCTGGGGAGATCTCCGCGGCGTCACGGAGAAGCTCGACTACCTCGCTGAGCTGGGCGTCGATTACATTTGGCTCACGCCGTTCTTCCCTTCGCCGCAGCGCGACAACGGCTACGACGTGGCCGATTACCGCGCGGTCGATCCGCGCTACGGCACCATGGAGGACTTCGAGGAGCTTTCCCGCGAGGCCCACGCGCGCGGAATCGGCATCATGCTCGACATGGTGCTCAACCACACCTCCACCGAGCACGAGTGGTTCCAGCGCGCGCTCGCCGGCGAGAAGCGCTACCAGGACTATTACTACTTCCGCGAGGGCACGCCCGACAAGCTCCCGACCAACTGGACCTCCAAGTTCGGCGGCCCGACCTGGGAGTGGGCGCCTTCGGTGGGCAAGTGGTACCTGCATCTCTTCGACCCAGGGCAGGCCGACCTCGACTGGTCGAACCCTGAGGTGCGCCGTGAGGTCGCCGACGTCGTGCGCTTTTGGCGCGAGAAAGGCGTGAACGGTTTCCGCTTCGACGTGGTGAACCTCATCTCGAAGCCCGAGGTCTTCGAGGACGATTTTGAGGGCGACGGCCGGCGCTTCTACACCGACGGGCCGCACGTCCACGAGTACCTGCAGGAACTCGTGCGCGAAGCGGGCATCGACGCCGCTGACGGCTTCATGACTGTGGGAGAGATGTCTTCCACCTCGCTGGATGCATGTCTGGGCTATACACGCCCGTCCGACCACGAGCTCTCGATGGTCTTCTCGTTCCATCACTTGAAGGTCGACTACAGGGACGGCAAGAAGTGGGCGCTCATGCCTGCCGACCTGGGTGAGCTGCAGCGGCTTCTCTCCACCTGGCAGGAGGGCATGCAGGCGGGCGGCGGCTGGAACGCGCTGTTTTGGGACAACCACGACCAGCCGCGCGTGGTCTCGCGCTTCGGCGACGACGGGGCGCTGCGCGTGGAGTCGGCGCGAATGCTGTGCCTCTTCATGAACCTGCTGCGCGGCACGCCCTACGTCTACCAGGGCAACGAGCTCGGCATGACCAACGCGCACTTTACGAGCATCGAGCAGTACCGCGACGTCGAGAGCACCAACTACTTCGAAATCCTGGTGGGGGAGGGCAAGACGCCCACCGAGGCCCTGCACATCGTGGGCGAGCGCTCGCGCGACAACGCCCGTACGCCCATGCAGTGGGACACGAGCCACGCCGCAGGTTTCAGCGACGGCGAGCCTTGGGCCACGATGGCCTGCGACGTGCCCGGCTGCGACCAAAGCGAGATCTGCGCTGAGCTCGAGGTCGGCGATTCCGACTCGATCTTCTCGTTCTACCAGCGGGTTATTGGGCTGCGCCACAACATGCCCGTGGTCGCGCACGGCAAGGTGAGGTTCTTGGACGCGGACGCTGTGCCGGTCTTGGAGTACACGCGCTTCGGGGAGCTTGCGGTGGGGGAGACCTACGACGCCGCACGGGTGACGCCCGCCGACATGGCGGCGCCGGGGTCGCTTCTCGTGCTTGCGAACTTCTCGGGAGCCGATGCCGAGGTGGGCGCCGAGGCCCGGGAACTTCTCGCCGACGGAATCTGGGACGTGCTGCTTCGCTCCTACGACGTCGATCCCGCCGAGGGCACCTTGAGGCCGTACGAAGGCGTCGTTTACGTCCGCCGCCAGTAGTCAGTAGCCTTAGGACGCAAAAAATCGACGCCCGCTGGGGCATCAGAAGGGCTTCTTGCAAAGAAAACGCGCCCACTGGGATGAAACGTGTCCCAGCGGGCGCGATTTTTGCGCGAACATGCCTTGCAGACTCCAGCGGGCGCGATTTTTGCGCGAAGCCCCAGCGACCTACGCGCGGGCAAGAAACCCGTGGTCGATGGTGACCGAGCAGGGCAGGTTCGGCCAGCGCTCGGCGGCCGTCGCCACGGCACGCCCGAGGATCTCCTCATCGGGCAAGGAGCAGTCATCGGGTTTGACCAGGTCGAACGACATGAAATCGGCGGTGAGACGCAGGTCGTGGACGCTGAGACGCGGGTCGATTCGCCTGATTTGACGGGCGAGCCAGGTCTCGGGGTCGTCTACGGAAGTGTCGACGGGGTCGTAGTGCAAGACGATTTTGGTACCGGTCTTTGCGGCGAGCTCGCGCTCGATGGTGTCGATGACCTCGTGGTTCTTGAACGCGCTCACATGGCCGTCCATCTGGACGTGCGCCGTGGCGAAGGTGCGCCCCGGGCCGTAGTCGTGGACCATGAGGTCGTGTGCGCCGAGCACGCCGGGATAGGAGAGGATGTCCGAGCGGATCTCCTCGATGAATTCGGCATCGGGCGCGCGCCCGAGCAGCGGGCTCACGGTGTCGTGGATGAGCCCGACTCCGCTCGCGGCGATGAAGAGCCCTACGCCGACGCCGGCGAAACCGTCGAGGTTCAGGCCCGTGAGCTGTGCAATCACGGCGCAGAGAAGGACGACCCCGGTGGTCACCACGTCGTTTCTTGAGTCGGCGGCGGTGGCGGCGAGCGTCTCGGAATCGATGCGGCGACCGAGTTTGCCGTTGAAGGACATCATCCACGCCTTGACCGCCATGGACCCGATGAGGACCGCCACGAGCGCGGCGCCGAACTCGGAGGGCTCGGGGTGCAGGATCTTGCCGACGGACTCCTTCACGAGATCGAGTCCCAAGGCGCACACGATGACGGCGACGGCGAGGCCCGCGAGATACTCGAAGCGACCGTGGCCGAAGGGGTGGTCGGCGTCGGCGGGCTTGCTCGCGAGCTTGAACCCCACGAGGCTTACCACGTTGCTTGAGGCGTCGGAGAGGTTGTTCACCGCGTCGGCGACGATGGAGACGGAGCCGGCGGCGACGCCGACCGCCGCTTTGGCGCAGCAAAGGATGACGTTGCAGCAAATGCAGATGACGCTGGCGAGAAGCCCGGCGCGGGTGCGGGCGCTAGTGGGGTCCTTGCAGTCGTCTTTGAGGATGAGGTCAATCAATAAGTTAGTCATATGCTTCGGTTTAATCGATAAGGCGGAAATTAAATAACGTACAGGTTAATGCCTTGCTTTCCCTCACCTTGGTTAACTCTGTGCAAGCGCCATAGAGACTACAAGTTGCGTAGGTCGAACTCGCCGGATTGATGCGGCTTTGGGACGGGGCTGTGACGCTGGGAATTCTGCGCAATCTTACCGAGAAACTTGCGTGTATGTCGTGGTGCGTCGCGTATATGCCTGAAGCTGCAAAATGCGCTGTAAGAATTCCTGGTCGCGTATAAATCAGTGAATCACCGCCTGAATCGTCGCGAGACAAATCGCCGTGCCCGCCCCTACCATCTTCGCACTATCGCGAAAGGGGCGCCCATGGTTTGCTTTGTGATAAGAACAACTTGCTTGGTCATTGTGGTGACGAGCCTGTGCCTCGCCGCGGCGAGCGACCTCGGCAGCAGGACGATACCCAACGGGTGCGTGGCTGCCGTCGCCGCGGCGCGCGTGCCGGCGCTGGCGTGCGTGGGGGACGTGGGCGCTGAGACGGCCGAATCGCTTGCCGGCTTCGGCGCGGTGTTCGTGTTGCTGCTGCTCAGCGCAGCTGTTTCGCGCAAAGTGAGCGGTTCTTGCGGCATCGGCGGGGGAGACCTCAAGCTCCTCTCGGTACTCGGTCTTTGGGCGGGGCCGGTGTGCGGGCTGGCCATCGTGGGCCTCTCGTGCCTCATCGCGCTGGCGACGCGCCTCGTGGTGCGGCGATCGCGGGAGGCGGCGTCCTTCGCCGCCCTCGGCCGCGGCGCCCCGATGCCGCTCGCGCCGTCCATCCTCGCCGCTTCGTTGCTCGTCCTCGCGGCTGGATTCTGGTAATCAGCCGCGCTTCGTCTGCCGAATCATTTAGTAGTAGAATAAAGTAGTAGAAAAAGGTGCTTCAATGGAGAGGGTCCATGTAGAAGGCCGTGTTCATCAGCGCCATCCCGAGCTGTCCGAT
>CAVDQW010000244.1:0-39182 GCA_963610995.1 bacterium | reverse complement strand
GTCATCGCGGTCGAGGCCCATCTCGGTCAGCGGGGCGATGATCTTGTCCAGGGCGGCGAAGACCTCGTCGAGCTCCTCATCGGAGAGGCTGGGGACCAGCTTGACGCCCTCGCGGCCCTGAGCGGAAGCGGCCTCGGCCGCGCCCTCCTCGGCGGACACGAGAACGGCGCGCATGTCCTCCTCCTCGGGGAACTCGCGGGTGACCAGGCCGTTCTTCTCGGCCTCGGCCATCATGGAGTCGAGCTCGCGCAGACGGATGCCGAGCAGCTCGGACATCTCCTTCTGCTCCATCTGCGGCTTGAGCTCCAGAAGCTTGATGGCGCGCACGATGTTGTTCACGCGCTCGTTCTTCGCGGCCTCCTCGTCGCGGATGTTGTCCTTGCGGTTGCGCAGCAGGCGCGCGGCACGCTGAGCCTTGTCGAACAGGACCTCGTTCGTGTCGACGGGGGCCTCCTCGGCGTCGTCGCCGGACTCCTCCTCGGCCTCGTCCTCGTCGATCTCGTCCTCGACGACGTCCTCGTCGAGCTCCTCGTCCTCGGCCACGTCCTCGGCCAGGACCCCCTCGCCCTCGGTCATGATCTCGTCGTTCTCGCTGTACTCAGACATGAGTCTCCTTCTTCGCCTTCCGGCGTTAAATTGCGCCACCACTCTGCGGGCGCTTCACAAGCAAATAAGTTTACGTCGGGCGAGCGTTCTCGCAGGTAGACAAACTGCTCGAACACGCAGACTCCACGGACGCCGCGACGGCAGCGCGAGCCTGCCCCCAAACCGCTGCAGGAAATAACCTGTCCCCAAGCAGCGGTTTGAGGACAGGCTTGGGACCAAAGTCGCGCTGCGCTCGATTCAAAGCGGATAACGAGACGGCCCTTTGCCCGCCACGAATGGAATACACTGCATTTGAGCTGCGGCGGAAAACAATTCCACGTCAATGCGAAACGGGCAAAGAGGGGTCGTTGCATCACTTGCGAAAGGGGCGCCATGGACATCAGCAGGTTCGGCGAGTTTGTCATCTTGGCGCAGTCACGCACGTTCCTCGACGCATCCGAGCTGCTCTTCATGTCGCAGTCCACGCTCTCCAAGCACATTGCGGGCATGGAGCGCGAGCTGGGCTGCACGCTCATCGACCGCAGGCAGCGAAACGTCACGCTTACCGCACATGGGACGGCCCTGCTCCCCTACGCCCAAAAGATCGCAACGCTGCAACACCGCTATATCGCGGCACTGCAAAGCGACATCGACGAGCCGCTCGAGCGCATCACGGTCGGGTCTATTCCTATCATGGCGCCCTACGGAATCACCGACGCCGTCGTCGATTTCCAGCAGGCAAATCCGTCCTACTCCATCGAATTAATCGAGGGAGAAGGCGACGAGCTCAAGAAGATGCTCCTACGCGAAGAGATTGACCTCGCCTTTATCAGGGACGACAGTGCTTCCGAGCCCGAGTTCAAGAAAGTTCCCTTCGCGACGGATCGCCTCGTGGCCGTGCTCCCGCCCGACCATCCGCTCGCGATGTGCGGCAGCATTAGCATTGATGACCTCATCGACGAGAACTTCCTCATGCTTCCGCAGGGATCGTTCGTGAGCAGGCTCGTCCTCTCGCTCTGCGGAGCCGCCGGCTTCTCGCCCCACGTCACCTTTACCGGCAAGCGCGCCGAGAACATCATCTCGCTCGTCGCGCGAGGCGCGGGCATATCACTGCTTATGCGCAAGCCGTCCGAATCGCTCGCGGAAAACAAGGTGGTTCTCGTCGATATCGAACCGTCGGCGACAAGCGAGGTCAAGCTCTACCTCAAGCGCAATAGGACGCAACCAAAAGCGGTGATCTCGTTCATCGGGTATCTCCCCTATCGCGAGCTCCTGCAATCCACGCGCTAACACAGACGCTCGACAACGCGAAATCGGCCCCGAACGGGATACCCGTCCGGGGCCGAAGCGGCTCAAAGCTCAGGTGCAGATCGCGCGTGTCTAGTCCACCGTGATGTTGAGGCTCGGGCCACCCTCGTCCTTCTTGGTGCCGATGATCAGCGCGGCGATAAGCGCCAGGACGAAGGCGATCACACCGGACGCAACAAGGCCGATAAAGCCCGCATCGATACCCGCGGGGTTGATGAAGCTGGGGAAGCCCAGCGGACCCGAGGCGCCGAAGGAATAGAGCTTGGCACCCATGAAGCCGGCGACGGCGCCGCCCACACCGGCGGAGAGGAAGGTCGCCCACATGAGGCGCTTACGCGGCAGCAGGATGGCGTAGAGCGCGGGCTCGTTGACGCCGAAGATCGAAGAAACAAGGGCCGGAGCGTTGACGACGGCGTTGTCCTCGGAGTTCTTGGTACGAATAATCACGCCCAGCACGGCGCCGGCGATGGCGCAGCCACCGGCGTAGACCAGCGGGTTGATGAAGTCGTAGCCATAGGTGGAAACGTTGAGGAACCACAGGGGGATGATGCCCCAGTGCAGGCCGAACATAACGAGCAGGCTCCAGAAGGTGCCGATGACGAGGCCGGCAAGCGCAGGCTGGATGCTGATGAGCGCGAGGATGATCTGGGCCACGATGTTGGAGAGGATCGTCATGACGGGACCGACGATGACAAGGCCCAGGATGCCGCAGATAAACAGGGTGAGGATGTTGGAGAGGAAGGAGCTCACCAGTGCGGGCAGCGCGTTGGAAAGGGCCTTGTGGACCTTAGAGGCAATCCATACGATAAAGATCGCGGGCAGGATGGTTGAGTTGTAATCCTTGATGATCAGTGGAATGCCGAAGATATCGCCGTAGACGCTCGACTCAAAGATGGTGCCCGCTCCGATGGTGTAGAGGGCATCGCCGCCCGTGAGGGCCACGAGCGTGGGGTACACCAGCACGCCGCCCAAAGCCATGCCCATGACGGGCTTGAGGCCGAACTTCTTGGCCGAGGTCCAGCCAATGATCAGCGGGAAGTAGTAGAACACGGAGTCGCCGATGGCCGAGAGGGCCACGTAAGTGCTGCTGTCGGCGCTGAGCCAACCCGCGACCTTGCAGAGGGCGAGCATCGACTTGATGAAGCCGCCCGCCATGAGCACGCCGAGGATCGGCTGCAGGATCTCGGAAATGACGGTGAGCAGGCGCGTGAACGGGTCGCTCTTCTTGGCGACATCACCCTCGTCGATCTCGAGCGCGGGCTGCGCGTCGAAGCCCCCGACCTGAACAAGGTCGTTGTAGACGGCCTCGACCGTGGCGCCGATCACGACCTGGTACTGGCCGCCGGCCTGGATAACGTCGACGACGCCTTTCATGGCCTTGAGCTCATCGGTCTTGGCGAGCCCCTCGTCCTTGAGGTGGAAGCGCAGGCGCGTGATGCAGTGGCTCACGTCGCGAACGTTGTCTCGACCACCGACCTTTGCGATGATGTCTTCGCAAAGCTGCTGGTATTTCATGGGATTCCTCCTTTTTAGAAATAGGATTCCGCTGCGCCTTCGGTCCCCGTAGCCGACATCAGGAGAACAAGGCTGGAAATCCCGCTGGCTCCGCGGGCGCATAGGCTCCCGGGATGTGGATAGGCAATCAGCGCACCGCGGCCTCGCTTCGTTGGAGCAAGACGATCACGGCAGCGCAAAGAAACGCAGGTTAGACGCGCATGTCCGCTGCGCCCAGAAGGCGCGAGACCTGGCAGAACTTGTCGCAGAGACGCTCGGGCTCGCCCTTGGGAATCTGCGTGCGCTCGGTCTCGAACGAGAGGCCGTATTCGCGCGCCGACAAGAAATACTCGAAGTAGCCGTTGGTGTAACCGCACACAATGCCCTCGACCGGACACTCGCGCTTCATGCGGATGCCGAGGTCGCTGCCCAGCTCGCTGGGGAACACGAAGAGGTGCATGCCGCCCAGGCTGATGACCGCGCACTTGAGCGTGAGCGAGAAGTCGTCGTGGGCGACGGTGTGATAGAAGGTCTGGGGCTCAACGCGGTCGAGCACGACCTCATGGTCGAGCTCTATCTTCGAGATGGCCTCGGCAAGACCGGTAGACACGCGCTCGACCTCGGCGATGCCGCGCCCCTGGCGGAAGTTGCGGTCGCTGCAGTCGCCCGCGGCACCCACGACCATGGCCGGGTAGTACCCCAGGCTCGCCGCGAGCTTTTTGCCCGTGAGGCCGGCAAGCTCACTCGTGAGCTCGGTGCAGTCCGGACCAACGCAGGCGGAGTGCACGGCCCAGTTAACGAAGCCAGCGAAGGGCTTGCCCGCCTCATCAAAGAACGACACGACGATCACCTCGTTGTCGGCGAGCTCGCCGGGGATGATGCGGTTGTCGTAATAGCCCGTGACGACCTTCTTGCCCATACGACATGTCGCGAGCCGCGCGTTGCCGCGGCACTCCTCGAAGCAGGAGCAGATGATGTCGAGAAGCCACCGGTAGTAGACTTCGTCGAACTTTCCCGTCCACCAGCTGCGGTGATAAGCGACGATTGAAGTGTGGTCGTGCGTGGCCGAGAGCAGCACGCAGTCGCGATCGATACCGTAACGCCCCGCAAGAAGCGTCTTGACCTCCTCGGCCATGCTCTCTTCGAACTCGAGCACGTCCGCGTTGAAGAGAAACACCTCGCGTCCATCCTGCTCAAAGAGGATCGCGTTTGCGTACACGTCGTCGTGGATGGCCGTCGCGGGCTCCAGGCGATTGGCGAGATTGCGATATCCGATAAGGTATACATCGCCCTGCGGGGTAATCTTGCGGCGCGCATGCCCGATCTTCATGGGGCGGCTCCTTCCATACTAAGCCGCGTTGAGGGCGGCGATAATGCTTGTGAGCAGGCGCTCGTGGGCGCCAGCGGCAAAGCCTGAATTCATGGCCTCATACGTTATTTTTTGATAAGCGCCTGGCGCGGGCAGGTACTTTTGCCCACCGTTGACGAGCGTGGCGAGGAGCACGCGCTCTGGCTTTGCGGCACGCACCGCGCTGCCAAAAGCGCTCGCCACCTCGGGCTGGATGCCAACGAGGGTCATCTCGCCCAAGCGGAGCAGGTATATCGAGGTAGACACCAGGCCGGCCGAAACGAACTCATAGCAACGGCGGGGCGCAAGCGAATGGAAGTCCGCCCGCTCCTGGGCCGGCAGCTCAACGTCGAGGACGCGGGCAAAGACCCGCCCGCCCTCGACCGGAACACATGCGCCCATGGCCTTGGCCAGGGCTTCGGCCAAAGTACGCCCCTGCTTGTGGAGCATGCGGTAGGCGAGCTCATGGGCATCAACCGTACTCGACGAACCGTCGGCCGCAAAGTCTGTCCTGACGGCCTTCTCGCTCGGCGCCTGGTCTCCGGCGGCCCCGGGGAGCAGCAACGCCACGCATCCGCGCTCCCGCTCGAGCGTCTGGGCAGCAAAACCGAACAAGTCGCCGCTCACCACGCGTTTTCCCTCGGAATCGCGCGACTTATCGAGCACCGAAGACTGTACGTCAGCCGTGGCAAGAACGGCGAGCGCCTCTCCCCGGGCATCGTTAAGAACGACAACAGGCATCGCATGGTCCGCGTACCCCTGTGGATTCGTCCCGACCCACCAGCCTGCCGGCGTCTCGACGTCGCGACTGACATTGACAGGACAGCTTCCCTCGCCCGCAGAGAGCCGGACCGGACGGCGCGAGTCCACCGCCTGCCTAAGCGCCGTACGAGCGGCATCCAGCAAGGCGGAGCGATAGCGTTCGTTGCGCGCACGCTCGGTATCGTCGGCCAGATGGCCCGGAGTGCGCACGTGCGGCGCCGAGAATGTATGCGTCGGCACCACCCATGCATGCGAGCCGTCACAACCGGTCTCGTCCTTCACTTCCTCGCGCAGCCGCAAGAGCAGATCGGGCGCAATCGAGGTGACCTCGAGCGAGAGGATACAGACGCGCTCGCCCTCGCCCTCAATAAGCAGGGCGCGGGCATACAGCCCGTGGCGCTGGACGTCGAACCCGTCGTGCGGCAGCACACCCGAAAGGCTAATCTCGGCCTTGCCGGCTCCCGCCGACATCATGAATTCGCCCATGTCATCCACCTCCCTCTCGTCGTCCCGCCGTTACGCAATTCCGTAGAGCTTCTGTGCCGTGCCCCCCAACATAAGCGCTTTATCCTCTTCGCTTAGATTGGAGGAACGCACGCATGCGACTCCCTCGGTAAGCCACTCCCGCTTAACGGGGTAGCTCGTGCCGAACACGATGTGGTCCGCGCCGAGCACCTTCGCCGCGCAGGAAAGAAGCGTCTCGCCCCACGGCTGGGCATGCGACATGTCGAAGAAGATATTGTTCGCCAGACGCCTCGAGACGGTCTCGGTGTCGACCTGAAAACGACCGGAGTTGTCCGCGCGCTTGGGCCCGTGAGGCAGGAGCATCTCCTTGAAGGCAAAGTAGGCGCCTCCGAGCATAGAGTGAACCATGCGAACGTTCGGGTAGCGCTCGAAGAAATCGCCGAAGATCTCGCGTCCGATGGCCGTTGTCTGGTCGACGCAGCGCCCGTAAGAACGACGCAGGTTGTCGTAAGCAAGAAGCGACGCGTTCTCGACGGGCACCGGCACGTGGTGGACGTACGCGGTGACCCCGCGCTCGTTCAAATGCTCGAAGAAGCTGGCGAATACAGGATCGTCGAGGTAACGCTTGCCGTAGTGGGCGCAGAGTTGCACACCGGCAAAACCCTCGTCAAGCCTGCGGTCGAGCTCCGCGAGGTTCTCCGCCGTACCAAAGGGCGGAACCGCGACGAGCGGAATCAGGCGTCCGTTCGATGCCTCGGCGTCGGCCGCCATGCCGTCGTTGAAGCGGCGGCACATGGCGAGCGACATCCACTCGTGACACCCCGGAAGCTTGAGGATCGCCTTGTCGACCCCTGCCTCGTCCATATCGGCCAGGCGCTTCTCGAGCAGATAGTCGCCTTCGATATAGTTGAGGCCAGGCGCCCCGGACGGCTTCTCGATCACGATTTGGCGCTTGCCGGCGGGGCTCACCGTCACGTAGCCTTCCGTGTCGTAAGCGCGGGGAACCTCGGAGAGGAACTGCTCGCACAGGGCCTCGTCAACAAAGATCTGCTCGTCAAACCAATAGGAATTAGCATCGATAACCATCGTCGGTACCACCTTTCTTCTTGTCGGCGACATTCTAGAAAAGGCGATACCGCGATATCAATTCCAGTTGAAAGGCACTGTATTCCACTTTGGAATAGCCCTCGCCGTTCACCGGCCGCGCCCACCGGAGTTGCCGCCCCTTTCGTAACGGTTGCAGTAACGGCGGCGAGAAATCCGCCCCTCAAACAACGGTTACAGCAACGAACGATTGCTGCAACCGTCGTTTCAGGGACGGAAAGGCACCTCTCATTGCTGCAACCGAGATTTAAGGGGCGGGTTGGCAGCCCTCATTGCTGCAACCGCCGCTTCAGGGGCGCCGCGCTCGGTTTTTCTTGCCCGCTAGTCCAGCGGCAAGTTGATGCGGGCCGTTGAGTACAGCGCGGCATGGCCGGCGAGGACCACGCGGTCGCCCTCGGCGCGGCAGTACAGCCCGCCGCCGCGCGGGGACGCCTGGTAGGCCACCAGGCTCTCGCGGCCAAGGTGCTCCGCCCAAAACGGCACGATGTGGCAATGCCCCGAGCCGCAGACGGAGTCCTCGGCAATGCCCAGCTTAGGAGCGAAGGAACGGGAGACGCAGTCGAACTTCTCGCCGTCGCCCGGCGCCGTCACATGAAGAAGAAGCCCCTCCAGCTCCTTGACCTTCTCGAGGTCCGGAGCCAGTTCGCGCACCGACCGTGCATCGTCCAAGACGCACAGAAGATCGCGTCCCAAGCAGGCCTCCCTCGGCGTCGCGCCTATGGCCTCCACCATCAGCGGTGTCACCGGCACGGGCGCAAGCTTGTAGGCAGGGAAGTCCATCTCGCACAGGCCGTCGCGGCAAACAACGCGCAGCTCACCGCCCTTGGTCGAGAAGGTCACGCATGACTCGCCGCGCTCGTGGAAACCGAGGACGACGTAGGCCGTGGCCAGCGTCGCGTGGCCGCACAGGTCGATCTCGCCGCCGGGCGTGAACCAGCGCAGGCAGTAACGGCAGCGTCCCTCCCCTTTCACGGCGAACGCCGTCTCGGACAAGTTGTTCTCGCGCGCGATCGCCAGCATCGCGTCGTCGGAAAGCCAGCGGTCCAAAACGCAGACCGCGGCGGGGTTGCCCGAGAAGACCTCCTTGGTAAACGCATCGACCACGTACTGCTCGAGCTGCACGGCAACCTCCTACTGCCGGTAATGCGCGAAGAAGTCCGCGAGGTCCTCCATCGACTCGTGCAGGACCTCCATGCGCGGCAGATAGACGATGCGGAAGTGGTCCGGCTCGCCCCAGTTGAAGCCGCCGCCGCGCGTGATGAGGATCTTCTTCTGGTGCAAAAGGTCGAGCGCGAACTGCTCGTCGTCGGTGATGTTGAACTTCTTGACGTCCATCTTCGGGAAGATGTAGAAGGCCGCCTTGGGCTTGACGGCCGTGATGCCGTCGATGGCGTTGAGCGCCTCGTAGACGTAGTTGCGCTGTTCGTACACACGACCGCCGGGGCGGATGTACTCGTTAACGGATTGATATCCACCGAGGGCCGTCTGCACGATGGACTGCGCCGGCACGTTGGAGCACAGGCGCATGTTGGAGAGCATGTTGATACCCAGGATGAAGTCCTTCATGCAGGCCAGGTTGCCCGAGAGGATCATCCAACCCACGCGGTAGCCGCAGATCATGTGGCTCTTGGAGAGGCCGGAGAACGTGACGCAGGGCAGGTCGGGGGCCAGCGAGGCGATGGAGATGTGCTCGAAGCCGTCCATGATCAGGCGGTCGTAGATCTCGTCGGCGAAGATCATCAGCTGGTGACGACGGGCGATCTCGACGATGCCCTCCAAGATCTCGCGCGAGTAGACGGCACCCGTGGGGTTGTTGGGGTTGATGATGACCAGGGCCTTGGTGTTGGAGGTGATCTTCTTCTCCATGTCGGCGAGATCGGGGTTCCACTCGCTTTGCTCGTCGCAGACATAGTGGACGGGGGTGCCGCCGGCAAGCGTGACGCAGGCGGTCCACAGCGGGTAGTCGGGGCTGGGGATAAGGACCTCGTCGCCGTTGTCGATGAGCGCGTGCATGCTGAGCTGAATGAGCTCGGAGACGCCATTGCCGGTGTAGATGTGCTTCATGTCCACGCCGGGGATGTTGCGCAGCTGGGCGTACTGCATGATGGCCTTGCGGGCGGCAAAGAGGCCTCGCGAGTCTGAGTAGCCCTCGCAGTCGGTGAGCTGCTGGCGCATGTCATAGACGACCTCGTCGGGGGCGCGGAAGCCGAAGGTGGCCGGGTTGCCGATGTTGAGCTTCAGGATGCGGGCGCCGTCCTCCTCCATGCGAGCGGCCTCGTCGACCACAGGGCCGCGGACGTCGTAGAGGACGTTGTCGAGCTTGTCGGACTTCTTGAACTCGCGCATGGTGTTGCTCCCTTTGATCGAGGTGTTCGCTTTTGCGGCTTTGGCAGTTGTGGAGGAGGAGACCGGCGAGACCTGCTTGCCGGAAAGCCAACCGGCGTCCACGCCGAGCAGGTCGGCGAGCTGCGACATCACGTCGCCGCGAGGAATCACCTTGCCGCTGACGTATTGGCTGACCTGGCTTTTTCCGAGTTTCTCACCGCGTTCGGCAGCCATGCGGATAAGGGCGGCCTGACTGAGGCCGGCCTTATCCATCGCCTCCTTGAGGCGGCGGGAAAACGTGAGGTTCGACATGCTCCGTGCTCCAAATGTTCAATTTGAGGTTCAATTTTGTAGTTCTGCTGCTGGCACTATACCACGGCAAAATTGAACTTTTGCGCTCAACCGCGACGAGCGTCGCCTCAACGCGCGATCGCGGGCGCAAGAAATTCTTTTCAGCTCCCCCATGCGGGTGGTGCGCTATTGATACATGCGTTGTCGATACTGAGGTCATCGAGTCCACCCGGACGAACACAAGCCCCGCGGGGCGCAAAACAAAGGAGAAGAATCATGAAGAAGCTCAACAAGAAGTTCCTGGCCGCCACTTTTGCCGTTCTGCTCGCCTTCGTCGCCGTGCTGGGGATCAGCGCCTGTAACAGCGGAGGCTCGAACAACGGAGGAAAATTCGGAGTAAGTGGCACGGAATTCGAGGTCAACGGGCAGTTCGTCGTCGCGCGCCTCAACCGCACCTCGTCGGACACCGACTGGAACTACACCGTCTCCGGCAAGGGCGACATGCAGTGCGAGAGCGACGAGCTCTCCTCCAACGGCAAGGACTGCTCCGGCAACACCACCCAGGGCGTCGTCGACAGCCACGCCTTCCGCTTCTCGGCCGACAGCGCCGGTGAGCAGACCATTACCTTCACCTACGGCAACGACTCCTCCAAGACCGTCACCGCCAAGGTCACGACCGGCGACAAGGGCACGGTCAAGACCGTCGAGGTGAGCAACGCCTCGGGCGAGAGCACCTCGTACACCGTCAAGTAGCGCGGCGCGGCCGCACCTCACAAAGAGCCCCCGCGACGGCAACTGAGCTGCGCCGTCGCGGGGCTCTTTGCGTCGGTTGCGGCCAGGTACCGGCATGGACGCAAGAACAGCAGCCGTGGACCTCACCTGCCATGGGCGACGGCCATTCTTAATACCGGCATTGGGGACTGTCCCCAATGCTGGTCCGGTTGCTACCTGCCACCAATGACTGTCACCAATGGCAGGCAGCGGTCGCACGCGGCCGAACCTGTCCCACGGTGCAGCAGAATAAACCTGTCACCAGCTGCAGCAGCAGGAACCTGTCACCAGCTGCAGGGCGGGCGCGGCTAGCGGAGCTGTCGGAGCATGTGGCGCGGGACGGCGTGGAGGGCGCACGACCCGATGACGTTGCCGGCGGCTGCCTTGGCCGCGTCGCTGCCGTTGCTCGTGGCGTAGGCATGGCCAAAGGCGGCGAAGCGCCCGAGCATCTCGATGTCGTTGCCGCCGTCGCCGTAGACGGCCACCTCTTCCTCGGAAATGCCCAGGTAGTCGGCCAGCCACGCCACGGCCTCGCCCTTGTTGACGCCCTTGGCCGTGACCTCGAACATCGACGGGTTGAAGGGCGCGTTGACCACGGAATCGGACCAGTCGGCGATAAACGCCGCGACCTCGGCCGCCTCGCCCATGCCCTTGAGGTGCGCGTTCATCTTGCAGATTCGCTGAGCGGCCACCTGCTCGGGAGCGCATTCGTAGACGTGCTCGGGGCCGCCCGTCATGCTCATGCCGCGCATCACGACCTTGCGCCAGATCGGCATGTTGCTGTACGAGGCGGCATGCTCGGCCTCGGTCCCCATGTGATAGGTGTGCTCGGTGCCGATGAAGTCGAACGGGGCGGTCGGGAACGCACGGACGAGCGCCTCGACGAACTCAGGCGGCAGCATCTGGCTGCGAATTAACTGGCCCTCCTCGTCGAGCACGAGCGAGCCGTTCGCGCAGACGACGGCCACGTTGCCCTCGAAACCCAGAGCGCGGTTAGAGCGCACCGTTCGCCCCGTCGCGATGGAGAAATGCCGGCCCGCGGCGCGCACACGGCGAAGCGAGCGCAGGACAACAGGGTCGGTGACGTGCAGCGCATTGAGCAGCGTCCCGTCCAAATCGGCGGCAAACAGCTTGATCACGCGCATCTCTCCTTTGAATAGGCAACGCGTTCGAGTGTAGCCCAAAGCGCGGGCGCGGCCCAAAACGTAGAATGAGCTGGCAACAAACGTCGCGCCCGCCCACGGGCGGCCTGCCTCGCCGCGAGGCTCGCCCCGCCGCACCTCACCACGCCCACGTCACCCGCGCCGACAACAACCCGTCCCGTCCTCCGCGACCTGAACCGTCCGGCACGTTCCGTCGTCAGCCGCCGCGCCCGTCGCCGTTCGCTCGGCAGCAGTTCGCCGCCCGCCCGTCTCGACCCCGCAGCACCCGCACCGCCCGTCCATGCCCCATCCCCAGCCCGCCCCGCATCCAACGCCCAAAGAAAGGCTCCGCTCATGTTCAACGTCGTGCTCTTCCAGCCCGAGATCCCCGCCAACACGGGAAACATCGGCCGAACCTGCGTGGTCACGGGCTCGCGGCTGCACCTCGTGGGCCCCTTGGGCTTCAGCCTCGACGACCGCATGCTGCAGCGCGCGGGCCTCGGCTACTGGCGAAGCCTCGACGTGCGCGTCTACGACGACTGGGCGGATTTTCTCGCACTGAACGCCCTCGCCGCCGATGACGCCCGCCTGCATTACCTCACCAAGAAGGCCCGCCGCACGTACGCCGAATCAAGCTACGAAGACGGCGACTACCTGGTCTTCGGCAAGGAATCCACCGGCATCCCCGAGGAGGTCCTGGCAGCCGCGCCCGAGCGCTGCGAGCGGATCCCCATGCTGGCGGACGCCGAATCCATCCGCGACGCCGACGATTGGGCGGCGCCCGACCGCGGCGACGCCGGCGCCGAGAGCCCCCTTCACGCCCAGGACATCTGCGGCAACTTCATCGACCCGTCCGATTACCGGATCAGCGCGCTCAACCTCTCCAACGCCGCCGCGGTCGTGCTCTACGAGGCCCTGCGACAGACCGGCTTCGGCGGGATGTAGCGCGGCCCTTGCCCCGGGCCTGCAATTGACAACAGCAACGCGTTGCCAGCGAGCCTGAGGCGAAGACACGCGGCCTACCAAGCCCCGGTGCCTGCAATTGGCGGCTGTTTCCGCGATGCCAGCGAGCACGAGGCGAAGACACGTGGCCTGCCTGGCTCCTCACCTGCCAGGTCCCGGGCGCCTGCAATTGGTAACAGTCGCCGCGTTTCACATCTCACGTAGTCGCGAGGGCGCGATGGGCCTACGGGCCACGTGGTTTTGACATGGCCTCCCTTGCAACGCGGAAACAGTCACCAATTGCAGGCGTCCCGCAGCTCGCACGGCCCTTTCACCCGCACCCTCACAGTGCCGCGCCGTCCGCAGGTCACGCGACCCTACCCTCGCGCCCCGCGTCGCCGCGCCCCGCTGTCGCGCCCGCGCTGTCTTCGCGCTACGATTCTCCTATCCCCGCGCAAACGCGCGTGTTGACTCGCCCCCGATGAGCAGGAGCTCCTAGTGGATACCTTTATTCGTTGGTTCTTCTCCGATAGGCCCTGGGTCAGCCTTTTGATCATCGTCGTCGCGGCCGTGGTCTGGGTAAAGATGAACCGCTTCTTCAAGCGACGCCTCATCGCCAACGCGGACACGGCCAACCGTATGACGAGCCTCCACCTCGCGCTCGCCGTCTCAAAGGGCCTCGTGGCGATACTCGCCGTGATCTTCGTCCTGCAGGTCAACGGCGTGGACGTGCCGGGCATGATCGCGGGCCTCGGCGTCGCGGGCATCATCGTCGGCTTCGCGCTGCAGGACCTGCTCAAGGACCTGATCATGGGCATGGCCATCGTGTGGGACAACTCGTTCGCGCTGGGCGACGTGATCCGCGTCGGCGAGCTCGAGGGCGAGGTCCTCTCGTTCAACTTCAAGTCCACGAAGGTCCGCGACATCCGCACGGGCGACGTCGTCACTTTCTGCAACCGCGACGTGGCGACCATCGACGTGCTCTCGGACTGGCTCGACATCGACGTGCCGTTCTCGTACGAGACGAGCGCGGTAGAGGCGCGCGAGGTCTGCGGGCAAATCACCGATTGCGTCAAGCGGATCGGGGGCGTGACCTCGGCGGACTTCGTGGGAACGCAGGAGCTCGCGGCGTCGAGTATCTCCTATCGCATTCGCCTGCACTGCACGCCCGCGAGCCGTTACGCAGCGCGCCGCGCGGCCCTCGGCGTCGTCCAAGACGTCTTCGCCGAGCGCGGCCTCGAGTTTCCCTACGACCACCTGGACGTACAGCTCTGCAAGTAGGGACCGGGCGTCGTTTCGACGTGCACCATGTCCAAAAATCGAACTTGACGGTCGTTTTTAAGGGAAAGCACGAGTAGAACGGTCGCGCAAGACTGCAAAACCGCTGGTAGATGTACTGTCCCCAATTTGGCTACTTGCATGGCGCGACAAATTCGACCGTCAAGTTCGATTTTTGGACAAGCCATCGCGCAAGAAGGCGCGCAGCTGGCCGGATAGGCCCCAAAGAAACGCCGCCGGCGCCCGAAAACGAGCGCCGGCGGCGATTTGCTGCGACGGCCTGAAAAAGGGACTGTCCCCAATGAAGGCTTTTAGACCAGCTTGCCCTTGCAGTGGTCGATCATGTGCTGGACCATCTGGGCCTCCCAGCCGAGGAAGTCCTTCTTGCGGGGCTTGAGCTGCCCGTCGACCAGCTCGTCGTAGGCGACCTTGGCCTTGATGAAGCGGGTGACGCGGCTCTCGCCCTCGTGCGTCATGCAGCTCTCGACGAGCTTCTGGGGGCCGAGGCCCATGAGCAGGCGCGGGTTGTACAGGACGTGGTCCTTCTCGTCCTCGCCCTTGTACACGACGACGGACTTGGTCACGCCGATCTGGTTGGCGGCCAGGCACACGGCGTCCTCGTGCGCGTTCATGGTGTCGATAAGGTCCTGTGCAACCTCGGCGTCCTCGGCGGTCGCGGGTTCGCAGGGAGTGGAGAGAACGGCCTCGTCGGTCACGAGCTCCTTGATCATGTGCGGTTCCTTTCCATGGGATGGGCGCGTAAAGACCTGCTCTCGTCGACGCGCCATACGTGTCGTCGAGTATATCATTGCCTGTGTATGCCCACGACCGCACGGCCATGGAGCCGAAGGGAGGACACATGCCCCGCGAGACAAAAGCCGCCAAGACCGAGCGCGCCTGCGAGGTGTGCCGCCGCCTGGAAGAGAAGTACGGCCCCGTCGAGTGCTTCCTCGACCACGAGAACCCCTTCCGGCTCGTCATCGCGGTGCTCCTCTCGGCGCAGACCACGGACGCGCAGGTAAATCGCGTGACGCCCGAGCTGTTCCGCCGCTTCCCCACCCCCGCCGACATGGCCGGCGCCTCGCCCGCCGAGGTGGCCGAGATCATCCACAGCCTAGGGTTCTACAAAACCAAGGCGCGCCACTGCGTCGAGTGCGCGCAGGCGATCGTCTCGGACTTCGCGGGCGAGGTCCCGCACACGATGGCCGAGCTCACGAGCCTGCCGGGCGTGGGCCGCAAGACCGCCAACATCGTGATGAACGTCGGGTTCGGCATCGTGGAGGGCATCGCGGTCGACACGCACGTGAACCGCATCGCCCACCGCCTCGCGCTCTCGCCCAAGACCCACGAGAAAGAGCCGCTCAAGACCGAACAGGACCTGCTCGCCCTGCTGCCGCGCGAGCTCTGGGGACCGGTGAACCATCAGTGGATCAGCCACGGGCGCGACACCTGCACGGCCCGCTCGCCAAAGTGCGACGGATGCGTGCTGGAAGACATCTGCCCAAGCGCGTACCGCGTCTGAGCTGCGGCTTATTGACGCACCGTCGCCTTCCCGGCGCTCGGTCCCAGCCCGTCCTTCTGCCCTCGTCCGCCCTTCTGCCCTCGTCCGCCGACCAATCGGAGTTGTTCTTTATTGATCGCTAGCCAAATCATCGTCTGGTTCTATTTCTTCGGCCTGCTGGGCTGGGTCTTCGAATCGGTGTACTGCTCAATCGTCGAGGGGCACTGGTGCAACCGCGGCTTCCTCTACGGACCCATCTGCCCGATCTACGGCTTGGGCGGCGTCGGGGCCATCGCAGTCTTCGACAACCCGCTGGTCTCGGGCTCGCTGCCGCCGGCCTGGGCGATATTCCTTATCTGCGGCATCGGCGCCTCGGTCATCGAGTGGTTCACGTCCATCGCCATGGAGCGGATGTTCGGCACGGTGTGGTGGGACTACTCGAACCTGCCGCTGAACATCAAGGGCCGCGTCTGCGCGCCGGCGGCGTGCCTGTTCGGCGTGTGCGGGCTGGCCATCGTGTACCTCGTGTTGCCGCTGGTCAGAATAGTGGTCGCTGCGGTGCCAGCGCTCGCCTTCGAGGTGCTGGGGCTCGTGCTCATGGCGCTTCTCACCGCCGACACGATGCTCACCGTGGCCACGCTGACCGAGGTCGTGGCCATGGTCGAGCAGGCGGAGGCCGAGGTGAACGAGCGCGTGCAGGGGGCCGTCGATGCAGGCCAGGCGAGCCTTCGCACCGGCGCCGAGAAAATCCGCGAGAGCGGCGAGCGCTTGCTCGACACGGGCGCCGGCGCGGCCGAGAAGCTCCGCGACGGGCGCGACGCCGCGGCAACGCGCTTGCGCGAGGGCAGCGCCGGGGCGGCTGAGCGCCTGCGCGACGCGGGGACCGAGGCGAGCGGCCGCCTGCGCGACGGGCGCGACGCGGCGACGATGCGGCTGCGAGAGCTTTCCGCGCACATGAGCGCCCGCCAGCAGCACGTGCTTCTCAACGCGCGGCGCTTCAGGACCGAGGGGCTCGGGCGCATGGCCCGCAGCATCGACGAGGCGATCCAAACGCAGATCGACGACCACACTAAGGAGAACGACCGATGAGCCCGCAGACGCGAACCGCCCTCGACGCGCAGATCGCCGAGATGGAGAACGCCGCGCGCGCGCCCGTCATGCGCGAGTGCATCCAGCACGGACAGGTAACGACGTGGCAGCACTGCGTGCGCGTGGCGCGTGCGGCCGTCTCGCTGGGCGAGGCACTTCACCTGCGCGTAAGTCAAAAAGAGCTCGTCCGCGCGGCGCTTCTCCACGATTACTTCTTGTACGACTGGCACGAGCCGGGCCACACGAAGCACGCCACGATGCACCCCGTCTTCGCGCTGAGGAACGCCCAGGAGGACTTCGACCTCACGCCGCTCGAGAAGAACGCCATCGCCGCGCACATGTGGCCGCTGCCGCCGGGACGGGTGCCCGCGAGCCGCGAGGCGTGGCTCATCTGCGCAGCCGACAAGTGGTGCTCCCTCGGCGAGACCCTCTTTATGCGCTGACCACCAAATAAGACAAGGGGACAGTCCCTTTGTCCACTCCGACGAGAAAGGCCCAACATGATCCGTCAGGCAACCGCCGCCGACATCGATGCCATCGAGCAGACCTACATCGAGCTCCGTGCCCGCGAGAAGCGCGTGGGCTCGACGACCAATTGGGACGAGAACTACCCCACGCGTGCGGTACCCGAGATGGCCGTGCCCAAGGGCTGGGCCTACGTGCTCGAGGAGGGCGGCGTCGTTCGCGCGAGCATGCTACTCAACGGCGAGCAGGGCCCCGGCTACGACGAGGTCGCCTGGAACGTCGAGGCGACCGATGACGAGGTGCTGGTCATCCACACGCTGGTAGTCCCGCCCACCGAGGCACGCCACGGCTACGGCAAACAGATGCTCGACTTCGCGCTCGAATGGGGCCGCAAGCACGGCAAGACGACCTGCCGCATCGACACCTGGGTGGGCAACGCACCCGCGCGCGACTTCTATGCGCGCAACGGCTTTGCCGAGACGGGCGTAATCCACGTGCTGCACTGGGGCGTCATCGAGGAGGACCAGGTTCTTCTCGACATCAAACTGTAAATGATACAAAGGAACTGTCCCCTCGTATTATTTGGGAGGAGCAACGCGTGAACATCCAGATCTTCGGGACCAAGAAAAGCTTCGACACCAAGAAGGCGCAGCGCTGGTTCAAGGAGCGCCGCATCAAGTTCCAGTTCATCGACCTGCGCGAGAAGGAGATGAGCAAGGGCGAGCTGCGCAGCGTCGTTTCGGCCGCCGGCGGCATCGACGCCGTGCTCGACCCCAAGGCCAAGGACGAGGAGGCGCTCGCCCTCGTGCAGCACCTCGCCGAGTCGCAGCGCTTCGACAAGTTGCTCGAGAACCAGCAGCTGCTCCGCGAGCCCATCGTGCGCAACGGGCGCGCGGCCACCGTGGGCTACTGCCCCGACGTCTGGGGTGGTTGGGAATAGGCGCGCAGGGGGCCTCGAGGACCTCGGGAGCGCTCCGAGTCCACGGCGCGAATCTCGCAAAAACAGGGCGCCGGCGGGCCTCGCACAGGCCCGTCGGCGCCCTTAAGCCGCTTATTCTTGCCACAAGCCCGTCGTTTGCGCCGCACAACGCCCGGCAACAACGGTTCTCGCGGACTAGACCGCGGCCTCGCCGCGCTCGCGGGTGCGGATGCGCACGCACTCGTCCATCGGGTAGACGAAGATCTTGCCGTCGCCGACCTCGCCGGTGTGAGCCACGTCGCAGACGCAATCGATGATCTTCTCGACCTGGTCGTCGGCCGCCACGAGCTCGACTTTGACCTTGGGAATCATGTTGAGCAGCACCTCGTTGCCGCGCACGTACTCCTTCCAGCCGTGCTGCGTGCCGCAGCCCTGGACCTCGTAGATCGTCATGCCGCGGGCGCCCATCTCGAACAGGGCCTCCTTGAGCTCCTCGAGCTTCTCGGGGCGGACGATGGCGGTTATTTTCTTCATGTTGTGCTCCTTCGGGGAGAGGTTCTTTTCGCTTCCGGGTGGTGCGACGACATCTTACGCGTCGAGGCCGGTGTAGGCGGGGTAGGCGCTCTCGCCGTGCTCAGAGGCGTCGAGGCCGAGCGCCTCGTCGTGCTCGCTCACGCGCAGCTCGCCGTGGAAGAGGGCCTTCACGATAGTGATGATGACCAGGTCGAGCGCCACAACGATGACGAGCGTGACCACAATACCCACGATCTGGCTGATGAGCAGCGAGAAGTCGCCGGTGTAGAGCAGGCCGCCGTGCTCGGTCCACGAGAGCTCGGGCACGCAGAAGAAGCCGGTCAGCACGCCGCCGAGCAGGCCGCCCACGCCGTGGCAACCAAAGGCGTCGAGGGCGTCGTCGTAGCCGAACTTGGCCTTGAGCTTGGAAATGGCGAAGTAGCACACGGGGGAAACGATGAGGCCCATCACCACCGCGGCCCACGGCTCGACGAAGCCGGCGCCCGGGGTCACCACGACGAGGCCAGCGACCAGGCCGGTCGCGCCGCCGACGAGGGTCGGCTTGCCGGTCTGGGTCTTCTCGACGACGAGCCAGGAAGCGAGGCCGGCGGCCGACGCCACCACGGTGTTCAGGATCGCGAGGGCGGCGGTGCCGTTGGCGGCGAACTCGGAGCCGCCGTTGAAGCCGAACCAGCCGAGCCAAAGCAGGCCGGCGCCGAGAGCGACGAAGGGCACGTTGTGCGGGCGATAGCTCTTGAGGCCGAAGCCGCGGCGGCCGCCGAGGGTGAGGGCGAGCAGCAGGCCGGTCACGCCGGAGCTGATGTGCACGACGTCGCCGCCGGCGAAGTCGAGCGCGCCGATTCTATCGCCGATGAGGGAACCGTCGCCGCCCCAGACCATGTGGGCGAGCGGCGAGTACACGACGAGCGACCAGATGGCGATAAAGGTGAGCACGGCGCCGAACTTCATACGACCCGCGACGGAGCCGGTGACGATAGCGGCGGTGATCATGGCGAAGGCCATCTGGAACATCACGTTGATGATGGTCGGGTAGACGGTGCCGTCGGGCACATCGGCCGACTCGGCGAGCATCTTGCTCACCACGCCGGCGAGCCCCAGCTGGTCGAAGCCGCCGAACCAGCTGAGCGAGCCGTCGCCGCCGTAGGCGAACGACCAGCCGGCGAGGACCCACACGAGGCCGACGACGCCGATCACGGCGAAGCACATGAGCATGGTGTTGACGACGTTCTTGCGGCGAGAAAGCCCGCCGTAGAAGAACGCGAGGCCCGGGGTCATAAAGAACACGAGCATGGTGCAGATCATCATAAACGCTGTTGAACCGGTGTCGTACATGGGCGCCTCCTGGGTCGGTTTGGTCATCCACGACGATTGTTGTTGGACTTGCGTTTACTGGTATTGCAATTACGACACCTGTTACGCTCGCGCGCCCGGTCGGAAACTTCCGACACCGACGCGAAACCCAAGTTCCCCGGCCCGAAACCCGCGCGCAAAATAAGACGAAGGGACAGTCCCCTTGTCTTACAAACAGCCGCGGCCCGCAGGGAACTCTCCTGCGGGCCGCGGCGATAAGACGAAGGGACTGTCCCCTTGTCTTATTCGGTCTCCTTGGGGATGGTGACGGTGGCCATGTAGCCGTCCTCGACGCGGCCGGCCTCGAGCGTGCCGTGACACAGCAGCGCCAGGCGACGACGGCCGTTCTCGATTGCGATGCCGTTGTGCTTGGACCCCTTGACCTCAACGCCCTCGATACCGTTGTCGCGCACGCTCACCTTGTACGCGTCGTCTTCCTCCCACGAGCGGACCCAAATGACGCCGCCCTCATGCCTGGTGGACACACCGTGCACCACGGCGTTCTCGACCAGCGGCTCGACGACCAGCGGCGGCAGCATGAACTTCGTCGCCTGCAGGTCCCACTCCACCTCGAAGGGCGTCGTGGGGTTCATCTGCTCCAGGCCCACGTACGACTTGATGTTGGAGACCTCCACGTCGAAGGGGATCAGCTTGACGTCGCCCACGGCGTTCATGTTGCCGCGCAGGTACGTGGAGAAGTCGGCGATGGCCTTCTGGGCGAGGTTGGGGTCCTCGTAGCACAGCTCGCCGATGGCGGCCAGCGAGTTAAAGATGAAGTGCGAGCGAATCTGCCCCGAGAGAAGCTGCGTGCGGCTCTCGGCAAGCTCGAGCTTCTCGGCCATGAGGGCGCGCTCCTGAAGGCGCTGCAGCTCAACGTACATAAAGAAGAGCGCGAGCACGTAGCCTGGGTAACCCAGCTCCAGGCTGATGCCGCCCGCCGCCGTGCCCGCCGCGAGGCCCGACGTGACGACCTTCGCGATGCCCGCAAGCATCTCCTGCACGATCTGCGAGAAGAACGGCAGGCCCGCCGCGAGCAGCCACAGGCGCCCCGTCGCGAACGGCGTGAGCTCGTTCTCCTCAACGTAGAGCAGCGGCAGGAGCACCAGCAGCTGGACCACGTTGATCAAGTTGGGCAGCCAATCGAGCCTGCCCGCCGTGTACGAGTTGTCGGGGTTCACGGTGTAGAGGCACCCCGTGAACAGGTTGATGACGACGACGAGAAGGCCGAGCCCTCCCAAAAAGTGCATGGCCACCCACAGCACCCTGCCCACGTGCGTATGCGGCCGCGTGAGCTTTCGCGTCTCGCCGGGAACGTAGCCCTGCGACCACTCGAACACATAAAGGCAAAACGCCGTGGACGCGGCCGGCGTGAACCAGATGCTCACCAGGTTGCCCAGAATCGCGAGGACGAGCTGCACCGTGCCGGGGATGTCCTCGAACGTCCAGGCAAAGAAGTCGCCGAGGGCGCTCAGGCCCAGCAGGACGCAAACAAGCGCAAAGAGCTGGTCGAGCCTCGTCTTGCGGTTGCGCGAGACGATGGCGTAGTTGAGCATGAGGCACACCAGGACGGCGAAGCCCTCGAGCACGCTGTTGATGGCGTTGCTCGCGCGCGTGAACGACTCGAAGTAGCCTATGTAATTCACGAAGACCCCCTATCGGGAACAGCCCCGCATGGCCCGCGGGACGCAACTATTCCTTAAGCCTAACAGCCCGTGGACCAAATCCGGCGCGTTGATGTGCAAAGATAGGCTCAATGAATCCAAGCGCTCAACGACCGGCACCCAAAGGAGCAAGCATGTCCGAAAAGACCAAGATGACCCCGGTGCGCAAGGGGCTCTTTATCCTCAGCATCGTCTACGCCGTGGTGGCCGTCTTGTACATCGCGCTCGGCGTCGTCTCGTTCGCCTGCGGCACCGACGCGGGCATCCTCAACAACGAGGACCTCGCCAAGATGGCCGCGGAGTCCAACTCAAGCGTCCAGGAGATGTTCGCCGCGGCGGCCATCACCATGATCGTCTACGGCGTGTTCGAGGGCATCGTCGCGCTGCTCGGCATCCGCGGCGCAAAGAACCCGCGCAAGATGGGCCTCATCACCGTCATCTACGGCATCGCCGCCGCCCTTGCCATGGTGAGCCTGCTCATCGCGCTCTTCACGCGCAACGTCGACCTGACGGCCGTGCAGTACATCGTCCCCATCGTCGCCTTCTTCCTCTGCATGAAGATCAGGCAGGAGGCCAGGGCGCGCTAAACCCACGGGAAGCCCGCGCGCAAGCGCGAACTTCAACGGCCCGTCGCGTTTCCCCCACGCGGCGGGCCGTTTTTTGTCTGCGAACGCGGCGAACGGGCAGCCGATCGGGCCTGGCGGGCGGCCGAGCACGCGCACTACCCCCCTCAAAACGGCGGATGTGCGGCGCCCGCCGAAGCGTCGCGCCGCACATCCGCCGAATTTAGGGGAATATCCCCTCTTTTTTGAAGATGTGCGGCGTGGCACCAAGTCGCGCGCCGCACATCCGCCGTTTTGAGGGGCGTATCTCTCAAGGAGCCCCGCACAGAGCCAAAAAAGCCCCGAAGCAGCCGTTACCAGCCGCCGTTGAGGTTCGCCAGCGTCATCTCGCTCCACCAGTACTGGTTCATGTACTCGCCGCAGTAATTGTTCACGGCCTCGAGGTCGCCCTTGAGGAAGCGGTAGTAGTCGCAGTCGATGGAGTCGGGCAGGATGGCGAGCGCGTCGCGGCCGCGGACGACCACGTCGCCCACGCCGGCCGCCTCCAGCGAGCTGCGCATGTCGCTGATGATGTTTCGCACCTGCGCGCGGCGCGAGAGCGACGACATGCCGTCCTCCCACAAGGCGTTGACCAACTCGTCGGTGTTGACGCGGGCGCCGTTGCGGTCGATGAGGAACGCCAGCAGCTCCTTGCTCTTGGAGCGCTTGAACGTCACGGGTTTGCCGTCCACGAAGACGTCGAAGGTGCCGAAGCAGTGGGCCTGTAGGCGCGCGCCGTTCGAGGTCGAGACCGGGTGGCGCAGGTTCTCGAGCGCGCGGCGGACGTCGTCCTCGGTCGCGGGCTTGAGCAGGTAGCCGCTGGGGTACAGACCGTGGGCCTCGAGCGCGTACTCGCTGTGGGCCGTCACGAAGACGATGTTGATGTCGGCGCTCATCTCGCGCAGGCGGCGGGCAAGCTCAAGGCCGCTGATGCCCGGCATCTCGATATCGAGAAACACCACGTCGGGCCGCTCGCCCTTAGCGATGACCAGCGCTTCTTCGCCGGAAGTGACGCCCGAGACCGCCCACGACGAGTCGATCTGGCCCAAGATGCGCACCAGGGCGTTAACCGCAAGGCGCTTGTCGTCCACAACCAGAATGTTCATAGAGCCCCATTTGTCCGTGTTATCTGCTTATGAGAGATTCTATGCCACGGGCCGCAAGCCGTGCGCCTTTATCGATAAAATCAAAAGGTTGATTTTGTATCGCCCGGCGCGACCGAGCGCCTTCGAACTAGGAAGCACCATGGCAGACATCTTCCGTAAGAAATCCCTCGACAACATCGCCACGCCCGACCACCTCGACGACTACATCAACGTCTCGAACCCGAGCGTCTGGATCATCCTCGCCGCGATCATCGTGTTCCTCCTCGGCGTCTTTATCTGGTGCTTCTTCGGCCAGCTCGAGGGGACCACCCCCTACGCGCTGCTGTTCAATTAGGAGCCCGCCCGGATGCTCAAGAACAAGAACAAGACCCCGCGCGTCGGCGAGCCCGGCAAGACCTGCGGCAAGGTCCCCCAGATCATGCAGATGGAGGCCCTCGAGTGCGGCGCCGCCTGCCTGGCCATGATCTGCGCGTATTACGGCAAGTGGATCCCTCTCGAGAAGGTCCGCGCCGACTGCGGCGTCTCGCGCGACGGCTCGAGCGCGCTCAACGTGGTCAAGGCCGCCCGCAGCTACCACATGGACGCCCGCGGCTTCCGCTACGAGCCGGAGGCCCTGCGCGAGAAGGGCACCTTCCCCTGCATCTGCCACGTCAACTTCTCGCACTTCGTCGTCGTGCGCGGCTTCCAGAAGGACAAGGTCCTCATCAACGACCCCGCCCGCGGCGAGATCAAGCAGAGCTTCGAGGAGTTCGACCGCGAGTTCACCGGCATCGCCCTGCAGATCACCCCCGCCGAGGGCTTCGTGGCGGACGGCTCGCCGGCGAGCATCAAGGACTTCGCCCTCGAGCGCCTGCACGGCGCCAAGGCGGCCCTGCTCTTCGTCGCGCTGACGAGCGTCATCACCGCCGCGCTCACGCCCATCTCGACCAAGATGTCCAAGGTCTTCGTCGACGACCTGCTCAGCGCCAAGATGCCGGAGCTGTTCGTCCCCTTCATGGTCTTCTTCGGCGCGTTCGGCGTCATCCAGATCGCGCTCTCGGCGCTCAACGCCATCTACCTGCTGCGCGTTGAGGGCAAGATGTCGGCCGTCTCCAACGCTTCCTACCTCTGGAAAGTGCTCCACACCCCCATGGAGTTCTTCTCGCAGCGCATGGCGGGCGACATCTCCCAGCGCATGAGCACCAACGCCACGATCGCCCAGCGCATCGTGAGCCAGCTCGCGCCGCTCGCCATCCAGACGATCATGCTGGTCGTCTACCTCATCATGATGCTGCAGATGTCCGTGCCGCTCACCCTCATCGGCATCGCGTCGATCGCCCTCGACTTCTTCGTCGCGCGCTCGCTCTCGAAGCGCCGCATGAACGCCTCGCGCGTCATGATGCGCGACTCGGCCAACCTCGCCTCCACCACGATGGCCGGCATCTCGATGATCGAGACGCTCAAGGCGCAGGGCGTCGAGGCGGGTTTCTTCCGCCGCTGGGCCGGCTACCAGGCAAGCGTCAACTCCCAGACGGTCAAGGTCACGCGCGAGACGAGCTACATCAGCGCGATGCCGCAGATCGTGAGCGTGTGCACCAACGCCATCGTGCTCGGCCTGGGCATCTGGCTCATCATCGAGGGCAACTTCACCGCAGGCTCGCTGTTCGCCATGCAGTCGCTCATCCAGCAGTTCGCCGCGCCCGCGCAGTCGCTCATCACCTCCATGCAGACCTTCCAGGAGATGCGCACCGACATGGAGCGCGTCAAGGACGTCATGGACTACCCCGTCGACCCCCTGAACGACCCCTCCTGCGACGTGCCCATCGACGGCGATGCCAAGAAGCTCTCGGGCGAGGTCGAGCTCGACCACGTCACCTTCGGCTACAACCGCCTCGCCGACCCCGTGGTCAAGGACTTCAGCCTCCACGTGAGGCCCGGCGGCTGCGTGGCGCTCGTCGGCGCCTCCGGCTGCGGCAAGTCGACCATCGCCAAGCTCATCTCGGGCCTCTACCAGCCGTGGGAAGGCCAGATCCGCTTCGGCGAGCGCACCATCGAGCAGATCCCGCGCGCCATCCGCTGCGGCTCCATCGCCGTCGTCGACCAGGAGATCATCCTGTTCAACGACACCATCTCCAACAATATCCGCCTCTGGGACACCTCCATCGAGGACTTCGAGGTCATCCTCGCCGCGCGCGACGCGCAGATCCACGACGACATCATGGCGCGCCCGGACGGCTACGAGGGCGTGCTCGCCGAGGGCGGCACCGACCTCTCGGGCGGCCAGCGCCAGCGCCTCGAGATCGCCCGCGCGCTCGCCATGGACCCCACGGTCATCATCATGGACGAGGCCACCAGCGCCCTGGACGCCAAGACCGAGGAGAACGTGATGCGCGCCATCCGCGACCGCGGCGTCACGCTGATCGTGGTCGCCCACCGTCTCTCGACCATCCGAGACGCCGACGAGATCATCGTCTTCGACAAGGGGCGCGTGGTCGAGCGCGGCACGCACGAGGAACTTATCGCCGCTGACGGCGCCTACACGCGCCTCATCAGCCAGGAATAGGCAGGCACCATGGGTTGGTTCGAAAGCCAGATCGAGGAGCGGCGCAGCTCCGACCAGAAGCGCATCGAGGAGTCGCTGCAAAACATCGCGGACGCCATCACCGGGCGCATCCGCAACGGCGGCATCGAGGCGGCCGAGCAGGCGAAGACCGCGCTTTCCGCCGTGCTGCGCTACTACGGCACCGAGGTCAGCTCCGATGCGAACATCGACGCGGACCCCACCGACATGAACACCTACCTCGACGCGCAGCTGCACGCCACCGGCACCATGTGCCGGCCGGTGCGTCTCACCGAGGGCTGGGAGAAGGACGCCGCGGGCGCCATGCTCGGCTTCATCGACGAGACGACGCCGGTGGCGCTCATCCCCCGGACGCGCGGCGGCTACGCCTACCGAGACCCCGCGACCGGCGAGCGCATGACGGTCGGCAAGCCGGGGTCTGCCGAGGTCGCGCGCGAGGCGTACTGCTTCTATCGGCCCCTGCCCGACCGCAAGATCACCATCCCGGACCTGATCTGGCACATGGCGCGCTCGCTCGACCCGAGCGACTACGCGGCGCTCGTCGTCTCGACGCTCGTACCCATCCTGCTGGGCACCCTCACGCCGCGCATCACCAAGATCATCTACGGGCAGGTCATCCAGTCGGGCAACACCTCCATCGTGTTCCCGGTGATCAGCCTGCTGCTCGGCGTGAGCATCTCGTCGGCGCTCATCGGCATCGCCAACACGCTCGTGACGAGCCGCATCGGCACGAAGCTCAACATGCCGCTCGAAGCGGCCATCATGATGCGCGTTCTCTCGCTGCCCGCGTCGTTCTTCGCCGAGCACCAGACCGGTGAGCTCTCAAACCGCATCTCGGCGGTCCAGACCGTGGCGACCACGCTGCGCTCCATGGTCTTCTCCACCACGCTCTCGTCGCTCTTCTCGGTGGTGTACCTGGTGCAGATCACGAGCATCGCACCCACCCTGGTCGTGCCCGCGCTGCTCACGATCCTCGCCTCCACGGCGCTCACCGTGGTCACGACCATCATCCAGCAGCGCGTGACCAAGAAGAACCTCGACATCGCCTCCAAGCTCATGAGCACCGAGTACGCGCTCATCTCGGGCATCCAGAAGATCAAGGTGGCCGGCGCCGAGAGCCGCGCCTTCGCCAACTGGGCCGACGCCTACGCCGACCAGGCGAGGCTCACCTACAACGGCCCCTTGCTGCTGCGCCTCTCGGCCACGCTGCAGACGGCGGTCACCATCATCAGCACCATCGTCATCTACTCGCTCGCCATCGGCGGAAACATCGGCCTGGCGGGCTACATGGCCTTCACGGACTGCTTCGGCAAGGTGTCGGGCGCCTTCAGCTCGCTGTCAAGCGCGGCCCTGCAGATCGCCCAGATCCGCCCCTACCTCGAGCTCGCGGCCCCCATCCTGGAGGCCGAGCCGGAGTCCGCGAAGGGCAAGACGGTCGTCGGCAAGCTCTCAGGCTCCATCAACATCGAGAACGTGGTCTTCTCCTACGGCGAGGGCCTGCCCAACGTGCTCGACGGGCTCTCGCTCAAGATCGAGCGGGGCAGCTATGTGGCCATCGTCGGCAAGACGGGCTGCGGCAAGTCCACGCTGCTTCGCCTGCTGCTCGGCTTCGAGGAGCCCCAGCGCGGCGGCATCTACTACGACAGCCGCGACCTCAAGAGCCTCGACAAGCAGTCCGTGCGCAAGAACATCGGCGTGGTGCTGCAGAACGGCAAGCTCTTCCAGGGCACCATTTACGAGAACATCGCCATCAGCGCGCCGGGCCTCTCCATGGACGACGCGTGGAAGGCCGCCGAGCGCGCCGGCTTCGCCGACGACATCCGCGACATGCCCATGGGCATGCAGACCTTTATCGCCGAGGGCGGCGGGGGCATCTCCGGAGGCCAGCGCCAGCGCCTGATGATCGCGCGCGCCATCGCCGGCGACCCGCGCATCATCATGTTCGACGAGGCCACGAGCGCGCTGGACAACGTGACGCAGCGCATCGTCTCCGACTCGCTCGACGAGCTCAAGTCCACGCGCATCGTCATCGCGCACCGCCTGTCGACCATCAAGCACTGCGACCGCATCATCCTGCTCGACCAGGGCCGCATTGCCGAGGACGGCTCCTACGATGAGCTCATCGAGAAGAACGGCCTGTTCGCGGACCTCGTGGCGCGCCAGCAGGTCTAGCCGCGCGGCGCCGCCCTCCCGCATAAACTTCGTGCGCCGCAACAAGCGCACCAAAAGCGTGATGCGCTTTTGGTGCGCTTGTATTCGTATCTTGGTACCAATTTAAGGACACCGGCATCGCTAGGAAGGCGGATGAAGGCCATGAAGACATTGAATGAGGTGTTTGACCAGTACATTAACGACAAGAAGTTCCTCACCATGCTCACCACGACGGACCCGAGCGACGAGCAGATCGTCAAATTCCTGCGGGCCCACGACTGCAACGCGAACGCGAGCGAGGCCGTCGGGTTTCTCGCGGGGCTCCTGTCGGACGTCCCCGAGGGCGAGCTCGCCGACGAGGAGCTGGAGATCATAGGCGGCGGGTGCGGACGCGTCATGTACACCATAGAAAACTTCATGTAGATGCAGCCGCTCATCGGCGCGCGACTGGAGGCGGGGAAGCGACTCCCCCGCCTCCTTTTTGTGCGTCGGCGCAGCCGGCCTTGCCCAACGCGGGCCGGAATCGACAGCTTTGGGGCCCTTTTGTAAGGCTATCTCGCACGAACTTCGTCGAGTGCGCACCTTAAATTTGCCCAGCGGTCGCATCCGCCCCGCAACCCAACGCTGAGCTGCGCAAACACAGCCGAGCATCGGCCGCGGCGCCGGCGGCTCGCATTAAGGTGCGCACTCGGCGAAGTTTGTTGCGATCAGCACGCCATGGCCCAGGGCCCAAACAGCAGAAAGGGCGGAGGAAGCGTCTCCCCCGCCCTTCCAGAGCGTCCTATGTTTGCGAACGGCTACGCGAGCGCGGGCTGCGCCGGGGCCGCCGGGCCCTCATCCACCGGCTGGGCCTTGCCGCAGCCGAGGATCATGTAGAAGATGCACGGCAGCAGCACGAGACCGACGGTGAAGCCAATGCCCTTGCCGAAGCGGCGGGCCACCTGTCGCGCGACCATGATGCCCAGGATAAAGGCGGGCAGCGCCGCGAAGTTCGCCAAGGTGCGAAGCTCGGAGTGGGTAAAGATGCCGCCGGCGAGGACAAGGGCGCACAGGATGGCGTAGGCGGTGGTCATCACCTGGTCGCAGCCTGCGACGCGCGCCATCTCGTAGTCGCGGTACACCGGAATTATCTGCGTCCAGCCGGCGCCGCCCAGTTTCTTCACCGTCTTCCAGGCCCCTATGAACATGAGGACGAGCCAAGCGACGACCACCGCGGTCATGACCGCCAGCGCGATTGCCGTGGCGAGCGCCTCGACGGCGCCCGCACCGCCCGAGACCACTTGAGCGGAACCCGTGCCGTTGTTCTGAACGTAGCTGATGAGGCCGTTGCCGTAAGTTTCCATGATCGGTTCCTTTCGCTTGGTGCGTTATCTGCGGTTGGCTGATTGCCATGGCTGCAGTATCGCCGCCCGCACGCACCAAAAACGCATCAGGAACCGGCACCGACCTTCTCCACGCACCAATCGACGGGCTCGTACTCGAGCTGCAGCTCGGCCACGGTTTTGTCCATGCTGGCGGCGAGGTCGCGAACGGCGGGCATGATCTCGGGCGAGAGGTCCAGGTACCAATCGAGCGACTCGAGCACGTAGCGGCGCTTGAAGTCCTCGGGCGCGAGGACGGCGCAGCGCAGGTTGTGCAGGCGATCGGCGGCCTTGACCACGCGCGCGATGTCGTTGGCCATGATGCCCGCCACGTAGTCGCTCATCACGTACCCGTCGGTCTTGGTGAGCGCGTGCACCGCCTCGAGGACGGCGTCCCCGCCGATGGCGCGAATCTCCTCGTCGGTCGCGTCGGTGTCCTCGAGAAGGTCGTGGAAGAACGCGGCGATGATGTAGTCGGCGCCGTATCCCCAGCGGTTGACGATGTCCGCCACGGCCACCGGGTGAACGATGTAGGGCATGCCGCCCATGCGCACCTGCCCAGCGTGCTTCTTGGTCGCGAGCTCCATCGCGGCGACGTAGCGGGGGCTGTCTGCAGTTGCCTTGGCCATTAGTCAACCAGCCTTTCATAGGTCTTGAGCAGGCGCTCGGCACGAGCGCGAGCGCGCTCGGGGTTGCCGAGCGAGATGTTCAGGAAGTCGGCGACGGCCTCCACCGGCATGCCGCGGCGGCACACCTCGGCCTGACACAGGTAGCGCAGGCCCGTCGAGGACGAGATGATGTCGAGGTCCGTCGCCGTGAGGGCGAGCTCGAACATGCGCAGCGCCATCTCCTCGTTGTCGGCGAGAAGCGACGAGAGGCCGCCCATCGTCGTGATGCCCAGCCACGCGAGCTGCTCGACGTAGGCGCCCGGCTCGCACTCCTCGATCTGGCCGCAGCAGCTCTGCGCCATGCGGTCGAGCATGGCGCGCATCGACTTGTTGTGGCGCACGTACTCGGAGAGCGAGACGTTATCGATGTGCACGTCGTCGGCCGTGCCGTCGATAATGCTGCGGCGCACCGACTCGGTGTAGTCGACCATCACGTCGCGCACGCGCATGAACTCGTCGTCGGCCAGCTCGAGCAGGGCGCTGATACGCGCGAAGCCGCGCGCCACCGAGCTGGGCATGCCGAACTCCGTCTTGTAGCCGAGGTCGTGCTCGATGTCGCTCCAGACGTGCTGCAGGCAGGTGCGCACCTGGATCTCGAACGGCCACTCGCAGTACTCGGCGGGGTACTCGTCGCTCGGCGGCAGGTAGCAGATGTAGTGGAGGCTCAAGTAGCCGAAGGAGTCGTCGTTGAGGATGTTGCGCTTGTCGCCGGACTTGCTGGCATCGACGACGAACTCCCGCTCGATCAGCTCTCCGAAGGCCTTGACGTCATCGTTGAAGTAGCAGACGACGCGGGCGCCGAGGATGTCCGTGAGGTCGAGCAGCTGGTTGTAGCGCCCGGCGTGGCGCACGAGCTTGCCCGCCAGCGACTTCTCCTTCTTGACGCGGTGCTGCACGGTGAAGACGCGCCGCCCGGTCGTCCTGATGAGGCTCCTCAGCTTGGCGTGGACTATCTCGCCGATCTCCTTGAAGGTCGGCTCGGTCTTGCGGTATTCCTCGATGATGAGGCGGTCTCTAAGGTCCATCGGTGTTCCTTTCTTCTCCCGAGCGCGTCAAGGACGGCCGCGTGCTCAGTTGGCCGCGAGGGTGACGGTGAGGATGTTCACGCCGTTCACGCGGCGATACGCCATGGAGCGGGCCATGCGCCGGACCATGTGGATGCCCAGGCCGCCGATCGCGCGCTCCTCGGCCGAGAGCCCCGTGTCGGCGTCGTCGCGCGCCGTCGGGTCGAACTCGACGCCGTCGTCCACGAACTCGATGACGAGGTCGGACTCCTTGCGCACGATGTTCGTCACCGCGCGCGTCGCGCCCGCGTAGTTGCAGATGTTCGAGTACAGCTCGTCCACCACGACCTGGACGCGCGTGGCCGTGCGAGAAGGGACGCCGAGCTTCGGCAGGCGATCGGCGAAGTAGCGCTCGACGATCTCGATGGAGTCCCGGTCGGGCCTCGTGACGATGTGCGACTCGCCGCAGATGGCCTTGAGGTCGACGCAGAGCATGGTGATGTCGTCGGACTGCTCGGCGCCGGCGGCGTGCTTCTTCAGGGCCACGGCCACGGCCTCGCACGTCTGCTCGGGGCTCGCCTTCTCGTCGACCGCGTTCAGGGTCTGCGCGAGGCGCTCCTCGCCGAAGAGGCGCTCGTCGACGTCGCACGCCTCCGTGACGCCGTCGGTATACAGATAGAGCTTGTCGCCGGGGTTGAGGGTCACCGTGTTCTTGCGGTAGCGGATGTCCTCCATGCCCGCCAGGAAGAAGTTCGGACGCTTGACGCGCAGGTACTCGTACTCGCCGCCGGCCCGCTTGAGCAGCGGCGGGTTGTGGCCGGCATTGGCAAAGGCGAGCTCGCCGCTGCTCAGGTCGAGCTTGCCGAGCCAGGCCGTCACGAACATGCCGGAGTCGTTGGCCTCGCAGAGCTTGCGGTTCGCCTCGGTAAAGGCCTCGTCGACGCCGATGTTCGTCTCCATAAGGGAGTGGATCTGGGTCTTGGCCTTCATCATGAAGAGGGCCGCGGGGATGCCCTTGCCCGACACGTCGGCGACCAAAAACACGAGCGTATGGTCGTTGAGCAGGAAGAAGTCGTAGAAATCGCCGCCGACCTCGCGCGCCGCGTCCATCGACGCGTGCAGGTCGAAGTCCGGGCGGTCCGGGAACGGCTGGACGACGGAGGGCAGCGACGAGTGCTGGATCTGGCGCGCCAGCTCGAGCTCGGCGTCGTGGCGGTGCTCGGCCTCGGCGATGTAGCCCCTGAGCGCCTCGACCGTCGTGTTTATGTTGTCCGAGAGGCGCGCAAACTCCTGGTGCGAGTGGACGTCCACGGTCGTCTCGAGCTTGCCGGCGGCGATGTCGTCGAGGCTCTCGCCCATGTAGAGCAGGTTGTTGAGGACCCGGCGGCGCATGAGCACGAACAGCGAGACGAAGACGGTCATGAAGATGATGATGTCCATCAGCAGGCTGTAGGACTGGTACCTGGCGAGCAGGCTGCTGGACTTATCCATGGGGTAGTACGCGATGACGTAGTAGTCGTCCATCGCCTGGCCGACCACGTAGCAGTCCATGCCGAACAGCCTGAGGGTCTCCGCCGTCGTAACCTGATAGTCGTACGGCATCTGAATACCCAGCACCCTATCGTCGTCGAGCTCCAGGCCGCGGCACCGCGCGCTCAGCACGGTAAGGGTCTTGGAGTCGGCGATGAGGACGCCGCCGTATTCCCCGACGGCCCAGCGGTACTTGGTCTTGGTCAGGCCCTGCCAGCCCACGACCTCCGTGTAATCGCGGATATCGCTCAGCTCGTTCGTGAGGGTCACGTACATCGTGATGCCCGAGAGCTGGGTGCCCAGGTACGCATTGAGCCCGGAGGCGGTGAGAAACACGACGAGCACGGCGGCGAAGATGCGGATGCCGATGTCGTTGACCAGGTGGGGAGGCTTCTTGCCCAGTGACCTCTTCATCAAGAAAGCCTGGCCGAAGAACGCGAGGCCGCAAGCCGCTGAGTTAAGGACGAGCATCGGCAGCATGCACTCGTCCAGGAAGTCGAACACGTACCAGTTCTCCTGGGACGAGGAGAGGATGAGGAGCAGGTGGAGCGCCTCGACGGCCGCCCCGGTTCCCGTGGCGTAGCCCAGGACCGGGCGCTCGTCGTCGAACACGAACGCGCGCATCCAGCCGCTGACCGCGCCCGCGATGATCGTCGCGCTCGAGCAGGCGACGACGGTGGCCTGGCCGCCGCCCCACATCACCGACAACGCCCGCTCGATGCCGCCGATGATGCCCGCGATGATGCCCGCCGGCGCCCCGAAGGCGAGGCCGGCGACCACGGGCGCGGCGTCGCGCACGTTGATCACGCCGCCGCCCATCGGCACGCCCGTCTCGGTGGCCGCGACGGCAGCGGCGCCGAACAAGACGCCGATGATCGCCTGCTGCAACCAGTACGGCAGCGCCCGCCACTTGGGGCGCCTCTCGACGAACGTGAGGACCGCCGTGAGCAGCGCAGGGATCAGCGTCTGTATCAGAAGCTCCGGGTACATGCGGGCCGACCCGGGCGATTACTCGATGGCAAGGAAGTCGGTGAAGCCGGTGATGTCGAAGATCTCGGCGACGGCGTCGGCCACGTGGGTGAGGCGCATGCTGCCCTGGGTGTTCATGGTCTTCTGGGCGCGAAGGATGAGACGCAGGCCGGCCGAGGAGATGAACTCGAGGCCCTCGAGGTCGAAGACCAGGTCGGTCGCGCCGGGCAGCACCTCGTCGAGAACGCTCTCGAGCTGCGGGGAGGTCACGGTGTCGAGACGGCCGGAAAGACCGAGGACGACGTTGCCGCCGTCGATGTTCTTATCGATGGAAAGAGCCATGGTGGTTTCCTCTCTCGTATAAACGCTTGTTGCGTATGGCTTCTCAAATTTTGCCACGAATCGATGGCCATATGGTCTAGATGGGCT
Organism: bacterium; assembly: GCA_963610995.1. Taxonomy (GTDB): domain Bacteria; phylum Actinomycetota; class Coriobacteriia; order Coriobacteriales; family Atopobiaceae; genus Paratractidigestivibacter. Next base: position 5,468 of record CAVDQW010000244.1, on the reverse strand, counting down.
TATCGGGGGGCAAAAAGCATGCCGCCCGCCCTCAAAAGGGTATGCTTGCACTGTTGTGATTCGCGACCAAGAAGGAGGGCACATGCCCGCGAACAAGCCCGTCAAAATCGTGATGCTCACCGGTTACCTCGGTGCCGGCAAGACCACGCTTCTGAACCACATCCTGTCCAACGACGGCGGCATCCGCGCCGCCGTGATCGTCAACGACATCGGCGAGGTCAACGTCGACGCCAACCTCATCAAGGACGGCGGCCTCACCGAGACCGAGGACATCATCCCGCTGACCAACGGCTGCATCTGCTGCACCCTGGCCGACGACCTTGCCAACCAGCTCTCGTCCATCGCCGATTCCGGCGACTTCGACTACATCATCATCGAGGCCTCCGGCATCTGCGAGCCCGTGCCCATCGCCTACACCATCTCCGCCTTCTGCGACCAGGAGAAGGTCGGCGGCGAGCCGAAGCTCGCGCTCGACAACATCGTCGCCGTGGTCGACTGCGCGCGCATGTGGGACGAGTTCCACGGCGGCCGCGACCTTCTCGCCGACGACATCGACGAGGACGACATCGAGAGCCTGCTCATCCAGCAGATCGAGTTCTGCTCCACGCTGATCCTCAACAAGGTGGACACCGTGACGCCCGAGCAGGTCGCCGAGCTCAAAGCCATCGTGCGCAGCCTGCAGAAGGAGGCCGTCATCGTCGAGGCCACCGAGGGCAACGTCGACCTCAAGGAGCTGCTGGACACCGACCGCTTCGACTTCATGCGCGCCTACAACTCCGCCGCTTGGATCGAGGCCATGGAGCACCCCGAGGAGCACGACGACCCCGAGGTCCTCGAGTACGACATCCAGACCTTCGTCTATCACCGCCGCCAGCCGTTCGACCACCAGGCGTTCCAGAAGTACGTCGAGTACAACTGGCCCGACTGCGTCGTGCGCGCCAAGGGCTGCCTGTGGACCACGCTGAACACCGACATGTGCTACATGTTCGAGCAGGCCGGCCACCAGATGCGCCTCTCCGAGAACGGCCTCTTTGTCCACTCCGCGCCCGAGGAGGAGAAGCAGCAGATTCTGGCCGCCAACCCCGAGATCCTCGAGTCCTGGGACCCCGAGGTCGGTGACCGCGAGACCAAGCTCTGCATCATCGGCCGTCACATGGACCGCGCCTCCATCGAGGCCCAGCTCGACGCCCTCCTCACCACCTGGGAGCACTAAACCCGCACCGCATAAGACACGGGGACAGTCCCTTCGTCCTATTCATTCAACGAATAAGGCGAAGGGACTGTCCCCGTGTCTTATAAAATGGTGAGAAGCACGTTTGAAGGAGCGCCCATGGCCACCAACACCGCCGACACCGTCTTGCCCGAGAACCGCGTCTGCGCGGGCGCGGGCCACGATTGCGCGTTCTCTCGCGCGGGCAGCTCCTGCATGGACAACATCCGCCTCTTCGCCGACCTGCCCGTGGACGCCAAGCGCGAGCTTCTTGCCTGCTCGCGGCACTCGACGCACACGCAGGGCTCCATCATCGTGCACGAGGGCGACCCGATCGAGTCCATCATCGTGGTGCGCACCGGGCGCATCAAGACCTTCCGCACCAGCTCGGACGGAGAGGAATACGTGCTCGACGTGCTCCACGACGGCCAGGCGCTCTGGCACGGCATGTTCCTCGCCGACCACATCTACCATTACTCCGTGGAATGCCTCACGCGCGTGAACCTCTGCCGCATCCACCGCGCCGACTTCGAGACGCTGCTGGCCAACCACCCCGACGTGGCGCTCGGCCTTATCCGCATGGTGACGACGGAGCTCGACGACGCCGAGGAGCGCATCATGATGCTCTCCATCCGCGATCCGCGCCAGCGGCTCGCCGAGTACCTGCTCATCCGCGACCGTCGCTGCGCCGGGCCCGAGATCCGCCTCAAGCTCGAGGACATCGCCGCCTCGGTGGGCCTTCGCGCCGAGACCGTGAGCCGCAACATCGCGCAGTTCGCCCGAGAAGGGCTCATCGAGCGCCCCGGCCGCGGCCGCCTGCTCGTCGTGGACCACGAGGCCCTCAAGGACATAGCCCGCGCCACCAAGTAGCGCTGTACCGTTCGGCGTCAAACTTCGACCGCTCGCGGCACCACTTAAGGTTTTTCGCGTTACTTGATTCTAATCAAGGAACGAGAAAGCCCACGAACTTACATTTAACTTCGGTTCGCGTAATGGGGATGTAACACAGCGGAAAGAGAGGGCGTGAATGCAGGGACGAGTTCACTCGGTTGAGTCGTTTGGTTCGGCTGACGGCCCCGGCGTTCGCTACATCATCTTTTTGCAGGGTTGCCCCATGCGCTGCCGCTTCTGCCACAACCCCGATACCTGGAAGGCCGAGGGCGGCGAGCTCAAGAGCGTGACCGAGCTCCTCGACGAGGCCGAGCGTTACAGCAGGTACTGGGGCCCGGATGGCGGCATCACCGTCTCCGGCGGCGAGGCTTTGCTGCAGCTCGACTTCCTGCTCGAGCTCTTCCGCGAGGCCAAGAAGCGCGGCATCAACACCTGCCTGGACACGAGCCTCGCCCCCTTCACCCGCGAAGGCTCCTGGTTCGAGAAGTTCGGGCAGCTCGTCGACGTGTGCGACCTCATGCTCTGCGACATCAAGCACATCGACGCGGCCGAGCACCTCTCGCTCACGGGGCGAGACAACGCGAACATCCTCGATGCCTTCCGCTACCTGGACGAGCGCGACCAGCAGATCTGGATCCGCCAAGTCCTCGTGCCCGGCATCACCGATTCCGACGACTCCCTGCGCCACACGCGCGAGTTCATCGCGAGCCTTTCCAACGTGCAGCGCGTCGAGGTCCTGCCCTACCACACGTTGGGCGTCTTCAAATGGAAGGACCTCGGCATCCCCTACACCCTGGAGGACGTCGATCCGCCGACCCCGGAGCAGACCGAGCGCGCGACCAAGATCCTGCGCGGCGAGCTCCAGATCTAGCACCACGAGCACGACCCAGCATCACGTTTAAATGCGCCGAGGCCCACGAAGCGGGCGGAAGCGCCGGTAAAAAGGAGGCAAGGCAATGCAGCTTCGCGAAGAGTGGAACGGCTTCAAGGCCGGTCACTGGGTGGACGACATCAACGTCCGCGACTTCATCCAGAAGAACTACACCCCCTATGACGGCGACGAGTCGTTCCTCGAGGGCCCGACCGACGCCACCAACGTGCTCTGGGGCAAGCTCCAGGAGCTCCAGGCTGCCGAGCGCGCCAACGGCGGCGTTCTCGAGTGCGAGACCGAGGTTGTCTCCTCTCTGACCGCTTACGGCCCTGGCTACATCTCCGAGGACACCAAGGACCTCGAGCAGATCGTCGGCCTCCAGACCGACAAGCCCCTCAAGCGCGCCTTCATGCCCTACGGCGGCATCAAGATGGCTCAGCAGGCCGCTGAGAACTACGGCTTCCACGTGAACGACAAGTACAACCAGATCTTCAACGAGTATCACAAGACCCACAACCAGGGCGTCTTCGATGCTTACACCCCCGAGATGCGCGCTGTGCGCCACTCCCACGTCATCACCGGCCTGCCCGACACCTACGGCCGCGGCCGCATCGTCGGCGACTACCGTCGTGTTGCCCTCTACGGCATCGACCGCCTCATCGCCGGCAAGCAGCAGGACCTCGCCAACTGCGGCGACCGCACCATGACCGACAACGTCATCCGTCAGCGCGAGGAGATCACCGAGCAGATCCGCGCTCTCCAGGGCATGAAGAAGATGGCCGCCGTCTACGGCTACGACATCTCCAAGCCGGCTACCACCGCTAAGGAGGCCGTCCAGTGGCTGTACTTCGGCTACCTGGCCGCCATCAAGACCCAGAACGGCGCCGCCATGTCCGTGGGCCGCGTCTCCACCTTCCTGGACATCTACATCCAGCGTGACCTCGAGGCCGGCAAGATCACCGAGACCGAGGCTCAGGAGCTCATCGACCACCTGGTCATGAAGCTGCGTATGGTCAAGTTCGCCCGCATCCCGTCTTACCAGGCCCTCTTCTCCGGCGACCCCGTTTGGGCCACCCTTGAGGTCGCTGGTCTCTCCATCGACGGCCGCTCCCTCGTCACCAAGAACGACTACCGCTTCCTGCACACCCTCGAGAACATGGGCCCCGCTCCCGAGCCGAACCTGACCGTTCTGTACTCCGAGCGCCTGCAGAAGAACTTCCGTCGTTACGCCGCGAAGATCTCCGTCAAGACCTCTTCCATCCAGTACGAGAACGACTGCGTCATGCGTCCGATCTGGGGCGACGACTACAGCATCTGCTGCTGCGTGTCCGCTACCGAGACCGGCAAGGAGATGCAGTTCTTCGGCGCCCGCGCCAACCTCGCCAAGTGCCTGAACTACGCCATCAACGGCGGCAAGGACGAGAAGTTCATGGACAAGCAGGGCAACCACATGCAGGTTGGCCCCGAGCTCGCTCCCGTGACCTCCGAGTACCTCGACTACGATGAGGTCATGCGCAAGTTCGACGCCATGATGGACTGGCTGGCCGAGACCTACGTCAACATCCTCAACCTCATCCAGTACATGCACGACAAGTACTACTACGAGGCTGCCGAGATGGCCCTTATCGACACCAACGTGCGCCGCACCTTCGCGACCGGCATCGCCGGCTTCTCCCACGTCGTCGACTCCATCTCCGCTATGAAGTACGCCAAGGTCAAGACCGTCCGTGACGAGCAGGGCGTCGTCGTGGACTACGAGGTCGAGGGCGACTTCCCGCGCTACGGCAACAACGACGATCGCGCCGACGACATCGCCGTCTGGCTGCTCAAGGACTTCATGGCCAAGATCGCCAAGCACCACACCTACCGCGACTCCGAGCCGACAACCTCGATCCTCACCATCACCTCGAACGTGGTCTACGGCAAGGCTACCGGCGGCACCCCCGACGGCCGCAAGGCGTTCACCCCGTTCGCCCCGGGCGGCAACCCCTCCTACGGCGCTGAGCAGAACGGCCTGCTCGCTTCCCTCGAGTCCGTCGGCAAGCTCCCCTACGAGTACGCCCTCGACGGCATCTCCAACACCCAGTGCATCAACCCCTCCGCTCTGGGCAACGACGACGAGCAGCGCACCGACAACCTGGTCAACGTCCTCGACGGCTACTTCGCCGGCGGCGCTCACCACCTCAACGTCAACGTCTTCGGCGTTGAGAAGCTCAAGGACGCCATGGAGCACCCGGAGAAGCCCGAGTACGCCAACTTCACCATCCGCGTCTCCGGCTACGCCGTTAAGTTCATCGACCTTACCCGCGAGCAGCAGCTCGACGTCATCTCCCGTACCTGCCACGAGAAGCTCTAATCTCAGCCGCGCAGCATAGCGAGTGACGAGGCCCCGCAACCGAATCGCCGGTTGCGGGGCCTATTTGTGCGGGCGGCCTGCTGCGGACAGTGGATGCGAGGACTTTCGAGGCGGGTTTGCGAAGACGCGCCCCTAGAAAC
>CAVDQW010000243.1:0-11112 GCA_963610995.1 bacterium | reverse complement strand
CCTTGAGCTCGGCGGCGAGCTCGTCGGCGAGCTTCGAGGCCTCCTTGGCGGCGGCTCGGTGCTCCTCGATGTGGCGCCGCGCGTCGGCGGCCTTCTCGGCCGCGGCCTCGCGCCGGTGCGTGACCTGCGCGCGCTCCGAGAGGGCGTTCGCGTGCTGGCTCTCGAGGCGCCCGCGCTCGGAGGCGGCGGAGGTGAGCTCGGCCTGCAGGCGGGCGACCTCCCCCTTGGCCTGCGCATGGCCGTCGCGGGCCTCGGCGAGGCCGAGCTCGATGGCCGAGACCGACTCCCCCGCCTGCGAGAGCTTGCCCTCGAGCTCGGGAACCTCCTCGTCGAGCGCGCGGATGCGGCGCTTGCGCTCGAGCGCGCCCGACTCGTTCGTGGGCGCGTTGCCCACGTGCACGCGGCCGTCGGGGAGCGCGGCCACGCCGTCGAGCGTCACGTAGGTGAACGCCGGCGCAGCGACGTGGGCCGCCACGGCCTCTGCGGCCGACCCCACCAGCCGCACGTCGCCGAGAAGCGCCTCCAGGAGCGCCTTGGCTTCTTCGGCCGCGCGCAGGCGGGAGACGAGCGGCTCGCCGGGAGCACCCTGAGCGTCAAGGCCCGAGCCCACGGCACCGCGCGCCACGATGGTCGCCCGGCCCTCGACGTCCTCGAGCGCGGCCGCCTCGGCGGCGATGGCGCCGGCGGCGTCGGCGTCGGCCACGACGAGCGCGGCCAGATCGTCGCCCAAGAACTGCTCGACCAGGCCCTCGACCTCGGGATCGGCATCGATGAGGTCCGCCAGGCGGCACTCCACCTTGCCCTCGGCGGCGTCGCCATCGGCGATTCGCGCGGCGAGGGGGCTCGCCTTCTCGACCTCGGCGTCGACGGAGCGCAGCGCCTGCAGCGTGGCCTCGGCCGACGACAGCGCGGCGCGCGCGTCCTTCTCGGCGCGGCGCTGCGCCTGCAGGTCGTTGTTCTTCTGGTTGATCTCGTCGGCGAGGCGCGAGACCTCGGCGCGCGCCTCCTCGAGCTCAGTCTTCAGGCGCTCCTCGCGCTCGGCGCGCTCCGCCATGGCCTCCTCTGAGTTGGCGATGGTCTCGGCGAGCTGCGCCAGGCGGTCGGCGAACATCTCGTCCTCGACCTCCGAGTTGCCGATTTGGTCCTCGAGCTTGGCGTAGGCGAGCGTCTCGCGGTCGGACTCCGCGCGGGCGCCGCGCTCCTCGGCGGCGAGGCGGTTCGTCTCGGCCTCGAGGTCCTTGCGCGCACGGACCGCCTCATGGGACTTCTTCTGCAGCTCGTCCACGCTCTCGCGCAGCTCTCGCTCGCGCACCGTCAGGTCGGAGAGCTCGCCCGCGAGCCGCTCGTGCTCGGCCGCGGCCTCGCCGCGCTGCTTGCCCATGGTGGAGAGCTGGGTGCGCATCTCGGAGAGGCGCGACACCATGTTCTTGCCCTTTTCCTCGAGCAGGCGCATGTCGGAATCCATGCGGCCGAGAATGTCCTGAAGGCGGCGGCGCTGCTCGCCGAGGTCGCCGACGAAGAGGCCCTTCTGCTCGAGCAGGCTCTGGAGCTTCTCGAGCTCCGCGGACTTCTCGTCGTGGCGATACTGCGCGAGCTCGACGGCAGCCTCGGCCTCCTTGCCGCGGGCGGCCAGGCGGTTGTATTCCTCCTGGAGGCGACGCAGGTCGTCCACGGCGAGCTGTACCGTGAGCCCCTGCAACCGGTCGTTCAGGTCGTGGGCGCGTTTGGCTTTGTCCACCTGGCGCTCGAGCGGCTTCAGCTGGCGCTGGATCTCTCGCGAGACCACCTTGGCGCGCGCGAGGTTCTCGTCCATGCTCTTGAGCTTGCGCATGGAGCGCTCTTTGCGCCTGCGGTGCTTGGAGATGTCCGCGGCCTCCTCGATGAGGCTGCGGCGCTCCTCCGGGCGGCTGGAGAGCACGGAGTCGAGCTTGCCCTGGCTGATGATGGAATGCGTGTCCTTGCCGAGTCCCGAGTCGTGCAGGATGTCCTGGACGTCGCGCAGGCGCGAGGGGGCGTTGTTGATGAGGTACTCCGACTCGCCCGAGCGGTACATGCGGCGCGTGACCGCGACCTCGTTGAAGTCGATGGGCAGCATATGGTCGGAGTTGTCGAGCACGAGCGTGACCTCGGCCAAGCCCACCGCGCCGCGCGCCGAGGAGCCCGAGAAGATGACGTCCTCCATGGCCTGGCCGCGCAGCATCTTGGCGCTCTGCTCGCCCAGGACCCAGAGAATGGCGTCGGAGACGTTCGACTTGCCCGAGCCGTTCGGGCCCACGACCACGTTGAGACCGGGGTCGTAGACCATCTGGGTCTTGTCCGCGAAGGACTTGAAACCCTTGAGTGTGAGCGACTTCAGATACAAGCGAGTGCCTTTCGGGGGATAAACGCGGTTTCGGGCGCCGGCGGGCGCGGTTAGTTGGTCATGCCCTCGCCCTCGAACTCGCCCTCGTGGGCGTAGCCGAGGTTGACGAGCGCGTCCGCGGCGGCGGCGGACTCGGAGGCCTTCTTAGACGGCCCCTGGCCGCGCCCGATGCGACGGCCCTCGACCATCGCCACGGAGGTGAACGTCGGCGTGTGGGCCGGGCCCTCCTCGCCCACGAGCTTGTAGGTGGGGCCGCAGTGCATGTCGCGCTGCGTGACCTCCTGCAGGCGCGACTTGGCGCTGATGGGCTTCTTGGCGAGGTCGGCCGAGACGTGCGGGCCGAGCGTGCGCTCGACGAAGGCGTGCGTGGTGTCGTAGCCCGCATCGAGATAAAGCGCGCCCACGACGGCCTCGTAGACGTTCTCGAGCGCAGAGTGCATTCCGCGCGCGCCCGTGCCCTTCTCGGACTCGCCCATCACGATGATCTCGGAGAATCCAAGGCCATCGGCCACCATCGAGAGCATCTTGCCCGAGACGAGGGCGATCTTGAGCTGCGAGAGCTCGCCTTCGTCCATGGACGGGAAGCGCTCGTAGATATCGGTCGCCACGATGGCGCCGAGCACCGAGTCGCCCAGGAACTCGAGCCGCTCGTAGGAGAGCTTCGTTCGCGCGCCCTCCACGGCGGAGGGGTGCGTGAGCGCGCGCTCCATGAGCGATTTATCCTCAAAGACGTGGCCGCAGATCTCCTCGGCCGCGGCCACGCGCCTCTTCATCTTCAAAAGATGCGTCCCCTCGGTTCCTACTGGGCGTTTTCGATGGCGTCGACGACCTGGCCGATGGTGGCGATCTTCTCGACGGCCTCGTCGTCCATGGTGAGCTCGAACTCGTCCTCGAGCGCGGTCACGAGCTCGAGCAGGTCGAACGAGTCGGCGCCGAGGTCCTTGAGGTTGGTGCTCTCGTCGAGCTCGACGGAGTCCTCGATGTCGAGGGTGTCGTTGACGATATCGATGACCTTGGACAGGATCTGGGAGCGGTCCATGGTTCCTCCTTGCAGGTTGCCCCGCGGCCATGCCCGCGGGCGAATGAACAGACGTGTTGAATTCTACCCGTTAGGCGCTGATCGCGCAGGCCTGCTGGATCTTCTCGGGAAGCTCGGCGCGGGCGGCGGAAGCGCAATGCAGCACGCCCATCTTGACCGCCTCGGCGCTCGTGGCGCCATGGCCCTTGACCACGGGCGCCTTGAGGCCGAGAAGCACCGCGCCGCCGTACTCGTGGCCCGAGAGCTCGCCGGCGAGGGACTTCAGCGACTTCTTGAGCAGGGCCAGTCCGATCTTGTTGAGGAAGGACTCCCCCATCGCGGCCTTGAGGCGGCCGAGCACGAACTTGCCGGTGCCCTCGATGGACTTCAGCGCCACATTGCCCGTGAAGCCGTCGGCCACGATGACGTCGAAGGAGTCGCTCAGGATGTCGGTGCCCTCGGCGTTGCCGACGAAGCCGCAATCGCCCGCGGCGAGCGCCTCATGGTAGGCCAGGGCCATCTCGGATCCCTTGGTCTCCTCGCTGCCGTTGCAGAGAAGCCCAACGCGGGCGTCATGTACGCCGAGCGCCACGCTGGCGTAGGCGCGGCCCATGTGGGCGAACTGCACCATGACCTCGGGCTTCACGTCGGCGTTCGCGCCCATGTCGAGGAAGATGGTCTTGTGGTCGCCGGGGCCGGGGAACGGCAGGGCGAGCGCCGGGCGCTTCACGCCCTTGATGCGCCCGATGCCGAAGGTGGCGGCGGTGAGCACGGCGCCGGTGGAGCCCGCGGAGAAAAGGCCGTCCGCTTCGCCTGCGCGCACAGCGGCGGCCGCGCGCACGATGCTCGCGTCCTTCTTCTGGCGCACCGCCGTGGCCGGGTGCTCGGACATCGAGATGATCTCCGAGCAGACCAGGGCGCGGGCGCGCTCGTGCGAAGAGCAGAACGGCTCAACGACCTCGGAGCCGCCGGCGACGAGCACCTCGAGCCCGGAGTCGGCCTCGAGCGCCGCGGCGACGCCCTCCAAGACGACGGACGGCTCCTTGTCGGAACCCATGACATCCACGCAGATGGTGGTCATAGACCCTCCATAAAACGACTGGTTAATCAACCTTTTCAGTATACGGCACAGCAGCCCGCCCGCCACTCGCGACCCCGTACCCTGTTGCGAAGACCGCGCTTCTCGGTTCCGGCCGAGCATCCGCCTTCTTGGCCGGACACGCTGTTGTGGGGACAACCCTAAGCGGCAAGGGAATCAAACCGATGGGCAGAGCGCACAAAAAAGGAGCCGCCGTAAGGCGACTCCCTTCGCAAGCGCTATTTGAGCGAGGCTCAAGCTACTCGGTGACAACGACCTCGCGGTCCTTGTAGTAGCCGCAGTTCGGGCACACGTGGTGCGGGAGCTTGGGAGCGCCGCACTGCGGGCACACGGAGCGCGGGGCGACCGTGAGCTTGCTGTTCGCCGAACGACGGGTGTGGGTGGCGCCGCGGCCCTTCTTTTGCTTGGGTACTGCCATGATGAACCTCTCAGACTTCTCTTCCAACGCCGGGGATGCTTCCGCTTTGCCCGACGGTCTTACTCCAAAAAATCACGCGTTGGCTATAGTACCACGTTCCAACGCAAAAGGCACGAAACAGGAATTCTTCACGACCTCACGAAAAAACGCCGCTTACTCGACGCCGCCGGCGGCCTCGTCGGAATCGCCGTCGCCGCCCTCCGCGTCGTCGTCGAACTTAAGCCCTGCCAGCGCTGCGAACGGATTGGCCGGGCGGCGGCTCTCCTCGATCTGGGCGGCGTGGCCGCAGTCGCGCTCGTTGAGGTTCTCGCCGCAGACCGGGCAAAGACCCAGGCAGTCCTCCTTGCAGAGCACGACGAAGGGCGTCTCCATGACGAGCGCGGACGAGATGGCCTCGGCCAGATCGACCGTCTCGTCGTCTCCGACGAGCGAGAAATCGGCGTCGTCCTCGTCGTCGCCGACCTCCTCGGGCTCCTCGAAGAGGTAGTACTCGTCCACCTCGCCGGCGATGTCGAACTCCGCGTCCTCCAGGCAGCGGTCGCAGGTGCCCTTGACGTGGCAGCGGACCATGCCGGTGACGAGGATGCCCTCGCCGGCGTTGGTGAGGGCGAGGTCGTAGTCGATACCGCCGGACAGCTCGAAGGAGTGCTCGCCGAGCTCGTAGCCCTTCTCGTCGAGGTGGCCCTCAACCGGGATCGTGTCGCCGGGATTCGCCAGGCGCTCGTCAAGCTGAAAAATAACAGGTTGCATTAAATAGCCTCGTTACCAGGGCACGTTGTTGGTCGTGTTGCGGGCACCGGAATTCTCGTCGAGGGTCTGGCGCACGCGGGTGACGGAGCCGGTGAGGCTCTTGAGGTTCTCCTCGAGGTGCGCGAGGACCGTGTCGGCGTACTCCTCGGCGTTGTAGCGGGTGTCGCGCTCGTACTGGGAGGCCTGGTCGCGGATGGCATCGGCCTGCTGCTGGGCCAGGCGCACGACCTCCTGGTCGCCCGCGAGGATCATTGCCTGCTGCTGGGCATCGGCGATGATGGACGCGGCCTGCTGCTGGGCACGGTCGAGCGTCTCCTGCTCCTCCTTGACGATGCGGCGCGCATCGGTGAACTCCTGCGGGAAGACGCGGCGAATCTCGTCCAGGATCTCATAGACGTCCTGGGCGTCGACGATCTTCTTCTGGCCGCCGCCGGTAAAGGGCGACTTGGCCTCGCTCACGATCTGCTCGAGCTCGTCTACGAGGCTCTCGATTTCCTCACCCGGCTGCATCCAGGTCTCCTTTCCAAAATGCGCGCGACAAGGGGCGCCGGCGCATCACAGGCATTCGTTATCTGAATTATGGTAACAGATAAACGCCGATGGGTTTACTTTTGGGCGGCCTCGCCGAAGCGCTCCATCAAACATTGGTTCACGTTGGGCGGAACGAGCGTCGAGACGTCGCAGCCCATCGACGAGATCTCGCGCACGATCGACGAGCTCACGTAGCCGTACTGGGGGCTCGACATGACGAAGACGCTCTCGAGCTCCGGGGCGAGGTGGCAGTTGAGGTCCGCCTGCTGCATCTCGTACTCGAAGTCGGTCATGGCGCGAAGCCCCTTGACCACGCCGCCGGCGCCGTGCTGGCGGCAGAATTCGACGAGAAGTCCGCCGAAGGGCTCGACGTCCACGTCCTGGAGCCCCTCGGCATCGAGCGCCTCGCGGATCATGCGGGCGCGCTCCTCGAGGGAGAAGGTGGGGCCGTGGCCCCGCTTGCCCACCGAGGCCGCCACGGCCACCGTCACGTGCGGGAAGAGCCTGCGCGCACGCTCGATGACGTCCATGTGGCCGAGCGTGACCGGATCGAAGGTTCCCGGGACGACCACATGGTCTACCTGCGGTTTATTCATCGTGCTCATTGAATGTGCTCTCCTTAGCGGATGTGCGAAGGACCATAAGGTCGACGGTCGTGATGCCCTGGGACTTGGACTTGATGAGCTCGAGGGCCCCGCCCGCGATGCCGTCGGCCTTGCTCGCGTGCTCATACATGATAAGCGCGTCGTCGGCGAGCTGCCCGTTCGCCGAGAGGGCGGCCACCAGCGCGCGGACGCGCGAGGCCTCGACGGCATAGGGCGGGTCGAGGAAGACGACGCCGTAAGGCCCGCCGGGGATTCTCCCCTGCTCTGCCAAGGCGACGGCGTCGCCGGAAAGGGCGCGCCACTCGGAGTTATCGGCGCGCAGCGACTTCTCGGCGGTGCGGCGGATGCGCGCGACGGCGCGGCGATCGAGGTCGATGAAGGTCGCGCTCGCGGCTCCGCGGCTCACGAGCTCGAAGCCCATGGCGCCGGAGCCGGCGAAGGCGTCGAGGACGGCCACGCCCGAAAGGTCGAGCCCTGCCGCCGAGAGGATCATCGACGCGAAGCGCTCGCGGTTGCGGTCGGTCGTGGGGCGGGTGGTTCCGCGGCCCTCGGGGGCTTCCACGGCGAGGCCTCGCCATTTGCCGCCGACGATTCTCATGAGCGCTCCAATTCCTCGAAATAGATGTCGTATCTGTCGCGCACCTCGAGCGCGAGCAGGCGGTGCTCGGACGCCGTGAGGGCGGGATCGGCCTCAGCGATGGCGCGCGCGTCTTCATGGGCGAGCTCGACCAGGTCGGCGTCCGCCTCCATGTCGCAGACGCGCAGGGTGACGCCGCCCGACTGACGATACCCCAAAACCTCGCCCTCGTGGCGAAGGCGCAGGTCGAGCTCGGCCAGGCGAAGGCCGTCGCTCGTGGCCTCGAGCGCCGCCAGGCGCTCACGGGCGGGCGAGCCCTTCTTGGCCGCGCAGGAGAGGTAGACGGTGCCCGCGACGTCGCCTCGGCCCACGCGCCCGCGCAGCTGGTGCAGGGTGGCCAGGCCGAAGCGGTCGGCGTCGAGGATGACCATCGCCGTGGCGTTGGGCACGTCGACGCCCACCTCGACCACCGTGGTTGCCACGAGCACCTGCGTCTTGCCCGAGCGGAAGCGCTCCATGGCCGCGTCCTTCTCGTCCGCGCGCATCTTGCCCGTGAGCAGGTCGCACTCGACGCCGGGAAGAATCGACTGCCGCAGCTGGGCGAGCGTCGAGGTGGCCGAGCGCAGCGCCTTCGAGGTCGAGGTGACCGCTTCGGGCACGTCCTCGAGCGCCGAGCCGTCGGCGGCGTCGTCGACCAGAGGACAGATCACGTAGGCCTGGTGACCTGCGGCGAGTGCGTCGCGAACGGCGCCCCAGGCGAGGTCGAGGTTGTCGGGCGTGACCACCTTGGTCTCGATGCCGGCGCCCGCTCGCGGGCGGTGCGCGATGCGGGAGAGGTCGACGTCGCCGTAGACGGAGAGCGCGAGCGTGCGCGGGATGGGCGTGGCGGACATGGCGAGCAGGTCGGCGCCGGGGCCCTTCTTGCGAAGGGCGGCGCGCTGGTTCACGCCGAAGCGGTGCTGCTCGTCGATGACCACGAGCGAGAGCCGTGCGAACTCGATCCTCTCGGAGAGAAGCGCCGTCGTGCCGAAGAACACGCAGGCGGAGCCCGAGGAGGCCGCGGCCTCGGTGGCCGCGCGCTCCTCGGGCGTATCGGCGCCCGTGACCAGGCGCCAGCCGATGCCGGCGGTGTCGAGCAAGGGGCCCAGCTTCTCGGCGTACTGGCGCGCGAGAACCGAGGTCGGCGCCATCATGGCGGCCTGGGTACCGGTATCCGCGCAGGCAGCGAGCGCGACTGCGGCAACGGCGGTCTTGCCCGTGCCCACGTCGCCCAAAAGCAGGCGGTTCATGACGCGGGGCGAGGACATGTCTGCCAGGATGTCGTCGGCTGCCGCGCGCTGCTCCTCGGTGAGGGTAAAGGGCATGGCCGAGAGGATCGCGTCCATATGCGAGCCCAACACGTCGTGCTCTATGGCCACGGCGCCGGAAAGCTCGAGGTCGCGGCGAGAGAGGAGCGTGAGCTGAAGGCAGAGCAGCTCGTCGTAGGCGAGGCGTCGACGGGCGCGCTCGCCCGCGGACACGCTCGACGGGAAGTGGACCTCCCGATGCGCACGGGAGTACGTCATGAGGCCGCGCTCGGCCACGAGGGACGCCGGCAGGTAATCGCAGACGTCCGCGCAATCGCCGAGCGCCGTGCTCACGATGCGGCGCATCCACGGCACGCTCAGGCCCTCCGAGACCCTGTGGACCGGCAGGACGCGGGCGTAGCCCATGTCGTCGGAGGCACCGACGACCTCGTAGAACGGAGCCTTCATCTGCTTGAAGCCGTAGCCGAACGTGACCTTGCCCGAGAGCGCAACGACGTCGCCCTTGTGCACCTGCTCGGCGATCCAGGGCTGCTTGAAGAACGTGGCCTCCACGACGCCGGTCTCATCCAGCACAAAGAGGTTCACGATCTGCATGCGCGGGCGCGGGAACTTGAGCTCCACCTTGTCGACGGTCCCGAGCACCGTCACCTCGGCGCCCACGTCGGCGAAGGCGATCTTTGTCACGCGTGAGAAATCGAGGTAACGGCTCGGCACATGGTCGAGCAGGTCGCGCACGCGCATAAGGCCGAGGCGCCGCAGGGCTTCGGCGCGGGCACCCTTGACGTAGCGGAGGCGCACAACGGAATCGGAGAGGGCGCAGGTACGCTGCACCCTCTCCGAAGCGATGGCTATGCTGGGACGCTCGGCCACGAGCCGCGTTCCTCTTTGTTACTCGATGGCGAAGACGACCGGATAGAGCGGCTGTTCGCCGCGGTGAGCGTCGACCTCGAGGTCGGGCTGGGCCTCCTCGATAGCGTCCACGAGGTCCGCGAAGGCCTCGTCGTCCATATCGGAGCCGGCCAGGATGGTGAGCGAGTCGCCCTCCTCCTCGTCCTGCATCTTGTTGATGAGGTCGAGGGTGACCTGCTTGACGTCGTTGCCCACGACGTCGATGGAGTCGTCCTGGATGCCCATGACGTCGCCGTCGTGGATCGGGGTGCCGTCGGCCGCGCTGGAGTCGCGCACAGCCGTGGTGACCTCGCCGCCGCGGACGTCGGCGATGGCCTCGCGCATGGCCTCGGCGTTCTCATCCAGGCTGGCGTCGGGGTCGACGACGAACATGGCGGAGAAGGCCTGCAGCACCGTCTTGGTGGCGACGACGGCGACCTTGCAGCTCTCGCACGCGGAGGCCGCGGCCTCGGAGGCCATGCGGATGTTGCCGTTGTTGGGCAGCACGATGACGTTGTCGGCGTTGGCGGCCTCGACGGCCTCGAGGATGTCGGCGGTGGAGGGGTTCATGGTCTGGCCGCCGGAGACGACGACGTCGACGCCGAGGGACTTGAGGATGGACTCCTGGCCGGAACCGGCTGCCACGGCGACGAAGCCGAGCGCCTTGCGCGGGGCCTTCTCGGCGGCCTTCTGGTCCTCGGCGATTCTAGCGGTGCGGTCGGCAGCCTCGAGGTCCATGTTGTGGATGAAGACCTCGAAGATCTGGCCGAATCCGAGCATGTACTCGAGGACGCGGTTGGGCTCGTTGGAGTGCACGTGCACCTTGTAGTCGGGATAGGAGCCCACGACGAGCTCGCAGTCGCCCAGGGTGGCGAGGTAGGTCAGCGCCTCGTCGGGGTCGAACTCCTTCTCGGCGTGGAAGAGGAACTCGTTGCAGTAGCGGAACTCCGAGCCCTCCCAATCGTCGTTGAGCTCGATCTGGACCTTGGCGGAGACGTCGGACTTGGCGCCCTCGGCGCTGACGGTGGGGTCGAAGTCGGAGAGCTCACCGGCCTTGCCCTCGACGGCGTTGACGAAGGCCTCGAAGAACGTGGCGAAGCCGTAGGCGCCGGAGTCGACGACGCCGTTCTCCTTGAGGACGGGCAGAAGGTCCGGGGTGCGGGCCACGGACTCGTAGGCCTCGACGACCAGGGCGTCGAGCATCTCGGTCGTGCTGATCTTGGTCTTCTCGAGCTTGTCGGCGCGGGAGGAGATGTCGCGCAGGACGGTGAGGATGGTGCCCTCGACCGGCTTGCGCACGGCCTTGAAGGCGACCTTCACGCCGCGGCGCCAGGCGCGGGCGATGTCGGACGGGGTGGGCTCGTCCTGGTTCTTGGCCTCGCACAGGCCCTCGGCGATGCCGCGCAGGATCTGCGAGGTAATGACGCCGGAGTTGCCGCGGGCGCCCATGAGCGAGCCGTGGGTGATGGCCTTGGCGATGTCCTCGATGGAGGCGTCGGCGGGAAGGGCCTGGACCTCCTTGACAACGGTGCCAAGGGTCAGCGACATGTTGGTGCC
>CAVDQW010000242.1:0-13392 GCA_963610995.1 bacterium | reverse complement strand
GGACATAGCGAGGAACACCAGGCCGCCGTCCTTGAGGTTCGCGGAGACGTAGGCCAGCTTCAGGTGCTCCTTGCCGTGGTCGGCGTCAAGGTTAGGGCGGTACGAGAAGTGCACGCCGCCCTCGTCCTCCCAGTAGTCGAACTCGTCGCCGTCGTAGACGCACTGGGTTCGCAGGGTGTTGACCTTGCCCGAGCGCTGCACCAGCTCGACCATGCCGTTCTTGCCTAGGATGAACTGGGCCTCTGTAGCTCCCGTCTTGCGGTTGAAATAGGGCAGGATGTAGGCGCGCCCCAGGCCGTCCACGGCGCTCGGCTCAAGGCCCAAGGACGCGCAGCGCAGGCAGCACGAGAGGATGCTCGGCATGCTGCACTCGGCGAGCTTCGGGGTCTGGTTGTAGGCGCTAATCGCCATCTGGGCCAGGCGCTCGGCCTTGAATCCCTTTGGCATAACCGACTGAAATTGCGGCGACACCTTGTGTACAAGGTCGGCGAACGTTGCCGGCTTGTTCTGTTGGATGCCCTGCTGGGCCTTCGCGATGTCTCCCATTACTCTTCTCCTTTGCTTGGCTTGAAGACGATTCCGCCGTCGCGCTGGACGGCGCTCGTGTACTCTTCGGCGAGGTCGGGGTGGTCGGCCTTGAATGCCTTGGAATCGAACTGGTTGACGCTGTACCGGCGCCAGGTGAACTTACCTTCGCCGCATTCGAGGGCGGAGTTTGGGCCGATCTCCTTCTTCAGGCGGTTGCTGGCGAGCTTGAACTCCTCGTCGGCGCGCCTCTTGCCCTCGCGGGCGTTGAGGAAGTCGGCCATGTTGGGGGAAAGCTCCACGTACGGAACCTCGCCGTTGCCTGCGCGGTTCGCGCCGAACACAGCCGCGCCATCGTCGCGGGCCGCGGCGATCTCAGGCGGGTTGCCGCCCAAGACGTTGTCGGTCCAGAACTCGTCGACGGCACCCACGACAGCCGCCTCGTCCTCCTCATCGCGCATGATGCGGTACTCGCGGTAGTCGCTCCCGCCGATGAGCACCGCCACGTCGGCGAAGGGCCGGCCGGTCACGCTCAGGTAGTGGGCCACCTGGGTCTGGTAGTAGACGGGTACGCCGTCTTCCCAGTCTTTGGCGCGCATCGCCCCGGCGGTCTTGATCTCGAGCACGCCCCAGCCCAGCTCGGGGTCCTTGACCTCGTAGTCGAGCGACGCCTGCGCCCAAGGCCGCTTGAGGTTGCGGCAGACGGCGTTGACGCGCCGTACCTCTCGCTCCGGGTGGTTCCCGGCGTACTCGCCGCCCACGATCGGTTCGAGGACGTTGCCCCAGTGGACAGCGGGACGGTCGCCGATGTCCTCCGGCTCGTAGAGCCCGCTCTTCTCCGCCCAGACCGAATACGCCGAGCGGTAATGCGACAGCCCCATGATCGCCGCGACGTCTGAGCCCCCAACGCCCTGCTTGCGCAGCTCAAGCCAGGCCTCGCGGTCTTCGCCGTCGGTGCGCAGCAGCTCGAAGACGCTGCCTTCTCCCTTAATCCCCAATGGTTCCTCCATTCACGGCCTTGAGGATGTCAACGAAGGTCCCCAAGGTCATCGACACGTGTTGCTCGGCGGGTTTCGCCGTGCCCTTCCTTTTCCAGACCACGATGCCGAACGCCGCGCCCTTGTTGGCACGCTCCGCCTCCGCCTCGCGGTACCACTGCGGCAACTCGTTCTTCCCGCCGTAGTCCTTGCACTCGATGACCACAGGCAGCCCGCAGAGCTTGACGCCCCGGACGTCGCCGAGGTCTTTGGAGCCGTTCTTCACCTGACGGTCGACGCCGTCGTCGCCGAGCGCCCCTCCGATGAAGTCAGACGTCATCCGCTCGAACCTCGACCCCGCCTGCCTGGCGCTCTTCATCGTCCTCGTCATCCTCGCCGCCCTCCAAAGAGCCGGTCGCGGTGCTCCTCGGCGTCCTTGAGAACGGCGTCGTAGGCCCTCGATTCGTCGATTAACCAGCTCAATGAGCAGGTCACCCCCTTTGTTCGTTGCCGCCACGGCGAGCGCGCGGCACGTCTCGATGTCTCCGCGCCCGAAGAAGCCGGAGATATAGCGGATCGCGTAGCCCGCCTCCAGCTTCTCGAGCATGAGCGCGGCCTCCGGCGGCTCGATGCGCGGCGTCCGCACCCGCGTCATATCGTGTTCTCCGCGATCCATCGGTCTGCTTCGTCACAGGTGATGTGCGCCCCGCGCTCTTTGCCGCGCGGCACGACGAATTTCAGCCGACCCGCCTTGTTCTCTCGGCGCAGAACATCGACGTGGAAGCCGAGTATCTCGGCCATCTCCGCGACCGGGTAGCTACGCTTGGGCTTCTTGCCCATCTCCACGGCGAATCGCAATGTCTCTGAGGTCATGCCCTCCTCCTCTCAGCCTCTATTCGGTTGTGACACTGGGTGCACAGCAGCACGAGGTTTGAATCGTCGTTGCCGCCACCCTCGCTCAGCGCCCTTATGTGGTGCACTCCGCCGCCGCGCATCCACCAGGTTCCGTTGCCGCCGCGCACAGCGCAGACCTTGCCGCAGCTCGTGCACATGCCGCTCTGACGCTCGCAGACGCGCTGCCTCGCCTTCTTATAGGCTGCTTTGCCGTACTCGGTGCGCCAAGGATTCTGTTCCTTGCGGGCGGCTTCCTGCTCCTTGGTGCGCTCCCCGTGCGTCGCTTGCGGGGGCCTACACCTCGGGCAGCTTCTTTGCCCAATCGGGTACGGCTTCCCGCACTTGGGGCACAGCTTGGTTCGCATTCGACCTCCTCTGTGCAGCCTTCTTCTCGCGCTCGTAGTCGCGGGCGCTCTGCATCTCCGCCTCGGCTTGCCGCCGCCTATCGGCCTTGATGCGGTTCCAGCAGACGATGCAGACGCCGTGCTTTGCCGCCGCCGAGTGCTTGGCGATGGTGTACGTCGAGCACATGGGGCACAGGGTTGTAGCAAGGCTTTGTGCAAGCGACACGTTATGTCGCTTTGCTTGTTGCTTTATTGATTGGACGCTTCGTCCCAAGGCGTTTGCGATGGATTCAGCGCCGTCGCATCGGTGCTGGTGGAGATACCTGATTTCGGCGGTAGACCAACACTTATAGGTAGATGACACCTCGGGGGTGTCATCAATTTCACTAGTTGCCATATCCCCTCGCCGTCGCCAGTAGGTGGAGCCAGTACGCGCCGAGGGCGATGAACGCCACCGCCACGATGGGCGCGAGCACGTCCAGGGCGGCTTTCGGATAGTCGTAGGAGCCTGCGAGGATGAGCGCGGGCATCGCTGCGAGCAGCGCCGCGTTCTTCGTTTTGTCGTTCATGGTGTATCCTCCTTATCGGTTAGAGGGTCCTCAGCGACCTCGCCCTCGGCGTTGGCGCGTCGGGGGCTTTCTTTTTTGTCTCGCGGTCGCAACCGCGCAGTTCCACGACCCCGCCGCACGAACGGCTGGATTGGCAAGCCCACCACTTCTTAGTTCGCATTCATCAAAGTCATGGTTGGTTATCTGTAGAAGAAGCCCAGCCGCCCGTGTGGCGGGGTCGCGTTCGCAGCTCTTGAAAGCTGCATCCGATGCCCCCTGCGAGAGGCGCGGGTACGGGCGCGAGCAGCATATGCATGGGACTCGCTTACGGCCTGCCCGTTACGCTTTGGCCGTGGTGCTTAGGGGGTTTGTGCGTCGCAACACAATCGAGAGGAGTGCCAGAGGTTGTGGTTCTGGCTGCACGCCCGCGCCCCTCGCAGGGAACATCGGTGGTCGCTTTTCGGCCAGCGACTTTGGCCATTAAGTTTTCAAGGTACGTTGAAGCGCAAGGCTTCGCCGAGGCCCCCTCGCGGAGGGTCGGTTGGTGCAATGGTTTGTGCAAATGGTTTAGTCCACGGGCAAAGAGCTCTGGCCGCAGTAACGCGCCGCGCACATCGCGACGCCCTTGGCGGTGAGCGCCCCGTAGCTCTTGAACCGCTCGCGGCCGTCGCGGCCGATGAACTTGGTCATGCGCTCGCGCATGTAGCCCGGCTCGATGGCCTTGACCGTGCAGCTCAGCGTGGCCTTCTCGATGTAGCCGGCCTCGCGCAGGCACGCGCGGAGCTTCCTGGCCCCCATCGTCGGGTCGAGCGACTTGAGCAGCTTGCCCGCCTTGGTGACGCTGATAAGCCCGTCCGTATCGTCGACCCACAGGTCGAACGCGCGGGACTTGGCCTTGAGGCTCGCGTTCGCCGCCTCAAGCTCCTTGATGCGGGCGTCCTTGCGCTTGATGGCCTTGTCGGCCGCGAACAGGGCGCGGGCCATGAGGACGTCGTCGTCCTCGGTGCCGTCGCTCGCCACGTACGCGCCATCGCGGCGGAGCGCGGGGAGCACCTCATGCGTGACCCAACGCTGGAACGCCTTGGCCTCAGGCTTGCGGCTGCGCATCACGAGCTTGTAGAAGCCGGGCTCGGTGACGCAGACCATCTTCTGGTCGCCACCAGGGGTGTGTATTAAACGCACACCCTTCTCGTCCTCGTCGAGCTTGCGAACGGCCGTGCGGTCGAGGGCCAGTGCATCCGTGACCTCACGAGCGACGAACATTGGCTCGCCGCTCTCGTCAAGAAAGGCGCGGAGTTCACCGAACTCGTCGTTCCTGAAAACTTGAATCTCGTCCATCTTGAACACCTCCTAAACGTTAGTTTCGCTAGCACTTGGGCCGAAAAAAATTTGCTCGTAATTCTTAGCGAGCAGTTGGCAAATCGTTCTTGCCTGAAGCACCGTCGCCCGAGACGGGTCTTTCTCGATTTGCGCGTAAGTAGGCCGCGAACAGCCGAGCTGTTCAGCCATGTATTCCTGCGTAAACCCAGCTCGTCGGCGAGCCTCGCTCAAAGTTTCTCCCGGCAATTGCAACCCCCCCTTTCATTCCGCCGTTTGACGATATCAACGTTAGTTATTCTAGCGTTGCCTGTCAACAATGTTTTTCATAAAATGTCAGTCAAACTAGCAAAGGAGGAGTTCATGGGCATCCGAGACAACATCGTTAACCTGCGCAAACAGCACAATCTCACACAAGACGAGCTCGCAAAAATTGCAGGGGTCTCCCGGGGTGCAGTTTCGCAATGGGAAGGCGGTTTCTCGGAGCCACGCATGGGTGCCATCCAGCGAATCGCCGATCACTTCGGACTGAAAAAGAGCGACTTGATAGAAGATTCCGCCCCCAACGCCGCCCCCGACGAGACCGCCGTGGTGCGCAACATGCGCCGCATGGCCCCAGAGGGCCGCGCCGCCCTGCTCGCCACCAGCGACGCCCTCGCCGCCCAGTTCCCGTTCCAGCCCGCCGAAAACTGCGGGGGGGGGTGCTCCATGCCTAAGGCCGATTAGGCGTGGATTTCCCGGGCATGCGCCCGGTTTTCGTGTATCATGGGCGGCGTGATGAGGCTACGTTTCGATCAGGACGGCGTAGCCAGCAGATGCCGCTCGCAAGGGCGGCATCTTGCTTTTGGAGGCATCACGTGGATAAACCGTTCAAGACATACGGTGGGCTTATCCGGCTCATGGCTGCGCGCGGCCTGGACACAGGGCCTAAAGCCATGTTCATTCTCGAGCACGAGGGATATTATCCGGTTGTGAACGGATATAAAGACCTGTTCCTCGCCGGTCAAGACAGGTTCCGCCCCGGAGCGACGCTTGATGAGGTTTACGCCCTGTTCGTCATGGACCCATCACCCACGAGATGAGTCGAGCGATAGGGAGGCTTGAGGACGAGCCGCCGAAGTTCCGTAAGGATTACCTCGAGCATTACAGGAAGACCCACGACAACGTTCCCCTATGGGTGACGATGAACTGTCTGAGCTTGACCCAGGCGTTCAAGTTCTACTATGCGCAGAACGAGTCGATAAGGTTCGCGATCGCGCAGGAGTTCCAGAGGATGCACCGAGAGGCGCACGGAGCCACCGCCCGAAGGATCACGCACGCCTCACTTGAAAGCGCGTTCGACCACATCAAGGACTTCCGGAACATCTGCGCCCACGACGAGCGGCTCTACAGCGCGCGGGTCGACAAGTCCCAAAGCACCGATTTCCGAAGGCTCCTCCAGGACATGAGACTCATTCTCACTGCCAACGAATGCGAATGCCTGCTCGCCGACATCCTTAAGATCCTCGCTTTTGCCGACGGCTCCATCAAGACGGTTGAAATCGGCCAGATAGTCAGGTCGATGGGCTTCAGCTCGCGCGCCGAAATCGCGGCGGCGCTCAGGGGCTTGTCATGACCAAATTGTAATAAACCCCAGGTAAACGCCCATTTTCGTGACGTCACGAATATCCCACGAGGAGGCCCACCCATGCCCCGCAAGATGCGCTCGTCCTTCGGCTGCGTCCAGCGGCTCGCGCAGGGACAGTACCGCCTGCGCTGGTGGGAGGAGATCGGCGGCGAGTACAAGCGCCGTTCCGAGAACATCCGCGGCACGCGACGGGAGGCGGAGCGCCGCCTGGCCGAGATACGCGTGGGCCTCGACGAGAACAAGCGACACCGCCTGCGGCAGATTCCCACCGTGGCCGAGGCCTACGAGCGGTGGTGGCTCCCGGAGGCGGAGCAGGCCGTCGAGGCGGGAAAGCTCGCGCGGAGCACATACAAGTGCCGCCTGTCCAAGTGGCGGAGGTACGTGGGGCCTCGCTGGGGCGACGTCAAGGTCACCGACATAGAGCCGCTGGACGTGCAGGAATGGCTGCTCACCATGACGAAGAAGCCGGCATCGGACTCGCTCGCCATGCTGCGCAAGATCCTCGACTACTGCCAGCTCTACGACCTCGTGCAGGTCAACGTGGCCCGCAGGCCCTACCGCATGCCCGAGGCCCACGAGACCTGCGCGGACGGCGCGTACACCCTGGCCGAGCTCGACCGCATAGCGCAGGCCGCGCACGGCAGCCCCTGCGAGGCGGCGATGATCCTCTCGATGTTCGGCTCGGCGAGAACGGGCGAGTCCCTCGGTGTGCGCCTCGACGAGGTGAGCCGCGCGGAGCACGCCGGCGTGCGCATGACGGTGGCACAGGTCGTGCGGCAGGTGCACTCGGACGGCAAGCTCTCGGCGGACGGAGACCTGAAGAATCGCCAGAGCGTGCGGCCGCTCGTCGTGCCGGAGCCGTGGGGAGACCGCCTGTGGGAGATCGCCGAGGAGCGCCGAGCGGCCGGAGACGTGTGGCTGAGCGACGACGGCCTGTGGAGGCCCATGTCCCAGAACGCCTATCGCCGCGAGTGGGCGAAGGCCTGCGAGGCCGCCGGCGTCGAGCCGAAGCAGGCCCGGGCCGCGCGCCGAAGCTGGGAGACCTACATGCGCTGGGACATGGGCGTGGACCGCTCCAAGATCGAGCAGATGATGGGCCACGCCCTCCCCGGCGTCACCGGCGAGCATTACGACAAACCCACCGCCCCGATGTTCGTCAGGGCGGTGGGCGAGGCTTTCGCGCGCAAACCTTTTATGCGCGAGGATGACGTGGTTCCGGGCACTTAGGGCCAATAGGGACCAATCGGAAACGTTTCCGCAGGTCAGAGGGCTTGCCGTTAGTCCTCCATGTAATCCTTAAGGCGACCGGAGCGGCTCGGGTGACGGAGCTTGGCCAGCGTCTTGGACTCGATCTGGCGGATGCGTTCGCGGGTAACGCCGAACTCGCGTCCGACCTCCTCGAGGGTGCGGGGATGGCCGTCCTCGAGGCCGAAGCGGAACTTGATGACCTTGCGCTCGCGGTCCGCGAGGGAATCGAGCACCTGGTCGAGCTGCTCGCGGAGCATGGAGTCGGAGGCGGCATCGGGCGGCGCGACGGCGGTGGAGTCCTCGATGAAGTCGCCGAGGGAGGAATCCTCCTCCTCGCCGATCGGGGTCTCGAGGGAAACGGGCTCCTGGCTGATCTTCTGGATCTCGCGAACGCGATCGGGCGTCATACCCATCTCGGCGCCGATCTCCTCGGGAGTCGGGTCGCGGCCGAGGTCCTGGAGGAGCTGACGCTGGACGCGGATGAGCTTGTTGATGGTCTCGACCATATGCACCGGGATGCGGATGGTGCGGGCCTGGTCGGCGATGGCGCGCGTGATGGCCTGACGGATCCACCAGGTCGCATAGGTAGAGAACTTGAAGCCCTTGGTGTAGTCGAACTTCTCGACGGCGCGGATAAGGCCGAGGTTTCCCTCCTGGATAAGGTCGAGGAACAGCATGCCGCGGCCGACGTAACGCTTGGCGATGGAAACAACAAGGCGCAAGTTGGCCGAGATGAGCTGCTGCTTGGCATCGAGGCCCACGGACTCGATGCGCATCAGACGGCGCTGCTCGACGCGGGAAAGCTCGATCTCGCCGTTCTCGGCAGCCTCGAGCTTCTCGGTTGCCTCGGTGCCCGCCTCGATCTTCATGGCCAGGTTGACCTCTTCGGATGCGGTCAGCAGGTCGACCTTGCCGATCTCCTTGAGGTACATGCGCACGGGGTCGCCGGTGAGCATGACGGTGGAGGTATCGGTGCGGCGGGCGCGTGCGCGGCTGGAGCGCTTGGGCTTGGAGGCCTTGGCCTTGCCCATGGAGCGCATAGCCTCCTTGACGGCCTTGGTCTCGTTCACGTCGGAGACGTCGCGGTCCTCGTCGTCGTAGCCGTCATCGGAGTCGTCGTCATCCTCATCGTCGTCGTCATCCGAGAAATCGTCGTCGGAGGAATCGTCGGCGGCGTACCCCTTGTCGGAATCCGTCCCTCCGGCCTCGACGACCTCGACGCCCTTGGAGCGAAGGCTCTCGTAAAGATCGTCGAGCTCCTCGCCGTCGACGTCGATGTCCTGAATAGCGAGCTGGACGTCGTCCTCGGTGATGCTTCCGCCCTTGGCCTCGCCGACGATCTCGGTGACGACCTTCTCGAGCTCATCGGAAAGCTTGACCGTGCTAGTGGTCTTCTTTGCTGCCACGTATATCCCTTCGACGCATTAACTTTCTTATCTTACCCGAATCTGACGTTATTGAGAGCTGGAAGATGCGTGAATTTGCAGCTCATTGACCCTCGCCTGCAGCCCCGTGGCCTCGGCGAGAAGCGCGCTTTGCTCCTCCTCCGGGGCCGAGTTCATGCGTCCGATGATCCGTTTGACTCTGCGCTCGCAGGAACAGGCCTCGAGCCTGTCGACGATGATCGAGGCCTTTCGCTCGTCGCTCATGCCCTCCTCGTTGATGACGCGCCCGCCGGAAAGGACCCTCGGCGCGTCGGGCTCGACGGCCTGGGCGGCGGCCACCATATCGGCGCTGGTCGCCCCATCCGGGGTGGAGAGCATCGCCCAGGCCATCGCCTCGTTGCGGGAGTCGGCCCACGAGATGTCGAAGAGACGGTCGGCGAAGGGTCGCATCAGGTCGGGGCGGGTCGCCAAGGCGCACAGGAACTCTTCCTCCACCCTGAGCTGAGTGCGATCGAACTCGGAAAGCCGCGAGAAGTAGGACGCCTCGTCGCTGGCGGGGGCATACCCTTCGCCCTGGTACGCGGGGCTGTCGTATTCGCCGCCTTGATAGTCGTCGGCATAAGCCTCCGCGGGCACGTAGTCGTAGGCGTCGGCGGGCACCTCGTCGCCGCCCGCCGAATAGGCGCCGCCCGAAGGAGCCGAGGCTTGCCGCGGGGGCTTCGCCGGACCCCTTCCCGCGCGCTTGGGCCAAGAGCCTTGCGAGCCCCGCCCGTCGTCGTCCTTGGGCAGAGGCGCCTCGCGAATGGAGCGTTTGACGTCCTCGACGTCCATCGTGAGCAGCGCCGCGAGCCGCTCGGCGTACTCGGGCAACAGGACCGAGTTCTTGAGCGGCGCGAGCACGCGAGACATTGAGTCCAAGGCCGAGACGCGCTTGCCCGGAACGCCGAGGTCGACGCCCGAGAGGCGCTTCTCGAAGACGAAGTCCATGAGCGGCCGCGCTGCGTCGAGGATGGCGCGCAGCTCATCGGCGGGGTGCTCGGCGAGGAATTCCATGGGGTCCTGCCCGTTGGGCAAAACGACGCAGCGCAGCTCTGCGTCGCTCTTGCCGATGAACTGCACGGCGCGCTCGGCGGCGCGCTGGCCCGCGGCGTCGCCGTCGAACATGCAGATGATGCGGTTCACGCGCTGCCGCTCCATCAACTTGATGTGATCGAGCCTGAACGCGGTGCCCAGCGCCGCCACGGCATTGGTGAAGCCGTTCTCGTGCATAGATATGACGTCCGTGTACCCCTCGCAGACGATGGCCTCGCCCGTGGCGGCCATGGTCTCCTTGGCACGGTCGTAGGCGAAGAGGTGCTTGCCCTTGTTGAAGACGGCGGTGTCGCGCGTGTTCACGTACTTGGCCGTATCCTTCTTGGGGCCGATGACGCGGCCGCCGAACGCGATGGCGCGGCCCTGCTCGTCGTTGATGGGAAACATGACGCGATCGTAGAAGCGGTCGGTCGCGCGCCCATTGCGATCGAGCGCGAGGTCGGCGGCGATCATCTCGGCCTGAGAGAAGCCCCTCTCGCGAAGATGGCGAACGAGCGCGCCGCGGCCCGGTGCATAGCCGAGCCCCCAGCGGCGGCACACGTCGCCGCCGAAACCGCGCGAGGCAAAATAGGAGCGCGCCGAATCGGGCCCCTCGCCGCGCCCGCGCATGAGCATGGTCGCGTAGAAGGACTGGGCCTCGGTAAGGCACTCGATGATTCGGTTGCGCTTCGGCCCGCGCCTGCCGCCGCGCTCCTCGGCAAGCTCGATGCCCGCGCGGTCCGCGAGGTAGCGGATGGCGTCCGGGAACTGGAGGTTCTCTCGCTTCTGCACGTAGCTGAAGACGTCTCCGCCCTCGCCGCACCCGAAGCAGTGCCAAAGACCGGTGTTGGGGTTCACCTTGAACGAAGGGCTCTTCTCGCCGTGGAAGGGGCAGCAGCCCCAGAACTCCTGGCCGCGCTGTCGGAGCTCCACCGTCTCGGCGACGAGCTGGACGAAGTCGGTCGCCTGGCGGACCTTCTCCTTGTCCTCGTCGCCAATCATCGCTCCACCTCTCCCTCGTCGATATGTATGCCGGAGCCGCCGAGGCAATCGCGCACCCATGCGATATTTCCCAGGACCGTGGCCTCGAGCTCCTCAAGCGAATCGAAGGTGCGCGAATCGCGCAGCCAGCGCACGAAGGTAACGACGACATCCGAGCCGTAAAGGTCCCCCTCAAAGCCGATGAGGTTCGCCTCGAGGAACGCCACCGCGTCGAGCTCGAGCGCGGGATCCTCCTCCTGGAAGGTCGGCGGCAGCCCCACGTTGATGGCCGCGGGATAGGCGTAGAGCGGGTACTCGCCCAAAGGCGTCACGAAGCCAGCATAAACGCCCTGCTCAGGAAGGCAATTGCGGATATCGGTGATCACGTTCGCCGTCGGGAAGCCGAACGAGGACCCCTCGCCCCTTCCGTGCTCGACGTGCCCGGTGAGCGCAAGGCAACGGCCCATGAGGCCCGCTGCCTGCTCCACGCGCCCCTCGCGCACGAGGCCGCGGATGCGGGTCGCGGTAACGGCGCGGCCGCCCTCGTCGAGAAGCTCGAGGCCGATGACCTCGATGCCGATCTCTTTCCCAAGCGATACCAAGGCCTCGAGCGTGCCTGTGCCCCCGGCGCCCATGCGAAAGTCGCGGCCGACCACGATGGCACGGCAATCCACAAGGCCGAGCAGGGCCTCGCGAACGAAGCGATCGTAGGAGAGCGTCGAGAAATCGCCGTCGAACTCGAAGGCGAGCACGGCGTCGGCCCCGCCGCGGAGCAGAAGCTCGGGGCGATGGCATGGATCGACAAGCCGGCTCGCGGGAGCGGCGTCGCCGAGCACCTCAGCCGGGTCGGGGGCGAAGGTCACGGCGCAGACGCGCGCGCCAAGCTCCGCGGCCTCGACCCGTGCCCTGGCAATAAGCGCCTGGTGGCCGACGTGGAAGCCGTCAAAGGCGCCTATTGCGCAGACCCATGGCCCGTCAGAATCGCCGCAGCCGTAGAACGTGCCGCGGGCGCGGCCTTCGCAGCGGGAGAAGGAGCAGCGGGCATGGTCGTAGTCGGTCACGCCGGGATACGCCCCAACAAGCTCCGCCGCCCGGGCAGCGGAGAGCGGCGACCTGTCGCTCAAGGCGAGAATCTCCTGGTCGAGCATCAACGAACCCCCTCGATGGCCTGCGGGAAGTTGACGGAACAGACGAGTTCGAGGCCGCGGCGTTCCCAGATGCCGACGAGGCAACCGTCCCACACGAGGGCGACCTTCTCGAGCGGCTTGGGCTCGCGCGTAAACGAGCCGCAGCTCACGGAGCCCATAGGGATCTTTCGGCCACAGGTGATGTCGACGATCTCCGACACGTCGACCGTGCGCACGGGAAGCCCGAGCGAGGCGACGGGGTCGAGGCATCGAGAAGCCACCAGGCCGGTGCCCTGCTCCATAAGCTCTTCGAGCTCGACGCAGTCGGCAAGCGACACGTCGCCCGCGCCCGTGCGCACAAGGCCGCAGAGATGCGCGCAGGTGCCGAGAGCGCGCCCGAGGTCGCGGGCGATGCTGCGAATATAGGTCCCCTTGGCGACGTCGAAGTCGCAGGTCCACACCAACGGCCCATCCTCGGAGCCGGCCTCGGCGCTCAGCAGCTCAGCTCCATAGATAGTGACGCGTCGGCTCTTGAGCTCGACTTCCTTTCCCTCGCGGGCGAGGGCGTAAGCGCGCTTGCCGTTGACCGAGATGGCGGAGTAAGCGGGAGGGACCTGGTCGGTCTCCCCCACAAGGTTCGCGACCTGGGTCGCGGCGTATTCAGGATCGCGGAGCTGCTCGGGCACCTCGGATCGCTCGACAACCTCGCCCTGGGCGTCGTCGGTATCGGTGGCGGAGCCGAACTCGATGCGGGCGCGATAGCTCTTGCGGTCGAGCGTGAGCAGCCCGAGGAGCTTCGTCGCCTGCCCGATGCCGACGACGAGCACGCCGGACGCATCGGGGTCGAGCGTGCCGGCGTGGCCGACGCGCTTCTCCCCCACCGCGCGCCTCACGCGGTTGACGACGTCGTGGCTGCTCAGGCCGAGCGGCTTATTGACGGCGATAAGCGCGTTCACCGCGCTCGGGCCCCGCCTCAATTGGCCCCCTCGGTAACCTCGGGGCTGCACACGAAGAGCTGGTGGAGAAGGGGCAGCGCCGCTGCGAGCGCCTCGTCGATGGTGCCCTCGAAGGTGAATCCCGCGGCCGCCTTGTGGCCACCGCCGCCGAACTCCCGGGCGATGCCGGAGATGTCGAGGCCGCACTTGGAGCGAAGGTTGCCGCGGATCTTGCCGCCGGGAACCTCCTTGAGGAAGAGCGCGACCTCGCTGCCGTCCACGCAGCGGACGAGGTCGATGAGGCCGTCGCACTCGGCGAGCGGCACGTCGTTGGCCTTGAAGTCCGCGGCGGTGGCGTAGCTGTAGGCCACCTTGCCGCCCTCGAAGGTGGAGATGCGCGCCATGATGACGGC
>CAVDQW010000241.1:0-8975 GCA_963610995.1 bacterium | reverse complement strand
AGTCCCTTGCGGCGTAGTCCTTATTTAGGCCGTCCAAGTTTTGGGGTGCAGTTCACCTCGAGCGGGGCTTTTCCATGCCGTTACCCCGCGCCGACCATGTGCCGGAGCGGGGGAAAGGCCCCCGACAAGCAAGGGAGGGAGCCTCGAATGGCTGACCAGAACGCGCAGCAGGCCGCGGCCGAGGGCAACGCGCCCCAGGACACTGCCGCCGAGGCGCAGCCCCAGGACACCGGCGCGGCCGAGGGCGGCAAGCCCCAGGACACCGCGACCGGCGAGGGCAAGCAGACGACCCCCAACGTGCACAAGCTCGAGCGCGACGTCGCCAACCGCGACAAGCGCATCGCCGAGCTGGTACGGGCCCTATTCGAAAGAGCCTGAGTCAGCGGATGGCCGTCGAGCTGTTGGCGCCGGCATCATTCGAGGGTGAAAAAGAAGGCTGAGCTGCTTGGATTGTCTGATTGTTGTCCTGTCAGTTACGTAACGGCATCTCTCGCTTGCACGGCCGTGCGTGTTGCGAAAACGGGCCGGATGGCAGGGGTTTGGCCGAAATAGCCCCTGAATGTTGCGGGTTTGGGCCGGATGGCAGAGATTTCCTGCCATCCGGCCCAAACCCGCAACGCGGAGTGCGCGACGTTGCGCACGGGGCCGTGGGGCTGGCGTGCCTGTGCTTGCTCGGCAGCCGACACCGGTGACGTTCGGCCGAGCCGCCCGCGAAGGTGCCCGGTGCCTCCGCCTTACAGCTCGTAGATTGCGCTGAACTTCTCCGTCAGGTAATCGGTGTAGTGCTTCGCGTCGAAGCCGGACCCGGTCGCAGCGCGCAGCAGCTCGTCGGTGTCCTTCGCGCGGCCCCAGCGCCAGATGCGCTCGCGCAGCCACTCGCGCACGGGGGCCAGGTCGCCCGACGCGCACACGCCGTCGAAGTCCATGCCGCCCGCGACCATGGCGTCCTTGAGCTGCGCGCCGATTGCGCTGCCCAGCGCATAGGTGGGGAAGTAGCCCAGGCTGCCGTCGGACCAGTGGGTGTCCTGAAGCGCGCCGTTCGTATCGTCGGGTACGGTAATGCCCAGGTAACTCTTGTACTTCTCGGCCCACAGGCGCGGCACGTCGGCCGCCTTCGCCTCTCCCGAGAAGAGCAGCTGCTCGATCTCGTAGCGCACCAGGATGTGCAGCGGGTAGGTGAGCTCGTCGGCGTCGCAGCGGATGAGGCACGGCTCGGCGCAGTTCTCGGCGAGGTAGAGCTGGTGGGGCGTCACGCGCCCGAACTGGCCGGGGAAGCGCCCGCGCAGGCGCTCGAGCAGCGGCCCCGCGAAGGCCTCGCTGCGGCCGATGATGTTCTCGAAGAAGCGCGACTGCGCCTCGTGCATGCCCATCGACGTGCCGCCCTTGAGCGACGTGAAGCGGTACTCGGGTGCCACGTTCTGCTCATAGAGGGAGTGGCCGCCCTCGTGCAGCATGCTGAACACGTTGGAGAGCACGTTGTCGGCGTAGGCGTGGCTGGCGATGAGCACGAAGCCGACCGAGGGCCCGCCGGTGAAGGGGTGCTCCGTGCGGCCGACCCACAGCGCGTCCTTGTCCACGCCCTCGAGCTCGAGCAGGTCGTCGGCAAGCGCCCACTGGCGCGCCTCGTCGAAGGTCCCCTCGACGCATCGGTGGCTCGGCTTGTGGCGGCTCGCCATGCAGTCGGCCAAAAGCGGCACGACGCATTCCTTGACCTGCGCGAAGAACGGGTCGTAGAAGGCCCTGCTCGTGCCGTGCTCGTATTCGTTCAGCCAGACGTCGTAGGGGTCGGCCGAGGCGTCCTTCTCCTCGGCCATGTGGCGCAGGGCCTCGACGACGCGGTCCAGGTAGGGCTCGAAGCTCGCCCAGTCGTTGGCGGCCTTGGCGCGGCGCCAGATGTCGTTGGCCTCCACGGTGAGGCGGCTGAAGGCGGCCTGCTCCTCTGCGGGCACGTCGACGAGCGAGGCGCGGTCGCGCTTCAGGATCTTGACCTGGTCCATGCGCACCGGGCCCATAAGCTCGGGCTGCGCGCCCAAGCGCTCGAGGAGCGGCCCCACCTCGGGGGCGCACAGGGCCCGCACGCGCTCCTCCTCGAGGACGGCGCACGCCTCGCCGCGCTCCTCGGTGGCCTTCGCGGGGTCGATCACGGGGCCGAGCGAGCCGATCTCGTCGATGGCGTAGCGCAGGGCGAAGAGCTTCTTCTCGAGGGCATCGAGCTGGGCGATGTCGGCGCGGGGGTTGGCCACGGCGGCGTTGAGGTCGGCGGTTGCCGGGTTGGTGGACATAAAAAGCCTCCAATTGCAGGTAAAAGGGGCAAGAAGCGCCGCCGCGCAAGAGCGGCGGCGCGAAAGTCGCAAAGCACCCTTCCAGTGTACCCGCACGCTCGCCCGCCGTACCGAACGTGTCGCCAACGGGACAATTCGCGCCGTCGCGCGCCACGGGCCCGCCGGCAGAATCTATAGTGGACTCACAATCGGACATCACGGGCGCCCGGGTCGCAACGGTCCGCCCGGCGAGAAAGGACTTCAGCATGGCAGCGGTTCTCGGTATCGACATCGGCGGCACCAGCATCAAGGCGGGCTTCTTCACCCCGGAAGGCGAGCTTCTCGAGGAGCGCAAAATCCCCACGCCCGCGCTCATCACCGATGAGGCCTATGCGGTCGTGATCGGAGGCCTGACCAAGATGGTCGCGGCCCACGACTGCGAGCCCGCCGACGTCATCGCGCTCGGCCTCGACATTCCCGGCCCCGTGGCCGACGACGGCACGGTCAGCTTCCTGCCCAACATTCAGCTCGACCCCGAGGGCCTTGTGGCCGCCATCAGCGCCGCGTTCCCTAAGGCGACCATCGCCTTCGTCAACGACGCCAACGCGGCTGCCTTGGGCGAGCTGTGGGCCGGCGTCGCGCGCGGCATCTCGAGCTTCTGCCTCATCGCCCTGGGCACCGGCGTGGGCGCCGGCATCGTCGTGGGCGGCAAGCTCATCGCGGGCGCGTTCGGCGCCGGCGGCGAG
Organism: bacterium; assembly: GCA_963610995.1. GTDB lineage: Bacteria > Actinomycetota > Coriobacteriia > Coriobacteriales > Atopobiaceae > Paratractidigestivibacter. The sequence goes on along the minus strand of CAVDQW010000241.1, from coordinate 5,968 downwards.
GTTGGCCACATCACCGTGAACCCGTCCGAGGAGAAGGCCTGCGGCTGCGGTCGCAAGGGCTGCCTGGAGCAGTACGCCTCCGCGACGGGCGTCGTGCGTCTCTACCTCGAGGAGTGCGAGCGCCGCGGCGTGAAGCCCGCGCCCGTCGAGCACGCCACCGACACCCTCACCGTCTTCCGCGCGCTCGCCGCCGGCGACGACTGCGCCAAGATCGCCGTCGACCAGATGTGCGAGTATCTCGCCATCGCGATGGCCCAGGTCAGCTGCGTGGTCGACCCCGCGATGTTCCTCATCGGAGGCGGCGTTGCGGGCGCCTTCGCCACCTTTGCCCCCGAGCTCCGCCGGCGCTTCGCCGAGCACGCCCTCACCAGCTGCAAGAACGCGCGCATCGAGGCCGCGACCCTCGGCAACCAGGCCGCCATGTACGGATGCGCCTACGAGGCCCTGCGCCTGCGCGAGGAGCAGCTGGGCAAGTAATTCGAGCTCGTTGGCCGGATTTCGCGAGCACGACCGAAACGCTCGTCGCTCAAACACTACCGCTCGCGGAATTTATCTTTTCGATAGTGGTATCCTGTGAAACGCCGAACAGCGCCCAACATGCGCGCAGCCAACCATCTTCTGGTTTAGGAATGGAGCATCTCATGAGCGAGACCATCACTGCTTCGAACATCTTCTTCGATTGCCCCGCGTCCACCGTCGACGATGTCCTCGGGTTCTTCTCCAAGAAGGCCGTCGAGCTCGGCTATGCCAGCGACGCCAACGCCGTGTTCGAGGCGTTCCGCGCCCGCGAGGAGGAGGGGACGACCGGCATGGCCGGCGGCTTCGCCATCCCGCACGCCAAGACCTCCGCGGTGAGCGAGGCCGTTATCATGGTCGCCAAGTTCTCCGGCGAGGTCGAGTGGGCCTCCATGGATAACGTGCCGGTCAAGTGCGCCATCGCCCTGCTCATCCCCGCCGACGAGGCCGGCACGACGCACCTGCGCCTTCTCTCCAAGATCGCGAAGATGCTCATCAACTCGCACAAGCGCGAGCGCCTTCTTGCGGCCGATACCGCCGACAAGATCATCGCCGAGGTCGAGGACGCCCTCGCCTACGAGTAAGGCAAGAAGCTCTTGGCCGCGCCGGCGCTCACCTCGAGCGTCGGCGTTTTTTGTTCTGCGCGGCCGTTGCGCCCCGCGGCCGTCCAACGGGCGCGCCAGCGACGCCGCGCCCGAAGGCCCGTGCCCAAAGAAAGGACCGCCCATGTCCATCAAGCTCATCCTCACCGACATCGACGGAACCATCCTGCCCTACGGCAAGAAGGCCGTGAGCCGGCGCTGCGTCGAGGCGTTCCGCGCCGCCCGCACGGCCGGCATCCTCGTGGGCCCCGCCAGCGGCCGCTTCTATTCGTGGATACCGGGCTTCTTCGGCGGCGACGCGACCTGCTGCGAGACGGCCCTTGCCACCAACGGCGCGCAGGTGTACCTGGGTGGCGAGATGGTTCTCCAGAAGGAGGTCCCCGCCGGCGGCATACACCGCGCCATGGAGGTGCTGACGGGCGTCGAGCGCACGGGCCTGCTCTTCTTCGAGGGCTCCACGCCTTACCTCGTGCAGGGCGACCGCGAGGACCTGCGCGAGTGCTTCCCGTCCTACGCCGAGACCTGCCTTGACCGCGACGACGTCCCCGAGTCGGGCATCACGAAGGCGAACGTCTTCATATGCGGAGACATCGAGCGTACCCGCGAGGTCGTGGCGAGGCTCAACCGCGGGGTCGACGACATCGATTTCGACGTCCCCCAGGCCGCCTTTTCCAACGCGATGCCCGCCGGCTGGAACAAGGGCGAGGCGGTCAAGTGGATCATGGGCCGGCTGGGAATCTCTTCCGACGAGGTGGTCGTCTTCGGGGACGCGGGCAACGACCTGCAGATGTTCGCGGCCGCCGATCATTCGGTCGCGGTGGCGGGCGCGCTGCCCGAGGCCCGCGACGCCGCCCGTTGGCACATCGGTTCCGTGGAGGACGACGCCGTTCCCGCCGCCATCGAGGCCCTCGCGGCGGGGGAGTGGCCCTTCACCGCGTGATCTGGCCGCTGGCGCCGTGTCGAACTCAAAAACATCGCTAAGCAGGAAAGCAATTGAGGTTTTGCCGAGTGGCCGATAATGCCGCGAGCTTTTGACCTGCGGGTTTTCCCTGGACTCGAGCGGATACTTGGTAAATCCAAATTTGCTTTTCCGCTTGGCAAGTTTTCGACCATGCGGCGCCTCGCCGCGGCGTCAACCGGTCGTTCTCCGCGGGTTTGTCGCTGCGCGCGCCGCGCCCAGCGCGTATAGTTGGCCTGTGCCAAGTTGTTACAACCAGCATACGTGTGGAGGTGCGCCCATGGGCGTCGCATCAAGAAAGCAGCCGCTCTACGACCAGCTCGTGGACATCCTGCGCGACAAGATCGAGGCGGAGATGGAGCCGGGCGACCTGCTCCCCTCCGAGCGCGAGCTCTCCGAGCACTACGGCCTCTCGCGCACCACGGTCCGCCTCGCGCTGAAGGAGCTCGAGACCCTCGGCCTCATCACGCGTCGCCACGGTAAGGGCACGTTCGTCTCGGACCTCACCAGCAAGGCGATGGACCTCACCACGAACTACAGCTTCACCGAGCAGATGCGCGACGCTGGGCGCGTTCCCAAGACCGTCGACCTCGAGTTCCAGACGCTCGACGCCACCAAGACCGTGGCCGATCGCATGGGTCTTCACCTGGGCGACAAGGTCCTCTTCATGAAGCGCCTGCGCCTGGCCGACGGCGTCCCCATGATGGTCGAGCGCACCTACGTGCCCGCCGGGCAGTTCCTCGGGCTCACGGCCGAGGCGCTCGCCGGCAAGTCGCTCTACGCCATCTTCGAGAACGACTTCCACGAGACGATCCGCGTCGCTGAGGAGGAGTTCTTCGCCAGCGTCGCGCGCAAGAACGACGCCGATGTCCTGGGCATCGCCGAGGGCGCGCCCGTCCTGCAGCTCACCCGCGTGACCTACAACGACAAGAACACGGTCATCGAGTTCACCCACAGCGTGGCTCGGGCCGACCAGTTCAAGTACAAGGTGAGCCACGTGCGCTAACGGCGCGCCCGCTCGCCGCCGAGCACCGTCATTTTCCGGCGACTGCCCGATCATTGCCCAACCACACTTCTTCTGTCCGACGGTCCAAACCCAACGAAAGGCAGGTAGCCATGACCGAACCCCTGATTCGCGTCCGCGGGCTCTGCAAGAGCTACGGAGAAAACGAGATCCTGCGAAACATCGACGTCGACATCAACCGCGGAGACGTCATATCCATCATCGGCGGCTCCGGATGCGGCAAGTCCACCTTCACGCGCTGCCTCAACTTCCTCGACCCGCCGACCGCCGGCGACATCTGGTTCGACGGCAAGAAGGTGGGCGGCGACCCCAAGGAGCTACAGGCGCTGCGCCGTAAGATGGGCATGGTCTTCCAGGCATTCAATCTGTTCTCCAACATGACCATCGTCGAGAACGTGATGACCGGCCCCGTGAACCTCCTGGGCCGCAGCCGCCAGGAGGCCTACGATCGCGCCATGGAGCTCCTGGACACGGTCGGCCTCAGCCATCGCGCGCTCGCGTACCCCGATGAGCTCTCCGGCGGCCAGAAGCAGCGCGCCGCCATCGCCCGAACGCTCGCCATGGACCCCGAGGTCATCATCTTCGACGAGCCCACGAGCGCGCTCGATCCCACGATGGTGGGGGAGGTCCTGGCGGTCATGAAGTCGCTCGCCGACGCCGGCACCACGATGCTCATCGTCACGCACGAGATGAACTTCGCCCGCAACGTGTCCAACCGCATCTTCTACCTGGACGAGAAGGGAATCTACGAGGACGGCTCCCCGGAGCAGATCTTCGAGAACCCCCAGCGCCCGCGAACCCGCGACTTCATCTTCCACGTCAAGACCTTCTCGTACGAGATTCGCCGCGATAAGCTCGACTTCTATGAGCTGCAGGGCCGCGCGGCCACCTTCCTGCGCAAGCAGCTGCTCAACGATGCCCGCATCATGCGCGTCCTGCTCGTCATCGAGGAGGCCGTCTACCAGAGCGTTCTTGCCTGCGACCAGGCCGAGGCCACGAACTTCACCCTGCGCTACTCCGAGAAATCCGACGAGTTCGAGCTGCTCTTCGAGGACCAGGCTGGTTCGGCGGCCTATCCGTTCGAGAGCATGGAGACGCTCTCCCGCAAGGTCATCGACGGCTACGCGAGCGAGGTCGAGCATGGGCCCGGCCGCCTGTGCATCCGAATGAACGCCGTGCCCGTGGAGGTGCTCCATGACTAATGTGAAGAAGTTCCGCGCGGCTATGCTCGCCGTGCTCGCGCTGCTCACCGCCGTCGGCATCGTCTTTACCTCGACGCCCGCCGCCGCGCTCGCCGAGGGCGTGACCGACCGCATCATCACCTGGACCCAAGAGGAGCGCGACCAGAACCTCGCCCACGCGAGCATCGGCGTGCAGGTCGGCATCACGTCCGAGACCGAGGTCAAGAGCAACTACCCCGAGGCGGACGCGCAGTCCTTCCAGAGCATCTCCGACACCATCGCGGCGCTTGCCGCCGGCAAGATCGACTACGCCACGGCCACCGAGCCCATCGCGCTGCTCTACATGCGCAAGAACGCCGACCTCACCTACGTCAAGCCCGCCCTCTACGGCGTCGACGTGTCCATGGGCCTCGCCAAGGGCAACGACGAGCTCAAGGAGAAGCTCAACGCCGAGATCGCCAAGCTACAGGCCGACGGCACCGTCGCCGCTGCCCAGAAGAAGTGGTGCGAGGAGGGCAACTACGACATGAGCGACACCCCCGTCCGCGAGGACGGCGAGGTGCTCACCGTTGCCTATTCGCCGACCGACGAGCCCTCGACCTTCATGTACGAGGGGCACGCCGCCGGCATGGACGTCGAGATCATCATGCGCGCGGCCTACGACCTCGGTATGCGCGTCGAGTTCCAGGACATGAACTTCACCGCCAAACTTGCCGCGCTCACCGCCGGAACCGTCGACGTGGGCATCTACATGGTCGACACCCCCGAGCGCGAGGGGTCCATGGACTTCACGAACACCATCTACACGCTCGATTGGGTGGCGATGGCAAAGGTCGACGCCAAGGACACGACCTCCGTTCTCGATAAGCTCAGCTCCGGCTTCCAGAGCACCTTCATCGCGGAGGACCGCTGGGTCATGGTCCTGCAGGGCCTGCTGGTCACCGCCGGCATCGCCGTCGGCGCCTTCGCCCTCGGCACGGTCGGCGGCGGCATCCTCTGCCTCATGAAGCGCTCGGGCAACCGGGTGCTCGCCGCGCTCGCCAACGGTTATTGCCGCGTCGCCACGGGCATCCCCGTGCTCGTGTGGCTCATGATCCTCTACTACATCGTGTTCGCCAGCGTGGGCATACCGGCCATAGCCGTGGCCATCATCTGCTTCGGGCTCGAGGTGTCGGCGCCTTTGTCGGGCGTGTTCTCAACCGGCCTCGACTCGGTGGCCCCCGGCGAGATCGAGGCTGCCGAGGCGCTGGGCTTCCCGTCGTCGCAGATTTATCGGCGCGTGATCTTGCCGCAGGCCGTCCAGCACATCGGCGGCATCTATGCGGGGCAGCTCACGGCGCTTATCAAGGCCACCTCGGTGGTTGGCTACGTCGCCATCACGGACCTCACCAAGGTCTCCGACATCATCCGTAGCCGAACCTTCGACGCGTTCTTCCCGCTGCTCAGCGTGGCGCTCGTGTACTTCGTGCTCATCTTGCTGCTCTCGTGGCTTCTCAGCGCGCTGCTCCGGCGCTTCGACCCGCGCCGTCGCCGCAAGGAGCGGATCCTCAAGGGGATTGTCCAGCGATAGGGGGCGCTCGCACGTTAACGCCGGCCGCGCGGTTCCGGCCAACTGGGAAAATGCCGCGTCATCGATGCAGCGCGACAACAAATGCGCGATTATGCGTGGAGTTAGCGCTCAAATGGC
>CAVDQW010000240.1:0-2853 GCA_963610995.1 bacterium | reverse complement strand
ACTCCATCCCGGGCAAGTTGTCCGCTTCCTGCTTCGACGGCAAGTACACCACCACCGACTGCGACTTCAAGCTGGACGCCGCCAGCGAGACCCCGACCGAGGCCCTTGTCTCCGAGGCCTCCTTCACCATCTCCAACAACGTCAGCACCCTGTCCGGCCTCGGCCGCTCCATGCCGCGCGACGTTGCCGAGGGCAACTGCTCCATCGGCGTGAGCGTCACCACCATCCCCGACGATATCACCCAGTACAAGAAGATGGTCACCGGTTCCGACACCGCCACCGCCATCACCTCCAAGGTCGTTCTCGGCTCGGTGTACTCCAAGTTCTTCCACACCGACGACGCGAACATGACGCTGGAGATTACCGTGAACCACATCCCGTTCACCGCCGACTTCCCCGAGGTCGACCCCGAGGGCAACGAGGCCACCATCCAGTTCTCTTCCGACGCCTCCATCATCAAGTCCGCGAGCGAGTCCCCCATCACCGTTGTTGTGATCAACAAGACCGCTTCCTACGGCGCCTAAGGCACATATAAGCGGTGCACAGGGGAGGGACCTCACCAGGCCTCCCCCATCTTTTCGGACCGACTGGAGAAAGCTTTGCTCGACCCCATCACATCCACCCTGCTCACGGCCGTCATAAGCGCCGCCGTATCGTCGCTCGTCGCGATGCTCAAGGCCGGCGGCAAGAAGGCCATCGAGCGCACTGAGGCCGAGAAGGCCGCCGACGAGGCTATGCGCGCCGGCATGCGCGCGCTCCTGTGGCGCGAGCTGCAGACCATCCATACGCACGCGATGGACCAAGGCAGCATGAGCGTCTCGGAGAGGCGGCACCTTGAGTCCGTCTACCAGGCCTACCACGGCCTGGACGGCAACGGCACCGGAACCAGGCTCTACAACGACGCGATGTCGATGTCCGTCATCGACTAGGGAGGAACAAAATGTACATCGACCCCGAGGCATACAACCCTGACGAGCTCAAAGGCGAGGACGCCGCCCTCATGCGCGGCTACGACCTCGCCGTGGACGACGCGCTGGGCGTCCTCGACACCTGCGCCGAGGACGCCGAGACGGGCGTCAAGGCCTTCGACAAGCTCTACAGGCAGGTCGTGGCGCAGGTGCGCGAGCGCCTTGAGCGCGACCTCGATGCCCGCCGCCTTGAGCACGCGGCATACATCATGGACGCCGACGAAAGCTATTGGGAGAAGTAAGGAGAAGGAAATGAGCTACATCATCCCCGACAAGGTCTACCAGGCGCTCAAGTGGGCGGGCCTCGTGGCCCTGCCCGCGCTGGCCGTGTTCTACGGCACCGTGGCCCCTCTGTGGGGCTGGCCCGCGCCCGAGGCCGTGGTGACCACGATCAACGCCGCCGGCGTCCTCATGGGCGCGTGCCTGGGCTACTCCGCTCTCACCGCGACCGACGAGAAGGGCGAGTAGTGCGCGCCCCCTGCGCGCTCGCGGGGGCCGTCGCCCTCGCCCTGCTCGCCGCGTCCGCCCTTGCCTTCGCGGGCTGGGCGATCGTGTCGGAGACACAGCCCGACCCGGACATCGCCCGCGGGGCGGAGGCCAAGCCCGTCGTCTACGACCGCGTTGACGACGGCCGCATGGTCGTCGACGAGTCGACCGGCGAGTCGTGGGTCGAGCATCCGGACGGCCCGCGCGACTACCTCACCCGCGGCGAGTAGCCGTTAAAAACGCGTCCTGCCGCATTTTCAGCGGTTAGAAGCGGGGCGGTACCCCTGAGAACTGGGTACAGGGACCGGGGGTCCCGTGTAAGTTAACCAATTCGGCGCTCCCTGCGCGCCGCTCGCGATGTGCTCAGATTCGCGCCGAATGCGCGGGATGGCCGCGCCAAATCATGAAATCGGCCCCTATTTATGAATTAGAGGTTATTTTTCGGCATCGAAATCTTACATGCGCGGTTTCGATGCACGGGCGCGGTAGTTCAATGTTTCATCACCAACGAAAGGAGGGGCGCATGGCCTTCATCATCGACGAGAACCGCACGATGAGCATCACGCGCGGCGACTCGGGGCCGTTCGACGTAAACATGGTCAAGGGCAAGGGCGGCTCCGAGTACGAGCTGGCCGACGGCGACACGCTCACCTTCACCGTCAAGCGGTCGAGCGCTGACGGCGAGGAGGCGCTCATCCAGAAGGTCGCGACGGCCGCGAACGGCGGCGCGAGCTTCACCATCGACCCGGCGGACACGCGCGCCCTGGCCGTCGGCCGCTATAAGTATCAAGTCAAGCTCGTGACGGCCCTCGGCGAGGAGGACACCATCACCGGCGTCAGGCCGCTGGCCTTCGTCGTCTGCGAGTCTCTGGCATGAGCGCCGCCGAGCCGCAGGTCCTCCGCTGCGAGATAACGGCCCGCCCGCGCGTCGAGGGCACCGTGACCGTCGCGACCGACCGACCCCGCTACCCCGGCCCCTACGACGTCACGCCGTCCGCCGCCGCGCAGGTGCTCGCCACCAAGGGCCTCGCGATGTCGTCCGACGTCAGCGTGGGCGGCATGGGCGAGGCCCTCGAGAAGGCGGGGAGGGACGCCATGCGCTCCATCGTCGACGGGAGCTTCGAGGGGGTGTACCGGGACGAGGAGCTGACGAGGGTCAACGATAGCGCGCTGGCCTACATCACCGGCCTGACTTCGGTCGAGCTGCCCGCGGCGACCTCCGTCGGTTCCAACGGCTTCCAGGGCTGTACCGCTTTGCCTAAGCTGACGCTGCCGCAGGCGAGGACGTGCGACACCTCCGCGTTTCGAGGCTGCACGTCACTTGTTCGCCTGACCATCCCGTTGCTCTCATACGTAGGATGGACCATGGCCGTCGGCTGCACCGCGCTTCAAGTGGTCG
>CAVDQW010000239.1:0-3922 GCA_963610995.1 bacterium | reverse complement strand
CACCGTCTTGCTCGTCGGCTTGCGGGCCTTTTGCGTTAAGTGAGCAGGAGTGATGGGACCAGGACAGATTCATGGCCTCGCGCGGGCGCGGGACGCCCGAGGCCACCCGTCATGAGACTTGGGCTCGGCGACGGGCGCCAAAAATAGTTTGCCGGTCCTCGCAATGCGAGCGATCCTCGCGGGTGCGGCTATTGCCATCCGGCCCGACCCGGCAACGCGCGCGATTAGGCAGCATCGTCGCATCGCGGACGTGGGCGGCGGCGCGCCCGCCCGCCGTCGCCGGAGCCCGCCGACGGACAACGGCTCGCTTATGCGCCGCCGGTGAATTTAAGGTAGCAAAAAGCGTCGCGCACGTTCTACGCACAACTCTGACCTGCGGTTTTACCTAAAGCTGATTTTAAGCTCGGTTTCGTACCCTTCTCTCACACACCGTAAGAGAGAGGAGTGCGATGAGCTGCCCCGATCCCAAGCACCAGTTGGTGTTCAAGCGCTACGAAACGAAGTTTCTCCTCGACGCCGAGCAGCGTCTCGCCCTCGAGGAAGTCGTCGCGGCGAACATGCTGCCCGACGCCCACGGGCCTTCGACGGTGCGCAACGTCTACTACGACACCCCGACCGCCCTGCTCGCACGACGCTCGGCCGAGCATCCCCAATACAAGGAGAAGGTGCGCACGCGCTGCTACGGCGCGCCTCATCCCTTCGACCCCGTCTTCGTCGAGCTCAAGAAGAAATGCGACGGCGTCGTCTACAAGCGCCGTTGCGAGCTTGCGCCCGCAGACGCCGAGGAGCTCCTCTGCGGGCGGGGCAGGCCGCGGACCCAGATCGAGCGCGAGCTCGATTGGACCTGCAGACGCTACGAGGGCCTGCGCCCGTGCGCGTATCTCGCCTACGACCGCGTGGCGTATTTTGGCCGCGAGGACGCTGACCTGCGCCTCACGTTCGACCGGAACGTGCGAGTCCGCTGGGACGACGTGCGCCTCGGCGGCCCCGATAGGGGGTGCCCCGTGTTCCCGGACGGCGTCTCGATCCTCGAGGTCAAGACCGCCAAGGCATTCCCCATGTGGCTCGCGCGCTACCTCAGCGCGGCCGGAATCCGAAAACGCAGCGTGTCGAAGTACGGGCACGCTTGGGAGCTCCGCGGCTTCGATGACGTCTTGCCGCGAACGGGGCCCGCGGGGTCGCGAACCCCTGACCTTCCCGCCCGTGGACGCCACTTCGTGTCCTCCCTTAGCTGATGAATTCGCCGACGACTCGATAAGGAGCCACAATGCTTACCTCGGTGTTCGAGAATCTCCAGGCCGATGCCCCCGACCTCGGCGTGCTCGCCGTCTGCATCGTGACGGCGCTCGTCTTGGGCCTTGCCCTCTCCGGCGTGTTCTGTGCCCGCGGCCGCGCGACCAAGAGCCTGGCCAGCACCATCGCCGTGCTGCCTGCCATGGTCTGCGTGGTCATTGCCCTGGTCAACGGAAACGTCGGTGCGGGTGTCGCCGTCGCAGGCGCCTTCTCGCTCGTGCGCTTCCGCAGCGTGCCCGGCAGCGCGAGCGACATGGGCTTTGTTTTTCTCGCCATGTGCGTCGGGCTTGCCTGCGGCATGGGCTACCTCGGCGTGGCGGGCCTGACGACGCTCGTCGTGGGCGGGGCGTACCTCGCGCTCTCGGTCGCGACGTCGGGCCTTTCGGAGAGCCGCGCCCGGACGCTGCGCATCACGGTGCCCGAGGACCTCGACTACACGTCGCTCTTCGACGACGTGCTCTCCCGATACGCCAAAACGAGCCGCCTCACCTGCGTGAAGACGGCCAACATGGGCAGCCTCTACAAGCTCAGCTACGAGCTCGAGATGGCGCCCGGCGCCTCCGAGCGCGAGTTCATCGACGCCTTGCGCTGCCGCAACGGCAACCTCGAGGTCTCGCTCAGCTACGGGGAGGCGACGGCCAATGAGCTGTAGGGCCTCCATGGCGAGGCGGGCCTGCGCGGCCGGTTTGTCGGCAGCCCTGCTCTCTATGCCGCTCTCCGCCTGCTCGCGCGCCGACGCGGCGTCGGGGGCCTCGTCCGCGACGGCCTCGTCCTCGGCCGTCTCCGTGTCGGTCGACCCGGACATCGACCATCTCATCCAGGTCGCCGACCACGTGTCCGATTCCGACCTCGATCCGAGCTACGAGGACGGCGAGTCGACGAAGATCCAGCTCTCCGACGCCGGGTGCTCGGTCTTGGGCACGGGCGCCTCGGCGGATGGATCCAAGGTCACCATCACCGCTGCGGGGACCTATGTGGTCTCGGGCACGCTCTCGAACGGTCAGATCGTGGTGAACGCCGGCGACGAGAAGGTGCAGATCGTCCTTAACGACGCGCACGTGACGTCCGCCGACTCCGCGGCGCTTCTCGTGCGCGGGGCAAAGAAGGTATGGGTCACGCTCGCCGACGGCACGTCGAGCAGCCTCTCGACCACGGGCACCTACGCGCAGGACGCAGAGCTCTCCATCGACGCCGCCGTCTGGTGCAAGTCGGACCTCGCGTTCAACGGCTCCGGGGCACTCTCGGTCTCGAGCGCGAGCGGCCACGGCATCGCCTGCAAAGACGAGCTCGTCCTCGTCTCGGGCAGCGTCTCGGTCGATGCCGCCCGCTCCGCCATCCAGGCCAAGGACTCGGCATACGTCATCGGCGGCTCGTGGACGCTCGTCGCCGGCACCGATGGCATCCACTGCGGTGATGACGACGACGCCGAGAAGGGCTCGGTCGTCGTGGCGGGAGGCGATCTCTCCATCAAGGCGACGTCCGACGGCATCGATGCGGGCAACGTGCTCGAGGTGGACGGCGGGAGCATCTCCGTGTCCGCGGGCGACGACGGCCTGCACGCCGAGCGCGCGCTGCAGGTCGACGGCGGAACGATCGACGTGGCCGAGTGCTACGAGGGGCTCGAGGGCTCCACGGTGACCATGAACGCCGGCGAGGTGAGCATCGTTTCGACCGACGACGGCGTGAACGCGGCGGGCGACCCCGATGACACGTCGTCCGAGGGGAACAGCGCCTCGTTCGATGCCTCCGATTCGGGGACCGCGCCGGCAGGCGATGGCGTGGACGCCGCGGGGCAGCCTCCCTCGATGGACGACGGGGGAGCGGCGGGCCAGCCGGGCGGCGAGCAGGCGGCCGACGCCTCCAAGCAGCCCGCGCAGGACGGCTTCGGCAACGGCGGCATGGACTACGACTCCACGGCGCAGGTGACCATCAACGGCGGCAAGCTCACCATCCGGGCCTCCGGCGACGGCATCGACTCGAACGGCGACCTCACCGTGACGGGCGGGGAGGTCTACGTCTTCGGGCCCACCTCCGGCGGCGACGGCTCCCTCGACTTCGGCGGCACGGGGACCATCACAGGCGGCGTCGTCGTGTGCGCGGGCTCGTCCGGCATGGCGCAGAACTTCGGCTCGACGTCGACGCAGGTGTCGATCATGGTGTCCGCGGAAGGCCAGGCAGGGGATTGCATAAAGCTCTCGGGCTCCGACGGCAAGGTGCTCGCCCAGGCAACCGCAGCGACGGCGTACTCGTGCGTCATAGTCTCGGCCCCGAGCATCCAAACAAACGAAACGTATACTCTCACCTGCGGAGATGCGAGCAGCGAGATCACCCCTGACTCCACGAGCTACTCGAACGTGGGCCGTGCGGGCGGAGGCGGCGACGGGGATCGGCGAGATGCCGGCGGCAACGGCGGTCCCGGCGGCGCGGGCCCGCAGGGCGCCGGCGGCAAGGACGGCTCCGGCGGCGGCGACCCCGGAGCCCCTAGCTCGGCTGCCTAGCTCGGCCGCCTATCGATCGCGAGAACCTCTCGGGCATAAAATCGCTGTTTTACCGCTTCAAATGCGGCGACATCTGCGATTTAATGCCCGACAACGAACAGGCGGCGCGCCGTCGCGGGTCATTCCGCGGC
>CAVDQW010000238.1:0-7373 GCA_963610995.1 bacterium | reverse complement strand
GACTCAACGATTGCAGCGAGGCGGCGAGGCGAGCTCACGACGCGCACGGCGCCGTGGGAGAGGCCGGCCGCGTCGAGCCTGGACTCGACGAGCTTGGGGAGCTGCTTGGAAGCGTTGATGAGCGGAGCCGAGGGCATCTCCTCGACGCCGATCTCGAGCAGGAAATCCTTGGTGTCTGCCATTTAGGCCACCTCGCCCTTCGTGAAATACGTGTCCTTCTTGCCGGCGACCTCGGCGAGGTAGCTCTCGCAGCACGCCTTGGCGACGGCGCGCACGCGCAGGATGTAGTTGGCGCGCTCGGTCGCCGAGATGGCGCCGCGGGCGTCGAGGATGTTGAAGGCGTGGCTGCACTTCATGACGCAGTCGTAAGCGGGAAGCGGCAGCTTGTGGTCGAGGCAGGAGTGGCACTCGGCCTCGTACTCGTCGAACTTGCGGCGCATCATGTCGACGTCTGCCACCTCGAAGTTGTAGGTGGAGAACTCGAACTCGTTCTCGTGGAAGACGTCGCCGTAGGTCATGGGCGTGCCATCGGGCAGATACGACCAGATGAGGTCGTAGACGGAGTCGACGCCCTGCGCGTACATGGCGATTCGCTCGAGACCGTAGGTGATCTCGACGGGGACGGGATCGACCTCGATGCCGCCGACCTGCTGGAAGTAGGTGTACTGGGTAACCTCCATGCCGTCCATCCAGACCTCCCAACCGAGGCCCCAGGCGCCGAGCGTCGGGCTCTCCCAGTCGTCCTCAACGAAGCGGACGTCGTGCTCGGCCGGGTCGAGGCCGATGGCCTTAAGGGAGCCGAGGTAAAGATCCTGGGAGTCCACGGGGCACGGCTTCAGGATGACCTGGAACTGGTAGTAGTGCTGCATGCGGTTGGGGTTCTCGCCGTAGCGGCCGTCCGCCGGGCGGCGGCAGGGCTGCGGGTAGCAGGTGCGCCAGGCGTTGGGGCCGAGGCTGCGGAGCGTGGTGGCGGTGTGGAACGTGCCGGCGCCGACCTCGGAGTCGTAGGGCTGCATGACCGTGCAGCCGTGGCCGGCCCAGTACCGCTCGAGCTCGAGGATCATGTCCTGGAACGTAAGCGCGTCTTTGTTCATGTCTTGCTTCCTTCTTCTTGCCGTGCCCGCAGGGCGCCTAGAGAAGCTGGGCGTCGTTGAGCGGCCAGTAGATGAACAGGCCCTTCGATGATACGGCATCTACCGAGACCGGGCCGAAATAACGTGAATCGAGCGAGTTCGTTCGGTTGTCGCCCATGCAGAAGATATATCCCTCGGGGACGGTGTAGGGATAGGTTATGCCGGCGCTGCCCGAATAGTCGGAGAGCGAGAGTGTCTCCTTCCCCTCGGTGTAAGTCTCATCTCGCTCGACGCCGTCGACGTAGAGCTTGCCGTCCTTAAGGTCGATCGTCTGGCCGGCGACGGCGACGACGCGTTTGATGAGCGTGGTGCCGGGGCTGGTCGGGCTGTCGAAGGTGACGACATCGCCCACCTGCGGGGACTGCCAATGCAAGGTGACCTTCTCGCCGACGAGCATGTCACCTTGGTGAATCGTGTTGAGCATCGACCCGGTCGGGACCGTGTAGACGCCGAAGACGAAGGTGCGCAGCATGAAAGCGACCACAAGAGCGACGGCGACGGTGATGACGAGGTCAAGGACGAACTTGAAAGCCCCGCCCCCTCCGTTCTCGGAAGACATGCGCCTCACTCCCCTTTCGATTCGATGATTGAGCGCGCAAAAGAGAGCTCGGCGTCGCTGAGGTCGGCGCCCTCGATGAGGTCGGGGCGCCAGTGAGCAGTGCGCTCGACGGCATCGGCGCGCCTCCACTCGTCGACCTTGGCGTGGTCGCCGGATAGAAGCACCGCGGGCACGTCCATGCCGCGATAGCTCGAGGGGCGCGTGTACTGCGAGTACTCGAGGAGACCGGAGTCCGAGAACGACTCGTCGACGGCGCTCATGGAGTCGCCGAGCGCGCCAGGCAAGAGCCTGACCACGGAATCGATGACCACGAGGGCGGGGAGCTCTCCCCCGGTGAGCACATAATCGCCGAGGCAGAAGACATCGTCCGCGAGGCTGTAGCAGCGCTCGTCCATGCCCTCGTAGCGGCCGCAGACGAACACGAGGCGTTCCTCGTGCGAGAGGCGCTCGGCCGAGCGCTGCGTATACGGCGTGCCGACCGGCGAGAAGAAGACGACGTGGGCCTTCTCGGGCCTGGCGGCGACCACGGCCTCAACGGCTTCGAAAATAGGGGCCGGCTTCATGAGCATGCCCTGACCGCCGCCGAAGGGCGCGTCGTCGACCGTGCGGTGACGGTCATGCGTCCAATCGCGCAGGTCGTGATGGGCGAACTCGGCGATACCGGCCTTCTCGGCGCGCCCCATGATGGAGGCACCGAGGTAGGGCGGAAATACTTCGGGGAAAACGGAGATGGTCTCGAATACCATGCGCTATCTCCCTTCCACGCCATAGAAACCCTCGGCGTTCAAGGGGATGGGGCCGGACTCGGGAACCTCCGAGACGACCTTATCGATCACCGGCAGAAGTAGCTCATCGCCATCGCCGTCGATGACCCACACATCGTTCGCCACGCCTCGCATGACCTCGGTGATCGTGCCCTCCAGGCCAAGGCGGGCGTCGACCACCGAACGGCCGATGAGGCTCTCGGCGTCGTGGAGGCCGAAATCCTCGGGCAGGTCGGACTCCCTGGCCAGCAGGTACCGCCCGACGAGCTCCTTCGCCTCCCCGATGCCGTCGACGCCGGAAAGGCGGATAAGGCTGCCCTCGCGATCGTCCTCGAAACAGGACACGACCGTTCTCCAGCGATCGCCTTTAAGCCGAGGGGGAACGACGCACACGTCGAGACCCTCGGCCAATACGGCGGGAAGGCCGTGGACGGGAACCGCCACGACCTCCCCTCTTTTCCCGTGCGACTTCTGCACACGGGCTATGCATCTATAACGCTCTCGCATTGACCTAACCCAAGACCTCGACTTCGACGTCGGTACCCACGCGCTGACCCAAGGCGCGCGCGAGCGTACGGATGGCCTTAATGGTGCGGCCCTTGCGGCCGATCACGCGGCCAGCGTCCTCCTCTGAGCAGGAGACCTCGATAAGAGCACCGTTCTCGGAATCGGTGACGTCGAGAGAAACAGAGTCCTCGTCGTCGACCAGACCGCAAACAATGTACTCAACGAGATCCGCCACCTTATCGGAGGGCATCTCCTCGGAGTCCGTGGCCGAGAGCTCGACGCTTTCGGTGGTCTCCATGGGGACTACTCGGCGTCGGCAGCAGCCTCAGCGGCGGCCTCGGCGGCAGCGGCAGCCTTAGCAGCGGCCTTCTTGGAGATCTTGTTCTTCTCCTGCTTGACCGGCTCGCCCTCGCGGACGATGGCGACGAGATGCTCGACAGCGTTGGACATCTGGGCGCCCTTGCCGATCCACTCGTCGACCTTGTCGAGGTTGATCTCGATGGTCTTGGGGTTGGTCAGCGGGTTGTAGCGACCGACGAGCTCGATGTAGCGACCATCGCGGGGCATGCGGCTGTCGGCGACGACGACGCGGTAGTACGGACGCTTCTTGGCACCGTGACGGGCCAGGCGAATCTTGACTGCCAAAGTAAAACTCCTCTGTACGAGCGGTGCGCGAAGTAGGAAAGGCGGGCCCGCACCGCAGGGCCACAAAGCAGTTTCTTATCTTACGACATATGTTTTGGCGCGCAAGGTGCAGTTTTTGTGAACCTAGGCGAAGGATTTGTGGGCACCAGCTCCGGTTCAGAGGAATTTAAGCGCCTGTGGGTAGGATAAGCCCGAATTTGAAAACTCAGCTGCCTGAAAATTTGGAGGTAGGCATATGAACATCCTAGTAGTTGAGGACGAGCGCAACCTGGCCGACGCCATCGTCAAGATCTTGGAGGACGAGGGCTACAACGCCGAGGCGACCTACGACGGCAAAGCTGGCCTCACCTGCGCCAAGAGCGGCCTGTACGACGCCATCGTCCTCGATGTGATGCTGCCCGGCATGAGCGGCTACGACGTCGTGCACCAGATGCGCCGTGAGAACGTGGCCACCCCGGTGCTCATGCTCACCGCGCGCACCTCTACCGAGGACAAGGTCGCGGGCCTCGACGCCGGCGCCGACGACTACATGACGAAGCCCTTCGAGGCGCCCGAGCTCCTCGCGCGCCTTCGCGCCCTCACCCGCCGACGCGGCGAGGTGCTCATCGACGAGATCAAGTTCGCCGACGTCGTGCTCGACCTCACCACCCACGACCTAAGCTGCGGCGAGAAATCCGTGCACCTCTCCGGCAAGGAGTTCGAGGTCATGAGCATCCTGATGGGCTCCAACTCGCGCGTCGTCTCCAAGCAGGACCTGCTCACCCGCGTCTGGGGCACCGACGGCGAGGCCTCCGAGAACTCCGTCGAGGCCTACGTGAGCTTCCTTCGCAAGAAGCTCAACCACGTCGGCTCCAAGGTGCAGGTCACGACGCTGCGCATGCTGGGCTACCGCCTCGAGGTGCTCTAAGCCGCACGTATAATGGCCGCCGGAGGTATGCCGGCGGCCATTTTTATGTTCGCCCACGTCAAATATCCCGCATTGGGGACGCCTCCCTTTACTGGTCGGGCCCCGCGTAGGGGAACGTCCCCAATACGGGTCAGAGGAGAAGGAATGCTCGAGAAGCTTCGCCGCGAGTTCACCATGGTCGCATTCGGCCTTTCCGGCATCGTCTTGCTGGTCGCCCTCGTAATGTCGTTCGTGACCAACGTGACGACGCAAAACGACGTGACCATGTCGCTGCTCAGCCGAAGCCTCGAGAGCGGGCACGCCATAAACCCGCAGATGGGCGCCAAGGACCGCGAGGGCACGGTGGGCGCCGACGCCATGCTCGCGGTGACCGTGGACGTCACGCCGTCGGGCATCGTGCTCAATAAATCCGAGTCGCCCGTCGGCCTGGACGAGGACGCCATGGACGAGATCATCGCCGAGGCGGTTACGAACGAGACGACGAGCGCGACCGACTACAGCCGCCACCTCGCCTGGGCGTCGCGCTCCACCGCCTACGGCCTGCGCATCGCCATCTGCGACACTTATTCGCGCGACGACTCGCTTATGAAGCAAGGGATCTCCGGCGCGCTCATCTTCGTGGTGTCGCTCATCGCCCTTTATTTTGTGTCACGGGCCCTCGCCAGGCGCTCGATCAAGCCTGTGAGCGAGGCCTGGGACGCGCAGAGGCGCTTCGTCTCGGACGCGTCGCACGAGCTCAAGACGCCGCTCGCCGTCATCCTGGCCAACGTCCAGATCCTCCAGAAGTCAAAGACGATGGAAGAGGACGACAAGCGCTGGGTCGACCGCACGGCGGACGAGGCCGGGCACATGAAGGGGCTCGTCGAGGACCTGCTCACGCTGGCACGCGCGGACGAGGCAAAGGCCGGTTCGGTCGGCGCCACGGGGCCCATGGTCGAGGTGAACCTCTCTGAGATCGTCGACGAGTCGTCCCTCGAGTTTGACGCAGTGGCCTTCGAGCGCGGTTGCGAGGTGGAGTGCGAGGTGACGCCCGACGTTAAGGTCAAGGGCGACAAGCAACAGCTCGGGCGCGTCATGAACACTTTGATAGACAATGCGACGAAGTACGCCGCGAAGGGGACGAAGGTCAAGGTCGCCGTGCGCCGCGACGGCAAGAAGGGCGTCGTAACCGTGAACAACAAGGGCGGCGTGATCGACCCCGAGGACCTCGCCCACCTCTTCGACCGGTTCTACCGCACGGACAAGGCGCGCAGCCGCGAGGAGACCGGGGGCTTCGGCCTGGGGCTCGCCATCGCGAAGAGCATCGTCGAGGCCCACGGCGGCAAGATCTGGGCCACGAGCAACGCCACCGACGGGACCACGTTCCACGTAAGCATATAACGGGCGGTTTGCCATCAAACACCCGTTCTATTCGGATATAATCGTCGTATGAGAGAGACGACAACATCCGCGGCGAAGAGCACCGGCACCCTCGACTGGCAAGGGCCTGCCATAGGGCTGCTCGACCTCGATGCGTTCTTCGCGTCGGTGGAGCAGCTCGATCACCCTGATTGGCGCGGGAAGCCGGTCATCGTGGGCGGCTCCTCGAAGAAGCGCGGCGTCGTCTCGACCGCTTCCTACGAAGCCCGCCGCTTCGGCGTCCACTCCGCGATGCCGGCGTTCCAGGCGGAGCGTCTCTGCCCGCAAGCGATATGGACGCAAGGGCGCTACGAGCGCTATCGCGAGATGAGCGACCTCGTGATGTCGTACCTCCTCGACGAGACGCCCTATGTGGAGCAGGTCTCGATCGACGAGGCCTTCTTCGACGTCTCGCCGGGCCGCTACTCGCGCGAAAGCCCAGTCCAAATTTGCGCGCGCGTGCAGTCTCGGGTGGCCAAGCTCGGCATCACCTGCTCCATCGGCCTGGGAGTCAACAAGACCGTGGCGAAGATCGCCTCCGAGCGAGAGAAGCCGCGCGGCCTCACGGCCGTCTGGCCGGGCACCGAGAAAAAATTCCTCGCCCCATTGCCCGTCGGCGCCATGAGCGGCATCGGGGCCGCGACGCAAACGAAGCTGCAGTCGATGGGCATCAAGACGCTGGGGCAGCTCTCGCGCCTCTCGGCCGCCGAGGCGCAGCGGGCGTTCGGGGTGAGCGGGCCGCGCATGGTGTTGCGCGCGGCGGGCCTCGAGAGGAGCGAGGTCACGTCAGCGTCATTCCACGAGGACCCCAAAAGCGTCTCGAACGAGCGAACCTTCGGGGAGGACTTGACCGGCGAGGACGAGGTGAAGGCCGCGATCATGCATATCGCGGGGCTCGTGGGCAGAAGGCTGCGCGCAAAAGGCCTCAAGGGACGCACGGTCACGCTGAAGCTCAAATACGACGCCTGCACGGGACACACGGCGCAGTCGACACTCCCCTGTCGAACGGACCAGGAAGCGGTATTCGGAAGAGAGGCGCTGAGGCTGCTGCCGGAAATTTGGAAGCCGGGAATGAACGTGAGGCTGCTCGGAGTCGGGATCTCGGGGTTCGAGGAGCGCGAGCCTGAGCAGATGGGGCTATTCCAGAGCGATCAGGAAGTGCGCGACGAGAAGGCTGAGAGGCTATCGGCGGCTACGGACGCGCTGAAAGCTCGGTTTGGGGACGATTCGGTGAGGTATGGGCGCGACCTGCGGTTCGATGGGCGGGTTAGCGATACGCAGCCTATGAATAAGGAGAAGTTCTAGCTGCAAGGGCCGCCCTGCGCCTCGCACGGCTTTTGGGCTCAGCGCTCACTTCGTTCGCTCGCTTGCGCGAAATCGCCCAAAAGCCGTGCGAGGCGCAGGGCAGCTACGCTGTAGAGGGCTCACGCCCCTCAACAAATACAAGGGAGGGAATACAG
>CAVDQW010000237.1:0-3383 GCA_963610995.1 bacterium | reverse complement strand
GCATGCTAAGAAAGTTCTTCTGAGCGTGTTCTTCGCGAAGTAACTTTCGTGCATGCCGGGGCGCGGCGCTTTGGGGTCGGGGCTGTCTTACTCGGAGACCTCGAGCAGCTCGATGTTGAAGTTGAGGTCCTTGCCGGCCATCTCGTGGTTCATGTCGAAGGTGATGTTGCCGTCCTTGACCTCGGCGACCGTGGCCGGGAAGGGCTGGCCGGTGGGGGAGGCGAGCATGACCTTGTCGCCGGCCGAGAGGTTCTCGGCGCCGGGCATGAGGCTCACGGGCACGGTCTGCATGAGCTCCTCGCGGCGCTCGCCGTAGGCCTCGGCGGCCGGAATGTGGACGTCGACGACCTGGCCGACCTCCATGTCCTTGACGGCGGCGTCGAAGCCCTTGATCATCTGCCCGGCCATGCAGGTAAAGGCCAGCGGCTCGTTGCGGTCGCGGCTGGAGTCGAACTTGGTTCCGTCGTCCAGGGTGCCCACGTAGTGGACCTTGACCTGCTTACCCTCGTTGCTCATGTGATTTCCTTTGTTCGGGCCCGCGCGCGGGCGCGTGTAAGTCACGTACGGGGCCAAAGTATAGACGAGAAGCCCCCGGCGCCTGGCGGGCGTGGGGGGCGGGTCGCATAAACGCGATGTCGGCACCGTTGGTCGACGTGCGCGGCGAGGTCCTATACGTAGATGTTTCCATAGGCGTCGGCGGTCTTGCAAAGCGCGACGATGCCCTGGATGAAACCGACGATCGCGGGAATGAGGGTCCAGCAGAACAGGATGGAGACGACGCCTGCGCCCGTCTTACCTGCGTAGAAGTGATGTATGCCGAGCCCTCCTAGGAATATGCCGAGAAGAGCGTAGGCCATCTTGTTCACCGGCTTTGTTCCTGCGGGGGCCTGGATCGTGACGTTGACGCTGGTTTGATTGGCGGGTTGTGCCACGGACGCCCCTGGTGCCGTAGTCGCGCCCGATGCCGTCCCGCAGCTGGGGCAAAACGCCGCGTCATTCGCGAATTCTGTACCGCAATTCTGACAAAACATGGTAAAACGCCCTTCCTATCTCTCTTTTGAGGTTGACCACGTGGTCAACCTTCCCTATCCGACGATAGAGAAGGTCATCTCTTCTCTCCTTGAATCGGTACGGGACGACCATGCGGATTCAAACTTCGAAAATGGGGTGTCTTGCAGTGGTTTGGGTGACTATCTTTCGCTCATTTGCAGGGATTTTGGGTTAGTTAGGGGAGTTGTACCAGCCGCTTTCGAGTTAAGACGCCCCATTTTTGAAGTTCGGCTTACCAGCGGTGCAAAACGAGCCCACCTACCCACCTCGCCTTCCTTTGGGCGCCTTATGGGACATGGGCGTCTCGGGGCGCGGCGTTGCGCAATATTTCTGCTCTCTGCGACGACCCGTTAACAGGGGATTTTCCGCTTCATCGAGTAACATATAAAAGCTAGCGAGAAACAAGCTCCCTTTGGGATGGGTGATATAAGAAATGATGGATAAACGACTGCTTGACCTGGTGCCGGAGGCGATGCGTTACGTCATAGCCACGGTCGTGTTCCAGTGGGTGGGGCTTCTTGGCAATATCGCGCTCGTGTGGTCCATAGCGCAGGCGCTCGCGGCTTGTGTCACGGGCACTTCGATCCCCGGTGCTGTGCTCTACCTGCTGTTTTTTGGCATCGCCCTGCGGGTTGTGTCCGTGCGACTGAGCTCGACCGCGAGCTTCCTCGCCTCGCGCGACGTCAAGCGCGTGCTTCGCCGCCGCATCTATGAGAAGCTCCTGCGCCTCGGTCCCAACTACACTGAGCTCGTGCCCACCGCCGAGGTCGTCCAGCTCTCCGTCGAGGGCTGCGAGCAGCTCGAGACCTACTTCGGACAGTATCTGCCGCAGCTCTTCTACGCCGTGCTCGCGCCGATCACGCTCTTCTTCGCGGTGGCGCCGCTGAGCCTGCCCGCGGCACTCGTGCTGCTCATTTGCGTGCCGCTCATCCCCGCCACCATCGTGGCAGTGCAAAAGGTGGCCAAGCGCATTCTCGGCGGCTACTGGGACCAGTACGCGAAGCTCGGCGACTCGTTCCTCGAGAACCTCCAAGGCCTTACGACGCTTAAGATTTATATGGCGGACGAGGCGCGCCACGCCGCGATGAACATCGAGGCCGAGCACTTCCGCACCGTTACCATGAAGGTCCTCACCATGCAGCTGAACTCCATCATCGTGATGGACATCGTTGCTTTGGGCGGAGCCGTGGCGGGCATGGCGGTCTCGCTTGCGGCCACGGCCGCAGGCGCGGTCGACCTCTTCGGCTGCCTCTTCATCATCCTGCTCTCAGCCGATTTCTTCTTGCCGATGCGCCAACTCGGCAGCTATTTCCACGTGGCCATGAACGGCATGGCCGCCGCCGACAAGATCTTCCGCGTGCTCGCGCTGCCCGAGCCCGAGGCGCGCCCGCTCACCACCGAGCGCGGCGACCACTTCGCCATGACGCGCGCGAGCTTCGCCTACGAGGAGGGTCGCCCCGTGCTCAAGAACGTGAGCATCGACGTGCCCTCCGTCGGCCTCACCGCCATCGTGGGCGAGTCGGGCAGCGGCAAGTCGACCATCGCGGCGCTGTTCTCCGGCCGCTACGACGGTTACGTGGGCAACGTCTTTCTCGGCGGCAAGCAGGTGCGCGACATCGACCGCGCCGCCCTTGCCCGCTACGTGACGGTGGTCGGGCTGGGCGCGCATCTCTTTGCGGGCACCGTGCGCGACAACATGCTGATGGCGGCCCCGAACGCCACCGACAAGGACATCTGGGGCGCGCTGGCCTTCGCCCGCCTGTCCGACTTCCTCGGCGAGCAGGACGGCCTCGAGACCCGCCTCGAGCAGAACGGCGAGAATCTCTCCGGCGGCCAGCGGCAGCGCCTCGCCCTTGCCCGCGCCATCCTGGCCAACAGCCCGGTCTACGTCTTCGACGAGGCCACGAGCAACATCGACGTGGAGTCCGAGGAGGCCATCATGGAGGCCATCCGCGAGCTCGCCCGGTACAAGGCCGTCGTGGTCATCTCTCACCGCCTGGCCAACGTGACGAGCGCGCAGAACATCTACGTGCTCGACTCCGGCCGCGTCGTCGGCTCCGGCACGCACCGCGAGCTGCTCGGGCGCTGCGCCACTTACCAGCACCTTTGGGCCACGCAGTCCGAGCTCGAGGGCTATGCGGCCCGCGTCGCCGAGCGAAACGCGCGCAAGAAGGCCGCGGCGCAGGCGGCCGAGCAGCCTGCCGAGCAGGGCGAGTCCGCTGCCGAGCAGGACGCTGCCGAGCAGGTCTAGCAGGTCGAGCCCGCCGCCGAGCAGCCCGCCGAGCAGGCTGCAGAGCAGGCCGAGCCTGCCGCCGAACAGCCTGCCGCCGAGC
>CAVDQW010000236.1:0-4793 GCA_963610995.1 bacterium | reverse complement strand
CTTTGTCACAAATTAACCCTGTGGTTTCTACCAAGACTAACAGTTTGAGTTTGATTGTGATGCGGAATTACCATTGACCGCGCAGTGGCCGGCCAAAGAGGGGAGAGGCGTGGAGTTATTCATCCTTGGCGCTTTCACGGCGCAGCTCATCGCGTTCGTGGCGCTCGGGGCGCCCCTGTGGACACCCCTCGCGGTCGGCCTCGCCTTGTTCTGGGCCTACGGGCTGGTTCGGGGCTCGGGGCCTCGCGAGCTTGCGCGGATGACGCTCTCGGGGGTCTCGACGGCGCGGGGCGTGCTGGAGTCGTTCGTCCTCATCGGCGTCCTCACCGCGCTTTGGCGCGCGGACGGGACCATCGCCCAGATCGTGGCGATGACGACCCCGTACGTGACGCCTGCGCTTGCGCCGATCGCGTGCTTCCTGCTCTGCGGCCTCGTGAGCTATCTCATGGGGACGTCCTTCGGCACGGCGGCCACCATGGGCACGGTCTGCGGAATGGTCGCGCGCTCGATGGGCGCGAACCCGGTCCTCTACGGCGGCGCGATCCTCGCCGGCTGCTACTTCGGCGACCGCTGCTCGCCCGTCTCGTCCTCCGCGCTCCTCGTGCGCACCGTTACCGGCACCTCCCTGCGAGACAACCTCTCCGCCATGATGCGCACGGCGGCCGTGCCCCTCGCGGCCTCTGTGGCGGCTTACGCGGCTTTGGGCGCGCTGCTGGCGCCTGCGTCATCCTCTTCGGGCTCTGAGGCGGCGTCTGTCCTTCTCAGCGCCTTCGGGGACAATCCCTGGGCACTCGTCCCGGCGGCAATCATCCTCGTGCTGCCGCTCATGGGCCTGGGCATGAAGCGCTGCATGGCGGCCTCGTGCATCGCGGCGGCCGTCGTCTGCGTCGCTTGCCGAGGGGCGGGGGTCCCCGATCTCCTTCGTTGGGCGGCCCTTGGCTACTCCGACCCGAACGTCGCCGTCGCCGCCATCATGGACGGGGGAGGAGTGGCGTCCATGATCAACGTCTCGGTCATCGTCAGCCTCTCGTCGAGCTATGCGGGCATCTTCGAGGGGACCGGCCTCGTGGACGGCGTTCGCGGCGCCGTCTCGCGAGTCGGCGAGAGCCTCGGGCCCTTCGCCGCGGTCCTCGCGGTCGGCATCCCCGCCTCGATGATCGCCTGCAACCAGACGCTCGCCATCATGCTCACCCAGCAGCTCTGCTCACCGGTCGAGGCCGACCCCCAAAAGCTCGCGATCGACCTCGAGAACGGCCCGGTCGTCATCAGCCCGCTCGTTCCCTGGTCCATCGCCGGCACGACGATCCTCTCGTTCGCAGGCGCTCCCGGCACTGGCCAGATCGCCGCGATTTACCTCTGGCTCATCCCTCTCTGGCATCTATTTTGCCGGTCCAGAAATTTTTTTCAAAAAAGTACTTGCAAAGTTGCCCATGCATCCGTATAGTTATTTCTCGCGCTGAGAAGCGCAACGAAGAAGCAAATTGGGACTTCGTCTAGTGGTAGGACAGCGGATTCTGGTTCCGTCAACGGGAGTTCGACTCTCTCAGTCCCAGCCATTTTGCTTCTTGCTCATATGGCCCGTTCGTCTAGCGGTTTAGGACGCCGCCCTCTCAAGGCGGAGATCACCAGTTCGAATCTGGTACGGGCTACCAAACCAATCTTTGCGAACTCGCAGTCTACCTGCGGGTTCGCATTCGTTTTCAGGCTCGGTGGCGCACCATTCGGGCAGGGGCATCGACACGCGCACCCACCCCCTGTCGTCGATGGTGCAGCCGCCGACCATCGTCCTCAGCGCCCTGTCCCTGTCGGAATCGATGAAGCGGTTCCTCAGCAGGTCCAGCACCTCGCTGCGCCTCGGCATGCCGATGGACGCCGCCTTCTTCTCCAGCGACCTCTCCTCCTCGTCGAGGGCCGCGAGCCTCTCCTTGACCGGCTTCGGGTCGAGACCCGCTTCCAGGGCGTCCAGCAGCCTCCCTCGCCGCTTGTCGATAGCCGCCCGTTCCTTGGCCAAGGACTCCTCGTCAAGTCCGCTCTCAGCGTCTCTTAGGTAGTCCATCACGAAGTCGGCTATCTTCTCGGCCCATTCCCCCGAGCACTCCACGCGGAGCACGTCGAGCACGGCGTCCTCCACATCGGACTTCGGGTAGCGCCGCTCATGGCCGTCCCCAAGCGGCATCCCGTAGTAGAAGTATTTCTCCCCCTGATAGCCCGTGCCAGACGTTCCGTGATAAGGGGTCCCCGTGGCGTCGTCGAAGAGCTTGCCCGAGAGGGGGTAGCTGTTCATCCTCGGCTTCCTCCTGCCCTTGGCCGACACCCTGCGGAACAGCTGTTCATCCACGATGGCTGGCATTCCCCCCTCTATGCGCACGTCGCCGAAGGAGTACACGCCCGCGTACTTCTCGTTGTGCAGCATCGCCGCCACCGTCGAGAGGTTCCACGGCTTGCCCCTCGTGTTCCTCGACCTCTCGTTGAGCCAGCCGCATATCTCCTTGTTCGTCGCCCCGCAGTCCGACATGGCGAACGCCTTGCGGACGAGAGCCGCCTGCTCGGCGTCCACCAGGTACGTCCCGTCCTCGGACTCCCTGTAGCCGAAGACCCGCACCCCGTTGGCCTTCCGCTTCTCGGCGTTGCCCCTCATCCCGCGCCTCACGTTCTGCGCGAGGTTGCGGCTGTAGTACTCGTTCATGCCGTCTATCACGGACTCGAGGATGATGCCCTCGGGAGTGTCGGGTATCGACTCCATGGCAGACACCACGGAGACCCCGTTCTCCTTGAGCTTCCTCCTATATAGGGCGGCGTCGAACCTGTCGCGGGCGAAGCGGTCGAGTTTGTAGACCAGCACCGTCTCCCACTTGCCCTTGGCGCTGTCGGCCACCAGCCGCTGGAAGCTGGGCCTGCCGTCCGTCGTGCCGCTCGCCGCCCTGTCGGCGTAGACGGCCACCACCTCCATGCCGTTGGCGGCGGCGTACATCCTGCACACGCGCTCCTGGTCCTCGATGCTCTCGTCCCTCTGCTTCTCGCTAGAGAACCTCGCGTACACCGCGCATTTCATAGCAGCCCCCATCTACTGAGTGTCCTGAGAATTAGGCAAGGAAGCCCCCCCCCGACTTCTCGGCAGGATATCTCGGCGCGAGCGCACGGGCCATCGCCAGCAGGGTTTCCTGACCCTCGGGCGACATGGTGCGCCACACCGCAGCGAGATCTGCCATACCTGGTTCGGGAGCCTCGGTGACTATGGTCTCGGTCGATACTCCGAAAACCCCCGCAAGTTTCTGCACCATGCCCATACGCGGTGCGCTCCACCCCCGCTCCCACTGGGTGACGGTCGAGCGGGTGACGTCAAGCTTCTCCGCAAGCTCGGCCTGCGTGTACCCGGCCTGGGTCCTGAGTCTATATATGTTCTGCGCGACTCCCATGGATCCTCCCTAGTTGAGATGCGCTGAATGACCGATGTCAAATTCACTTCACATTTTGGTGAATCTGGCTTGACATTGCAAGGGTAATTAGATTAACATCGATGTCGTCGAAAGGAGGAACGTTGCAGACACTCAAAGAAGCCCGCATGGACGCGGGCGTCACGCAGAAGGCCATGGCCAACAGGCTCGGTGTTTCTCGCCAGACATACGCTGTCTACGAGAAGTATCAGGGCCGGATGACCATCGAGCAGGCGGTGGCCTGCTGCGATTTCCTGCATCGACCCATGTCGGAAATTTTTTTCCCGACGAAGGTTAAATAGATTCACCTAGCTCGAAGCACCTTGAGAACCGCATACCGCCGAAGAGATTCGGTCCCGACGCGCAACCACCAAGAAGTGAAAAGCGCCGGGGATGCTGAGCCGACGTCCCGTCGGCGGCTGGCTTCTTCTACAGAAAACCAATTACTAGTCCAGAGCGAACTAAGTAGTGGGCTTGCCAACCAGCCGTCGGCGGAACGTCGGCTCGGAAACCGAGACACAAAAAACGCGGCCCCTCGGTGCGCCAACACCATGCGAGGGACCGCCGAACCAGACAACCGATTGGAGGGTTGTGGAACCAATGATAGACGAAATCCCCGACGAAATCGTCGAGATAGCGTGGCCTTTCGCGGCCATCGCCCTAGTCGGTTTCGGCATCTATTTGTACGCCAAGCTGCTTCTCCTCTGGAAGGCGGCGAGGGATGAAGAGAACCGCTAGCCGACTGCTCGTGCTGACGGGAGAGATTGAGAGGGAGATCCACATGCACAGCGACGCATACGTCTTGGCCGACTGGGACCACGCGATGCTCAGGGACGCCGAGGACCACATGAACGACACCTTCACCGATGACGACGAGGAAGAGGAGGAGGACGAGGATGGCGAGTAGCCAAGAGCGCACCCCCGAGGAGAACGCGCGAGCCGCCGCCCTCTGGGCCAAGAGCCATCCCGTCGAGTGGTCGCGCCTGCTCGGGGTCTTCAACTCCCTGCCCCGGCGCGGCGTCCCCTTCACGCGAGACTCCGTGTACACCGAGCTGGCAAAGCTCAAGACCGAGGTCACCGAGGACAACGAGTTCGCCCGCGACCACAACATGTACGCGGTGCTGCTCCGCTACGCCATCATGCTCTGGCCCTCGATGACTGGCAAGGCCCGCCTGAGGAGGAGCGCCTACGACGACCTCGACCTCAAGGCCATCTGGGAGGGAGTCGATGGGACGCTCTAGGAGGTCCGCCAAGGACGCCGGGGCGAGGTTCGAGCGCGAGGTCGCCGACTACATGTCGGCCGTCCTCGGAGACGACGCCATCGACAAGCAGGTCAAGTGCGGCTCCAAGGACAAAGGG
>CAVDQW010000235.1:0-9302 GCA_963610995.1 bacterium | reverse complement strand
GTAGCGGCTCGACCAGCGGCGGCTCCAGCAGCGGCTCGACCAGCGGCTCGACCAGCGGCGGCTCCACGAGTGGCAGCGGCTCGACCGACGGCGGTAGCTCCGGCAGCGAAGACGCGACGCAGACCGCCTTTGGCAATACCGTCTCGTCGAGCGGCCTGAGCTCCGCCGCCATCACGTCCGACGGCTCGCTTTTGACGTGGGGCCACAACTACTACGGCCAGCTCGGTGACGGTACGACGACCGACCGCTCTACGCCCAAAGAAATCCTGGACAACGTGGCCTCCGTCAGCATGGGTTACTACGACTCCGCTGCCATCAAGACGGACGGCTCGCTGTGGATGTGGGGGTCCAATACCTCCGGCAGGCTCGGCGACGGTACTAAGACCGATCGTTCCACGCCTGTTTGGATCATGGACGACGTCGTTTCTGTTTCTCTCAGCAACGACAGCACCGCTGCCATCAAGTCGGACGGGACGCTCTGGACGTGGGGCGCGAATACCTATGGGGCTCTTGGCGACGGCACGACTGGCAGCCGCTCCACGCCGGTGCAGATTCTGGACGATGCGGTGGCCGTCTCCCTCGCCGATACCCACGGCGCGGCCATCAAGTCCGACGGGTCGCTATGGATGTGGGGCTGCTACGGCGAAGGGTATACCACGGTCAGTAGCACTCCCGTCAAGGTGATGGACGACGTCGCGGCCGTTTCCCTCGGCGAGAACATGACCCAGGGCCAGAGGACCTACGCGGTCATCAAGACCGACGGGTCGCTGTGGATGTGGGGTTCTAATGGCTTTGACCAGCTCGGAAACAACACCGATTCCTATCGCTCCGACCCCATTAAGGTGATGGACAACGTCGCTTCCGTCTCGGCCGGGGCCTTCGGTACCACGGTGATGAAGGCTGACGGCTCGATTTGGGCGTGGGGCTGGGGCGGCTTCGGTAATATCGGCGAGGCTATGAACAATGACTACTCCACGCCCACCAAGGTGATGGACGGTGCGGTTTGCTTCTCCAGCAAGGGTGGGTCTACTGCCGGTTGCGTCGCCGTCAAGTCCGACGGGTCCCTCTGGACGTGCGGGAAGAACACCTTCGGTCAGCTCGGCGACGGCACGACGACCGACCGCTCCGAGCCCAAGCAGATCCTGGACAGCATCGCCCTTCCCAGTAAGTAACGCCGGTCGCTAAACGACGCAACACGCCCCGTCGCGTTCTCGCGGCGGGGCGTTCTTGTGCGGCCGCCTTGCGCCAGGCGACAACAAAGGCATGCCGGGGTCGACTCCGGGTGGCCACTTTGGCCCCCGAAGCTTGTCCGCGGCTTTTGCATCGAGGCCCGTCGGCTCGGGCGCTGCCGCGGCCACGGTCGCGATGTTTGCAATCGTTGCACCCTTGCGGAATCAACAGAATAGGGAGCCGTGGCCGCTTGCGACAGCGCCGGGGCATCCATCTGATTCGGGCCGCGCGGTAGCGTTGAGCTCGCTAGGCTTTGAGGGTGTATGCGCGAATGGAAGATCCTGGGCGCTTCAGGCCGTTCGTCCTCACGGCGGAGTGGGCGCTCGACCGCAGACGCGCTGAGGCGTCGAAGGCACGGAATGAGGCGGCGCTCCGGCAGCGGGGCTCTTGCCGATTGCGGTGGCTTCCGAGACCTTAGGCGGTAAATGTGCTAAACACCTCGGCCTGTGTAGGGGCACCCGCCGCTCGGGAGGTTTAAAACGGCTGATTTTGGTGCGGAACGTCGACCAACTGTGGAGTCAGCGAGGTTATGCACGATTTAACTCAACCTAGCTGAGTAGACTAAAAATTGACAACTCGACTACCTGCGAAAACGCAAGTTGAATGTGCCTGGCTACTTGGCGGTGCCGAATTAAATCGTGCATAACCTCGCTGACTTTGCAGTTTGGTCACCAAATCTCGAGCGAACTTGCAAAATAGGGCGTCATAATCGCCGACCGGAAAGCAAGCCCGAGCTTGTGACCTAGATTTCCGCAATCGGGTGGCCTTCAAATCACCGGTCTTCTCGGGCGAATTGAGTTTTGGCGGCCTATTTCATGAGCTTGGGCTTGGCCCTGAGCCCGTCCGATCTCACGCGCTACTCGCTCGGCTCCAAGTGTGCTTCGCGTCGTCCGCATTGGCGCCGTCGTCGCCCCTCATCTACACTGAGAAGCGCCGACCCGACCGCGAGGAGCCTCTATGACCAGCATCTTGTTCATCTGCCACGGAAACATCTGCCGCTCGACGATGGCACAGTTCGTCTTCGAGGAGCTCGCGCGCCGCGCCGGGCGCGCCGATGAGTTCACGGTGGACTCCGCGGCAACCTCGCGCGAGGAGATCGGCAACCCGCCGCACCACGGCACCGTGAACAAGCTGCGCGAGGTCGGCATCCCGACGCGCCGTCACCGCGCCCGTCAGATCACGCGCGCGGAGTACGCCGACTGGGACCACATCGTGTACATGGACTCCGAGAACGAGTGGGGGTTGAACCGCATCCTGCACGGTGACCCCGACGGCCGCGTGAGCCGCCTGCTCGACTGGACCGATTCTCCCCGCGACGTGGCCGACCCCTGGTACACCGGCGACTTCGACGCCACCTATCGCGACGTGCTGGCGGGCTGCGAAGCCATGCTCGCAAAGCTCTGAGCTGGGTGTTTGCGGTAAATTACATCTCGTCAAAAACAATTATCGATTGATTACCCCCGCTGATACGTTATTGGTGCGTTCGTTAGGTAATGTGTCTCCTTGAGATTCACGACCAAGGAGGGAACATGACCACCCAGACGCCCGCAAACAGCGTCATTCGCGCCCACGGTCTCACCAAGACCTACGGCAACTTCAATGCCGTCGACGACCTCAACATGGACGTCCGCGAAGGCGATATCTACGGCTTCGTCGGCCGCAACGGCGCCGGCAAGTCCACCACCATGAGGATGATCTGCGGCCTCATCGTCCCGAGCGCCGGCGAGCTCGACGTGCTCGGCCAGGACCCGAGCGTGGGCGGCGGCCGCACCGGCGTCGGCGCCATCATCGAGGCGCCCGGCCTGCTCGACCAGTCCAGCGCGATGGACAACCTGATGTACAAGGCCACTGCGCTCGGCGTCCGCAACGCCCGCGCCCACTGCCAGGAGCTCCTCGAGATCGTCGGTCTTGCCAACACCGGCTCCAAGCAGTCCAGCAACTTCTCGCTCGGCATGCGCCAGCGCCTCGGCATCGCCCTTGCCATGGTCGGCGACCCCCGCATCCTGCTGCTTGACGAGCCGTTCAACGGCCTCGACCCCGAGGCGACCCGCGAGATGCGCGAGACCCTGCAGAAGATCAACCGCGAGCGCGAGATGACTATCATCGTCTCGAGCCACGTCCTCGACCAGCTCAACCGCTTCGCCACGCGCTTCGGCGTCATCAACGCGGGCAACATGGTCCTCGAGTTCGACAGCGAGCGCATGAGCGAACTCGCCGCAGGCGCCATCCGCGTGCGCTGCAAGAACATGAAGGCGTGCGGCCTCGTGCTGCGCCAGGCGCTGCCGCAGGCCAACATCACCCTGTCCGACGACGGCGTCTACCTGGTGCCGAGCACGCAGGTCACGGTCGAGCAGGTCTCCGATGCGCTCTTCTCCGCTAATCAACAGGTGCTCGAGCTGCACAAGACCGAGCGCGACGTCGAGGACTTCTTCCTCGAGCTCATGAACAAGTCCCGCGACGCCGCGCCCGCGGCCGCGCAGAACTAGGAGGCAAATCAAATGTTTTCACTTCTCCGCGCCGACCTGCGCCGCATCACCCGCCGCCACGGCAGCTTCTTCGGCTTCGTCATCGTCATCTTCGCGTTCGCCCTGCTCACCGGGGTGCTCCCGGTGCTGCTGAGGTCCGCGCTCGCCAGCCTCTCCGAGAGCACCGGCGACTCCGCGAGCACCCAGGCCCTCAACGAGGCGCTTTCCGCCCCCTTCGCGACCCCGACCTCTTGCGTCGCCAGCATGATGGGCACGGGTGGTTTCCTCGCTCTCATGGTCTGCCTGAGCGCGACGCATCTCTGCTGGGTCGATAAGCGCAACGGCTACGACCGCACCATTGTGAGCAGCTGCGGCAAGCGCACCTATTACCACGAGAAGATGGCCTTCGCCCTCGTGCTGAGCGTGATCTACACCGTGGTCGCCACCGTGATCGCGCTGGTGCTCGGCGGCCTCGTCAGCGGCATCGCCGGCATGGATTCCCCGCTCTCGTTCATCGGCTGGTTCGTCACCACGGTGCTTACCGCCTGGGTCTGCGCGTGCCTCTGCATGGCCGTCCTGTGGCTCACCAAGAACCAGCTGCTCGTCTTCGTGCTCGCGGTCGCCTTGGTGAACCCCATCGTCTTCAACCTGCTCGGCCTGGCCATCGGCAATCTGGGCGAGGGCGTTTCCGGGGCCTACACCAAGATCCTCGAGTGGATGCCCCACACCGCCGTGACCCTGGCCTCCAACATCCAGGACGGCTCCTTCACCTTCGAGCTCGAGAACCTTCCCAACCTGGTCGTCCCCAGCGTGGTCTGCCTCGGCCTCACCTTCCTCGCCGTGGGCGCCCTGCGCAAGCGCGATCTGTAGGAACCTGTTCAAAGCCCTTACTCAAAGCCCGCCGACCTCGCTGCCGGTGGGCTTTTTATAGCAAAGGAACAGCCCCAATGCTGCAAAAGGGACTGTTCCCAATGCTGGTTATTCCAGCGGCAGCATGACATCCAGGCAAAAGGCGCCGCTTTCGGCCACGGCGGAGAATGTGCCGCCGTAGCGACGTGCCACCGACTGCATGCTTCTGGCGCCAAAACCGTGGTTCATCTGATCTTTATTGGTGGTCAGGGGGAGGCCGTCGTCGTCCATGCGGCATTCCCTCTCAAAGAAGTTCTCCACGTGGATGCTCGCGCAGCCCATCGCGCGGCGAACGCTCAGCGTGATGGTGCGACGCGCGGGGTCGTCAAGCTCGCTCACGGCCTCGATGGCGTTGTCCAGCGCGTTGCCGAAGAGGGAGTAGATGTCGGCCGGGGCCATCATGGAGAGCGCCGCGCCGTCCGCGATGCAGGTCAGCGTGACGCCGCGGCCCTCGCAGACAAGGCGCTTCTCCGTCAGGATCGTATCCAGCGCCTCGTTGCCGGTCTTGACGCTGGAATCGTAGAAGCGCACCTCGCGCGCGAGGTCGGCCAGCGCGTCGCCACTCACCACGGCGCCGCTCTCGCCGAGCGAGCGAATCTGATGGCGCAGGTCGTGGCACTTGACGTTGATGGCGTCGATGTTTTCGCGAGAAAGGCGCAGCTGGCGGTCATGTTCCGCAAGCAGGCGCTCGGTGACAGCCTGCTCGTGCTCGAGACGGCTTCGGAACAGCATCTGGTACTCGACCCACAGCGTGGCCACGCAGGCCAAGCCGTGAAAGACACGTAGCAGAATGGAGAACGGCAGCGCGAGCCCCGCGCCGTCCATCGCCTTGATCACGATGTCAAAGCCAATGATGCACACGCAGACCACGGGCATCATGATGGCCAGAGAGTGATTTTTGATCTGCGCAAGGTCGTCGTGGCCGATTCGCGTCGCAAGCAGTAGATACGACGGGATATACACCAAGGCAATTGAGGTAACGCTGATTGCAAAATAGATATCCATGCGTGTGGGGTCAAGGCTGAGCTCGCGAAGCACGCGCGCAAATAACTCCATCAAACCTGAAGCCATATTCTGCAGCGCATAACCGGATGTGGTGCAGAACAACGCCGACCAGATTGAGGTCTCGCGCAACGACAGCTCTCCAACCGACAAGATCAACAGCAGCGAAGAGAAGCAGAGAAACAAGACAAGGTATGCTCCCATGGCACTTATCTGGACGCCGAGCTCGATATGGGCCAAGGAGCCCAACGAGTAGACCGCCACGCCGAGGGCCACCAGGCCCGCGATCTTTACCCAGTAGTGCTCGCGACGGGGCAGATGGCGAGAGAAGAGGATAATTCCTGCAATTAAAGTGGCTGTTGACTCAAACAGGGAAAGAAAACTCGTGACCGAGGCGCCCGTTCCGGGCGACGTTCCCAACCAGCCGGTGAGCTCGCCCATTAGATGCTCCCGCCGGCGTAGCGCGAAAAAGCCGCGAACGCCTCCGCCTTGCGCGAGCGGGAAA
This sequence comes from bacterium, assembly GCA_963610995.1. Taxonomy (GTDB): domain Bacteria; phylum Actinomycetota; class Coriobacteriia; order Coriobacteriales; family Atopobiaceae; genus Paratractidigestivibacter. Next base: position 3,191 of record CAVDQW010000235.1, on the reverse strand, counting down.
TCGTGAGCTCGGTTCCGTCGCTCATGGTGACGCTGCTCGCGCCCACGCGCACGATGTGGCCCATGTTGACCACGTACCCTGCGGCGATGCGGCAGAAGCGCTCGGGCCCGAGCTGCTCCTCGGCCGCCTTGAGCGATCCGCGGATGCGCAGAGGCTCTTTCTCGCCGGCTATGTGCCAGTAGAGGTCGTGCTTGAGGATCTCGACGAAGATCACGTCCCGCAGGCGAACGATCCGCAGGCCCGCGGACGTGGGAAGGCTCACCGTTGCTGAGTCGTTTCTCGCCATCACGCGAAGGGCGCGGCCCATGCGCAGGGCGAAGTCCTCGTAGCTCACCGGTTTGACCATGAAGTCCAGCGCGTCCACGGAGTAGCCCTGCACGGCGTACTGGGCCAGGTCGGTGACAAAGACGATCGGCGTGACCTCGTCGGTCTCTCGGATAATCTCGGCGGCCTCCATACCGTTGATGCCCGGCAATCCGATATCTAAAAAGATGATATCGGCAGGATGTTGCCCCTCCAGCAACTCCATGGCGCTGACCAGCACTTCATTGGTAAAGTGCACGCCCTTCTTGGTGCCAAAGCGGTCAAGGTAGCCGCACAGAGTGGCAGCCGCGGAAGCGTCGTCCTCAACGATAAGCGCTCGATACATGGCCACCTCCCCGTGGCGTTCGAGCCGCCGTTCAGGCGGCCCGTCAACTAAGTCATCCCCAGCGCATTCTAAGTCACGTTTTCCCGTCTGCGCCGCTCGCCGCCTAGGATTCAGGCTGAATGTAGGCTGCCCATGGAAAGAAGGGAAGACATGGCGGAAGAAAAGAAAGCGCGCGTGCCGCGCAGGCCGAACAGGCCGCTGCTGGTGATCGTGTGCGTCGCGGTGGCGGCGATCGTCGCCTTGAACGTGGCGTTCTGGGCGGTGGTGGCGCCGCACCTGGACATCGTCAACGTGTTCACCAAGCGTCCGGACACCACCACCGAGACGTACCAAGAGGCCAAGCAGGCGACAGCCGATGTCACCGAGAAGATCGAGGCCGAGGGCATCGTCCTTCTCAAGAACGACAACAGCGCCTTGCCGCTGGCCAACAAGAAGGTCAACGTCCTGGGCTCCACCGCCGGAAACAACTTCTCCTACGGCGGCACCGGTTCCGGCGCGGGAGATGAGTCCAGCAACGTGACCTTCTACCAGGGCCTCACTAACGCCGGCATCGTGTACAACGAGGACCTCAAGAGCTTCTACGACAACAACGCGCAGGATGCCATCACCTACGCTAACGTTGGCACCGACTGGAACCTCTACGAGCTGCCGCAGTCCAGCTATGACGCCAATTGGGCCGTCTCTGCCCGCGAGTACTCCGATACGGCCATTGTCGTGATCACCCGCAAGGGTGGCGAGTCCACCGACCTGCCGATGGACATGGCCGACTACTCTGGCTCCGAGGCCGGCCGCAGCTACCTTGAGCTGACTCCCAACGAGGAGGACCTTATCGCCGTTGCGGAGGAGACCTTCGATCACGTGGTCGTGGTGCTCAACAGCCCCAACGCCATGGAGCTCGGCTGGCTTGAGGACGAGCGCATCGACTCCGCTCTCTGGGTGGGCACCGTGGGCGCAACCGGCTGCAACGCCATCGGCAACGTGCTGACCGGCGCGGTCAACCCGTCCGGCAAGACCGTGGACACGTTCCCGTACGCCGTGGAGTCCGCGCCCAGCTACTACAACTTCGGCGACTACGACTACACCAACGTGACCTACACCAACACGGCCCTGTTCGCGGGCACCGCGGGCGAGACCGTGGGCACCGTGGGGGAGGACAACTACCACTACGTGGAGTATCAGGAGGGCATCTACGTCGGGTACCGCTACTACGAGACCGCCGCGGCCGACGGCTACATCGATTACGACTCCACCGTGCAGTACCCGTTCGGCTACGGCCTCTCCTACACCACGTTTGACCAGACCCTGGACAGCGTGGTCGACGACGGCACCAACATCACCTGCACGGTGACCGTGACCAACACCGGCTCCGTGGCCGGTAAGCAGGTTGCCGAGATCTACGTGGCCGCGCCCTATACCAAGGGCGGCATCGAGAAGAGCTCCGTGGTTCTCGCCGGCTTCGGCAAGACCAAACTGCTGGAGCCTGGTGAGTCCCAGACGCTGACCATCAGCTTCACTCGTGAGGATATGGCCAGCTACGACTACTCCGGCGTCAAGGCCGAGGGCGGCGCCTACGTGCTGGAGGCCGGCGACTACGGCATCCAGCTGCAGACCGACTCGCACAACGTGGTGGCCACCCAGACCGTCCACGTGGACGCCGACGTCATCTACAACGACGACAACGACGGCAAGCGCTCCACCGACGACGTGGCTGCGACCAACCAGTTTGACGACGTGAGCTACGGTGCCGGCATCACCTACGTGAGCCGTGCGGACTGGGCGGGCACCATGCCCACCGAGCGCGCTGCCAGCAGCAAGGAGGCCACGGCTGAGCAGGTCGAGGGCCTGACCAACCCTGCGGCGCTCGATAACTCCGAGACCGAGGACATCACCACCGGCGCCAAGAACGGCCTGACCCTGGCCGATATGAAGGGCCTGGAGTACGACGATGCCAAGTGGAGCGACCTTCTCGACCAGCTGAGCCCGTCCGAGATGGAGGTCCTGGTGGGCAATGCCGGTTGGCTCACTACGAGCGTTGAGTCCGTGGGCAAGCCCGCCCTGGTGGAGTGCGACGGCCCCAACGGCATCAACAACCTCATGGTGGGCGTCAACGGCACACAGTTCACGGGCCAGGCCGTGCTGGGCCAGACCTGGAACGTCGAGCTCGCTTCTCGCCTGGGCGAGCTGTTCGCGGCCGAGGCCAAGGCCAACGGTGTGGCCGGCGTTTACGCGCCTGCCGTCAACACGCACCGCAGCGCCTTTGGTGGCCGCAACTACGAGTACGTCTCCGAGGACGGCCTTCTTACCGGCAAGATCATTGCCTCTGAGGCCAAGGCCATCCAGGACAACGGCGTCTACTGCTACACCAAGCACTTTGCCGTCAACGACCAGGAGACCAACCGCGATTCCGGTGGCCTTGTGACCTGGCTGAACGAGCAGGCGATGCGCGAGATTTATCTGCGTCCGTTTGAGATCGTGGTCAAGGAGGGCGGCTGCACGGGCATGATGAGCGCGTTCAACCGCATCGGCACCACGCCTGCGGCCG
>CAVDQW010000234.1:0-7518 GCA_963610995.1 bacterium | reverse complement strand
TCACCAGGTGCTGCGGCTGGTGACAGGTTTGTCGCGCTGCAGCATGGGACAGGTTCGGGTGCGTGGGTGTTCCCGATGGTCCCGGAACATATATAGGGGCGCACGAATAAGCGAAAAAGACCTGTCCCTAAACCAGGAGCTACGCAGGCAGGACCGTGCGGATGCAGAGCGCCATCGAGACGGCGCCGGCGTCGGGCGTGCCGAGGCTGCGCTCGGCGGCAGGGCGGGCGCGGCCAACCTTGGGCACCAGGTTCGCCGTCTCCTCGGCCGCAGCGTCGGCCACGGCGGACGCGGCGCGCCACGCGTCGACGAGATCGGCCCCCGCCGCAGCCTGGCGCTCGAGCTCCTCGCCGAACGGGATCAGAGTGTCGAGCATGGTCTTGTCCCCGCGCTTGGCCCCGCCCAGGGAGAGCATCTTCTCGTAGGCGGCGCGCACTGCGGCCGCGGCGGCCCTGGCGTCATAGCCCTCGGCCTGGTCGCCCACGACAGCGCCCGCGGCCTCCAGCGCGCTCCCCCAAAGCACGCCGGAGGTGCCGCCGGCCTTGGCGGCCCAGGCGCGACCGGCCTCACGGAGCACGGAACCCGCGGCGGCACCGCGACTGTAGGCGTCGGCGGCGGCCTCGGCGGCGAAGGTCGAACCCTTCACCATGCCGCGGCCGTGGTCGCCGTCGCCCGCCACGCCGTCGATCTTCGCCAGCTCAGGTTCGGCCGCGACCAGCGCGTCCTTCATGCGGGCGAGCGCCTCGACGATGTAGCCCGCGGCGGCCGTGCTCGCCTCGCTGCCGGCCTCGAAGCTCTCGGCGGCCTCGGTCGACTCGGCGTAGACCTTGCGCTCGCCGGCCGCCATGGAGCTCTCGCCGCGGCGGAAGCTCGGCGTGTCGCAGCTCGCCAGCCACAGGCCCTCGAGCTCGTCGTCCAAAAACTCGACGGCAAGCGCGATGCCCTCCATGTCGAGCGAGGTCACGTACTCGCCCACCAGCGGCGCCACGAGCTCGTAACCGCGCTCCTCGAGCAGCGCGCGCACGGTTCCCCACACCACGAAGAGCTCCTCGTACTTGGTGGAGCCCAGGCCGTCGAGAATGACTGCGATGCGCTTCGAGTCGTCGGCCGGGGCCTCGGCCAGCACGCGGTCCACCAGAATCTGCGCCACCTCGGCTGCGGAGGCCATGTCGGCCTCGCCCACGCCTGGCTCTCCGTGGATGCCCTGGCCGACCTCCATCTTGCCCTCAGGCACGTTGAAGAGAGGCGCCGGCTCGCCCGGCAGCGTGCAGCCGCGGAAACCCATCGACATCGTGCGGGTGCGGTCGTTGGCCTTGGCGGTCACAGCCTCCAGCTCGTCGAAGCCGTAGCCCGCGGCGGCCGCGGCGCCGGCGGCCTTGAACACCATGAAGGTGCCCACGTTGCCGCGGCGCTTCTCGGCCTCCTCGGGCGCGGCGCTCGCCACGTCGTCGGTGATGAAGAAGCTGCGCGCGTCGACGCCCTCCGCCGCGAGGCGGTCGCGGGCCATGTTGAAGTTCATCTTGTCGCCGGCGTAGTGGCCGCCCACGATGTAGACGCCCGCGCCCTGCTCGACGGCGCGCGCGACGCCCAGCACGTCCTCGGTAGAGGGCGAGGTGAAGACGTTGCCCACCACCGTGGCGTCCATGAAGCCGTCGCCCACGATGCCGCAGAACGCCGGGTAATGGCCGGAGCCGCCGCCGTTGATAACGGCGATCTTGCCCTCGGGCATCTTGGTCGCGCGGGCCACGCCGCCGGGGACCTGCACGACGTAGTCGGGGTAGGCCGCCACGTAGCCGGCGAGCATATCCTCGCGGAAGGTCTTGGGGTCGTTGTAAAGCATCTCTTTACTCCTTAGTTCCTTAGAAGAAGAGCCCGCCGCCAGACATTGACGAGCGGGCCCGTGGATTCGGGGTTCGAACCGTTATGCGAAGATCTTCTCGGCGTCCTTGCGGCAGATCAGATAGGTGATCACGAAGCCAAGGACAGCGGACACCGCGATGGTGGCGAGGCAGAAGAAGAAGTTCGTCATGTCGCCGTCAGGGCTGATGTAGGTCGGAGAGGTCATGAGTCCGGGGCCGGCCCAGCTGTACTGCTTGAGGTCGAACAGCGCGCCGAACATGGCACCCAGGGCAGCAGCGATGGTCGCGCCGAGGAAGGGCTTGGCGAACTTCAGGCAGATACCGTAGAGGGCGGGCTCGGTGATGCCCAGGATAGCGGTGATGCCGGAGGACATGGAGAGTTGCTTGGTCTCGGACTTCTTGGCCAGGAAGAAGACCGAGAGGGCCGCGCCGCCGATAGCGGAGTTGGCGGCAAGTCCGCCCGGGCAGAAGATGTTGTCGAAGCCGACGGAGTTCATGTAGTTCATGTTGATGGCGTAGACGGCCTTGTCCATGCCGGTGACGATGCCGATCGGGCAGAAGGCACCCCAGAGGCCGGAAGCAACGAAGCGAGCGTGGGACTGCAGCCACTGGAAGATGGCGGAGAAGCCGGTACCGGCGACATAGCCGGCAGGACCGAGGACGAGCAGGGTCACCGGGACAGTGATGAGCATCGTAACGAGCGGCAGCAAGAAGTACTGCATGCTCTGCGGGATGATCTTCTTGAAGAAGTTGAACACCAGCGCCATGAAGGGCACGCCGAGCATGATGGGCAGGAAGGTGCCGTTGTAGCTCACGGCGTACACGGGAAGGCCGAAGAAGTCGAGGCCCTCGACGCCGTTGATGGTGGAGTAGAGCATCGTCATGCCGAGCAGGGCGCCGAGCGCGGGGCGGACGCCGAGCTTATCGGCTGCGGACCAGCCGAGCGCGATGGGCATGAAGTAGAAGCCCGCGTTGGCGACGCCGTTGAAGATGGTCACGACGCCGGAGTTCTCGTCGAGGCCGAGGAAGGTGGTGCAGATGGTGAGAAACGCCATGATCATGCCGCAGCACATGTAAATCGGGATGATCGGGCCCACGGAGCCGCCGAGGAAGTCCATCACCTTGCGGCCGACGGCCTGGAGCTTCTCCTTGGGGGTCTGCGGGTTGTCCTCGGCTCGGGCCTTTGCCGCGGCCTCGGCGTCGCCGGGGTGGGAGGTGGCGCCGGAGTAACCGGAGATCTCGACGAACTCCTGGTAGATGTTCTCGATGTCGGCGCCGACAACGACCTGGACCTCGCCGCCGCCGATGTTGCGGATACCGTAGACGCCCTCGACCTTCTCCAGATCGTCGAACTTGATCTTGGACTCGTCGTGCATCTGCATGCGCAGACGGGTGGCGCAGTGGGTTGCGTACTTGATGTTCTCGATGCCGCCGACGTTAGCAAGAACGCCGTTGACCAAAACGTCGTACTTCATGCATATCTCCTCTATGCGAAGGGATAACCGGGTTTTCCAGAACAAAGAATCATTTACTCAAGGTTGGCGTGCAAATCGAAGGCGCGGTCGGTAGGGATGCCTCGCTTCTCGCCCAGCGGCACGACCATAGCGTCGCCCAGCAGCAGGATAGAGGACTCGAACTCGGAGCCGCCGGGAAGGACGGGCTTCTCCATGCCCTCGTAGTTCTCCTTGTCGGTGTAGGCGGGGATGGCCACGATGTGGTCGGCGAGCTGGCCAAGGGCGCTCTCGGGCTTGATGGTGAAGCAGGCGACCTCGCCACCGAGCTCCTTGGCCTTGCGGGCGACGTTGACAACGCCGCTCGTGGTGCCAGAGCCGGAGCCGGCGACGAGCAGGTCGCCGGGGCGGAAGGCCGGGGTCGTGGTATCGCCCACGACGTAGGCGGTAAAGCCCAGGTGCATGAGGCGCATGGCGAAGGCGCGCAGCATAAAGAGCGAGCGGCCGGCGCCGACGACGAAGATGCGGTTGGCGGCGACGATGGCGTCCTCAAGCTCGTCGAGCTGCGCCGCGTCGACGCCATCCAGGCAAGAAGCGAGCTGGCGGGCGCCCTGAGCGGCCCTCTCTGAAGTGGTGCTCACGGTTGCCTCCTAGTGGGTCGCGTTGTAGTTGTCGATGATCTCGCGGATCTTCTTTGCCATGGCACGGCGGTCGGGCTGGCCGCAGATGCCGGCACCCACGATGATGTCCTCGGCGGCGGAGTTGACGGCGGCCTCGACGGTCTCGTACTTGATGCCGCCGGCGATGGCCTTCGGGGTCTTGAACGGCGCGAGGGCGTTGAGCTCCTCGACCGGGTCGACGCCGTCGCCCTGGCGGCCGTAGCCGACGTGGCAGCAGAGGTAGTCGGCGCCCATGGCGTCGACCTCGGCGCCGCGCTTGGCCATGTCGGCAACGTTGCAGAAGTCGGCGAGGACCATCACGTTGTTCTTGTGGGCGAGCTCGATGGCGACCTTCATGGTGTTGTCGTCGGTGGCGGCCAGGACCGAGAACATGTCGCAGCCGGCCTCGATGACGGACAGGGGCACGTAGTCGCCGCCGTCCATGACCTTGATGTCGGCGAAGACGATCTTGTCGGGGCAGGCCTTCTTGATGGCGGCAACGCCGGCTGCGCCCTCGGCAATGCACAGCGGGGTGCCGACCTCGATGATGTCGGCGTACTCGCCGGCCTCGGAGATGATCTCGAGCGCGTCCTCGAGGTGCAGGACGTCGATCGCGAGCTGGAGCTTCTTGTTTGCCATGATGCTTCCTTTCCTTCCTTTGCGTGCTTCTTTGCAATACGCGCTAGCTGCGCTTGCATGCTTACCGACGCGTCCGCCGGCTATTTGACTTGGTTACTCGTAGTCGAGAAGGCCCATGATCTGCTCGATATAGGCGTCGGGGTGCGGCAGGTGGTCGAAGGCGTCGGGGTTCTCGACGAAGTTGCGGTAGGCGCCCTGGGTGAAGTCGATGCCGAGCGTCGGGTCGTCGTGCACGGTGGCGAACTTGGGCTCGGGCACGTCGACGCCCACGTAGGTGGGGTTCAGGCGGACGTCCAGGTTGCCGTCGGCGTCCTTGAAGATGTAGTAGGCCATGCCGTGGTGGGCCTTGACGGAGTCGTAGATGACCGGGCAGGGCGTATAAGCCACGTTGGAGAAGACGAGCGGGCCGTCGCCGATGTTCACGGAGCAGTGGCCGTAGTTGGGCGGCACGAGCAGCGTCTGGCCGGCCGGGACCTTAACGAGGATGACGTCCTCGATGTGGGCGCCCTCGGGGTTCTCCTCGAAGTCGGGCGACTTCTGGAGCACAAACAGGGCGGTGCCGGAAAGAACCTCGTAGACCTCGCCGTAGGTATTGGTGTGCTCGGGGTTCCAACCGTGATAGTGGCCGGAGGTCTTCTTGCACTCACCGTTGAAGGTGCCCGGGGCGATGACCGTGATGTCGTAGCACATCTTTCGGGAGGCGAAGAGCCCGGCGTCGGCCGGCTCGACGAGCTTGCGGTAGGTGTCGTAGGCCCACTCGGTGGGATCGAGGCCCTCCTCGTCGGCAAGAAGGCCGAGCATCGCGGCGGCCTCCTTGTGGCCGGAGCCTTCCATCTGAATGCCCTCGCCCACCGTCATCTTGCCGGCATCGTCGAGGAAGAGGGGCAGGCCGCTGCTTTTGAGCTCTGTGGTTCCCATTACTTCTCCTTCTGACGGAGTTTTACTTCGCCACTGACTATAACGCACTCCACGGAGTGTCACTTCGTCGATTTTGGATATTTTGAGAGGCAATAGTCGTTGTATAATGCAAACTTACTTGCTACCTGCGGTTTACTGGTGTTTTGAGACAGAGTGATACTTCATATCATGAACCGTTTACCGCTCATCGACTACCGTTCAGCCCTTCTTGCTTCCAAACTGGTACTTCACGGAGTTTCGTTTTAAACTGTACGGAGTCAGACTTCACCAAGGAGCAGCATGGTTATATCGGACATCAAGCGCACCTACAGCGAGATGCACGGGGCGGAGCGCAAGGTGGCGGATTTCATCCTCGCCGACCCCCAGCGCGTCACCGGCATGAGCATGGCGGAGCTCTCCGCCGAGACGGGCACGAGCGACGCCACGGTCATGCGCATGTGCCGGCGAATCGAGCTCACCGGTTTCTACCAGCTCAAGATCAACCTCGCCATCGAGAGTGCCGACGAGAGCGCCTCCGTCGCAGCCAAGCCGACCGACGGCCCGCGGGACATCGTCTCGCTCGTGGACGTCATCGCCGCCAATGTGGCGCAGCTCTCCAAGAACATCGCCGCCGAGCAGATCGAGACCTGCGTCGACCTTATCGTTGGCGCAGGCACTGTCTTCACCTTCGGCTGGGGCAACACCGGCACGGTGGCCGACGACATGGCGCGGCGTCTGCTTTGCTACGGCGCCAATACGTTTACCAGCGCGAACATCGAGTACATGATGAGGAGTATCGTCCTGGCAGGGCCCGGCGACCTGCTCATCGCCTTCAGCCGCTCGGGCGAGTCGATCTACACCATCGAGTGCTGCAAGCTTGCGCACGCGAACGGCCTCAAGGTGATCCTCGTCACCGGCGACGCGGGGTCGACGGCCGCCAAGCACGCCGACGTCGTGCTCAAGGCGCACCCCATCAACGACGTGATGGACGGCGCGTGGGGCAGCTCTTCGCACGTGTACGAGTTCGTCGTGGTCGACGTCATCCTCTTTTACCTGCGCAATCGTTGCCCGACATACAACATGGGGGCCAAAAGCGAGGCGATTCTCTCGCAGTTCAAGAACTAGCGCCGCAATCGATTTGGAGACCGATCTGGGGACATTGGCCGCAACTCTCGAATTGAGGGCTACGGACAACGTCCCCAGACCTCCTTGTGGGCTTTGTCCTCGAGGCGGTGCCAAAATGACGCTTGAATTCCCACTGCAAATGCAACGCCCCCGCGAGAAGCGAAAGGCAAACGAATTCCCGATACGTGGTGCCTGCGACAGACAACCGAGCACCGGGAGGGACCGTGGGCCAGTTCAACCATCTTACACTGGAGGGGCGCGATGAGACCATGCCGGTGCGCCGCGACGGTAAGAGCCTCGGCGAAATCGCGCTCAGGACGGGCAGGGACGAGTCGACAATATCGAGGGGGCGCGGCAGGAACTCGTTCAACTGCGGGTCCGGCCGCCTCTACCGCGCCTCGACCGCGCAGAGGCGCTACGAGAAGCGCAGGCGCGCCTGCGTGTGCGGCAGGCTCCTCAACGACCCCGAGCGGGCGGCGCTCGTCACCGGGATGATCGCGGAGTAGGAGATGGTCGCCGGAGCAGGTGTCCGGCAGGCTCGCGCTCGAGCGGCCCGGGCTGTCGGTGTCGGCGTCGACCATCTACCGCGCCATCAACGACCGCAGGCTCGACCCGCCCGAGCTGCGCGGCACGGCCGGGGACATCAAAGCCAGGCTGCGCCACAAGGGCAAGCGCAGGCACCGCGCCGGCGGCCCCGAGGAGCGCCGCGGCAAGATACCCGGCACCAGGTCGATAGAGGACAGGCCCGCCGAGGCCGGGGCGCGCGAGAGACTCGGCGACTGGGGGGGGCAACACCGTGGTCGGCAAAGGCGGCCGGGAATTCGGCGGGCGGGCGCGACGAACCTGTCCCAGCGTGCAGCGCGACAAACCTGTCACCAGGTGCTGCGG
>CAVDQW010000233.1:0-11084 GCA_963610995.1 bacterium | reverse complement strand
AACGTGGACTCGTCGGCGTCGTCGAGCTCGAAGCCCCCACGCGCGGCGTTGTGGTAGGTGGGGTCGACGACCAGCACGGGGTTTCCCAGCGCTTCGGCGGCGACCTTGGTGAGATGGGGGAGCCCGCGATCGGCGATAAGGGCATCTACCAGCGAATTTCTCGCTTGGTCGGCATCGGTCGCGCTCGATTGCATGGGGTCTCCTCTCCGGTGGGGTGCACGTTGCCCGGGCCTCACGCCTCGGCGGCAGACATAGTAAACGAAAGTGAAAGGTTTGGTGCGTCATGACCACATGGGGACGCGACAAGAGGCGCGATTCGGTCGACGAGCGAATCGAGGACGCCGTCTTCTCCCTCATGGAGACGACCGACATCCCGAAGATCGGGGTGGGCGAAGTCGTGCGTGCGGCGGGGATCTCGCGCTCCACGTTCTATCGCCACTTCGACTCGGTGGACGCCGTGGTCAAGGGATTCGAGACGGATCTGCTCGCCAATATGCACGACATCAACAGCTACGCGCTCAAGGCCCGCTTCGGCCAGTCGGAGCTCGATCCCACGCCCACGATGATCCGCCGCATGGAGCTTCTTGCCGAGCGCCGGGACAAGATCGTGGCCCTGAACGGCCCCCACGGCGACCCGCAGTTCGTGCACAAGGCCACGATCCTCATGCACGACCACTTCCGCGACCGCCTGGTCGATGTGCCGGGCTCGGCCGACTACCGCGACTTCTATCTCGCCTTCGCGCTCGCCGGTCACCACAACGTGATCCAGTACTGGCTCGAGGAGCGCCCCGGCACGCCGCCCGAGAAGGTGGCGGCCGTCCTGAACCGTCTCTTCTATGCGCCGTTCTTTCTTGACGGCGATCATGCGCGCCCAAACCCGGCCTCTCCTTTCGGCGATTGAGCGCGGCTGCCAGCGGTAGCTCAAAAGCGGTGAACGGCGATGCCTTCACCGCTCTTTTTATGCCTATCTACCTGCAAAAAGAAACATTGCTTGCGAAGTTGTCCCAAGCTGTGGAACACGTCTCGCGCGGGTGTTCTTCAACGCGCCCGCCCATCGAAATAGCATCCGAATCAAGGTAAGTCCGATTTCTCTTACGGATAAGGATGTGAAGCAATGGTCAAACTCGGAAAGGACGCCCGCAGCGTGTCCATCGTCGGCGTCGGCTGCACGCCGTTCAAGGATTTCGAGGAGCACCCGGAGACCCAGGGCATCGGTGAGGGCGAGGCGTTCGGCTACGCCGCGCTCGAGGCGATCGCCGACGCGGGCCTTGAGCCGCGCGACGTGGACTTCTACTACCACGGCGCCGCCAACCCCTACCTCATCAACGACTGCATCACCCCGAACATGCAGGTCGCCGATTGGTTCGGTATGCGCTCCAAGGGCTCAGTCCACCACTCCGAGGCGTGCTGCACGGGCTACGTCGCCCTTGAGCAAGCCGTCATGGCCGTGGCTTCCGGCACCTACGACGTCGTCCTCTCCGGCGCCGTCGACCTCGCGAGCACCCTGCCCGTCGAGCACATGCCCTCCCACGTCCGCCAGGAGTTCCCGCTCTCCGTCATGATCCCGTCGCTCGACAAGATCTACGACCGCGCCTACGGACGCCCCCTCGACGGCGCCTTCGGCGTGAGCTTCGACAACTGGATCAACGAGTACTCGATGATCTACGACCTCGACGCCGACAAGATCGACGACGCCCTGAACGGCCTCACCAAGTCCCTGCGCCGCGGCGCCGTGAAGAACCCGCTCGGCTGGTTCACCCAGACCGTCGAGGAGGAGGCCGCCGCCAACGGCTTCGACAACGCCGACGAGTACCTCAAGAGCTTCTACAACCCCAAGGTCACCCAGTACCTGCGCGTCACCGGCTTCGAGAAGAAGTGCGACGGCGCGGCGGCCATGGTCGTCATGCCGACCGAGAAGGCGCTCGCCATGGGCGTGCCCCACACCCCTATCGAGGTCCTGGGCACCGGCGCCTCCGCCGTCGAGGCGGGCCTCGTCCACAACGAGCACTGGGCGACCAAGATCGCTGCTCAGCAGGTCTACGAGCTCACCGGCGTCTCCCCGGACGAGATCGACCTCTTCATGTGCAACGACTTCTTCCTCGCCTCCGAGATCGTCTCGGCCGAGGAGTGCGGCTACATCCCGCGCGGCGAGGCGTGGCGCTACGCCATCGACGGCCGCACCGCCTACGACGGCGATAAGCCCATCAACCCACACGGCGGCCGCTGCAACTTCGGCCACGCCCACGGCGCCTCGGGCATCGCCGACATCTACGAGGCCGTCAAGCAGATGCGCGGCGAGGCCGGCGAGACCCAGATGGCCAAGCGTCCCGACACCACCTTTATCCGCGGCTTCGGCGGCTCCCAGAACGTCCGCTGCCAGATCCTGCGCGCCGTTCGCTAGCGCCCTCACCAGAAAGGACACACCCATGAAGCTCGAGATGATGGAGCCCGTCGTCAAGAAGTTCTACGCGGGCCTCGAGGAAGGCAAGTTCTACGGGCGCAAGTGCACCGAATGCGGCGCCGTCGAGTTCCCGCCGCACCTGGCCTGCAACGCCTGCGGCTACCACGAGACCCAGTGGTGCGAGGTGGGCGGCCACGGCAAGCTCATCGACTTCACCTTGCCCGGGCCCCAGAACGACAAGCCCTACCTCAAGGAGAACGGCAAGTACGCCTACGGCGCGGTCGAGATCGACGAGGGGGCCCAGTACACCTACGTCATTTACGGCATCACCAAGAAGAAGGCGCCGGAGATTCGCGCGAGGCTTATGGCCGGCGAGACCGTAGGCGTTCACGCCAGGGTCATTGATAGGCCTGGCTACAAGATGCTCACTTTCGAGCTGGATTAGGCCGAAATGCTGCCGGTATTGAGCTGACGTGCTTGTTGGCCCCTCCGGCTTCCCCTGGTACCCCATCTCGGCGCGAACCCGAGGACTTGCGCACCCAAGTACGCGGCGCCCTCACGTTCCCACCGATACGGGGCACCAGGGAAACCCCGCGCTGTTCTCAGGTTTTCACGGGCTCGCTTCGCATCGCCCGGAATATTTGTAAATCAATAAATCGCTGGTAATCAGCGTAAAACGAAAGGAAATCCCATGAGCCAGGAAGTTTTTGACCAGGTTGCCGAGTTCGCTAAGTCCGCTTACAAGTACGAGGGCGAGATTACCGCCGACACCACCTTCGACGAGCTGGGCAAGGGTTCCATGAAGATGATCGCCCTCACCTCCATGATCGAGAACGAGCTCGACGCCGAGGTGCCCGTGCGCGAGGTCATGGTCATGAAGACCTTCGGCGAGCTCGTCGAGCGCGTCGAGGAAGAGATGGAGTAGCGCATGGATCTGATGCAGACCCTGCGCGAGCGGGCCGCCGCCCGCCCGATGCGCGTCGCCTTCCCCGAGGGCGACAACGAGACCATGATGCGCGCCGTTCGCGAGCTCACCGACAACGGCCTCGCCGAGTGCGTGCTCGTGGGCGACGGCGCCGAGCTCGCGCGCCTGGCGGAGGAGCGCGGCATCAGCCTCGAGGGCGTCGAGGTCGTGGATATCGCCGACGAGGAGGCCAACGCCGCCTGCTGCGAGCGCTATCTCGCGCACCCCGACTGCAAGTACAAGCCCAAGGGCGCCGCGCGCCGCATGACGCGCCCGCTCGAGCGCGCCCTCATCCTGCAAGTGCTGGGCGACGTCGACGTCATGTTCGCCGGCATCGCCAACGCAACGGGCGACATCATCCTCGCCGGCCAGACCATCGTCGGGCTCGCCGAGGACACCGAGACCATCAGTTCCTGCGGCATCGCGCAGGTTCCTGGCTGGGACGGCGGCGAGGGCGGCCTCATCGGCTTCGGCGATTCCGCCGTTTGCGTGAACCCCACCGCCGCTGAGCTTGCCTCCATTGTCTGCGCCTCTTGCGACACCGTGGCAGCGCTCACGGGCTGGGACGTCCGCTGCGCGCTACTCTCGCACTCCACGGACGGCTCCATGGACAACGAGCTCGTGGACAAGGTCCGCGAGGCGCGCGACATCGCCAACGTTTCTCGCCCCGACCTCAAGATCGACGGCGAGTTCCAGTTCGACGCCGCCGTAAACCCGAAGGTCGCCGCCAAGAAGGTCCACCACGAGTCCGAGGTGGCCGGTCGAGCCAACCTGCTCATCTGGCCCGACATCAACGTGGGCAACATCGGCGTGAAGATTATCCAGAACCTCACCGGCGCCGACGCCTACGGCCCGATGCTGCAGGGCTTCAAGCGCATCGTCTGCGACTGCTCCCGCTCCGCCCCGGTCTCCGAGATCGTGGGCAACGTGGTCATGAGCTGCGTGCGCGCCCAGGCGCTCGCGGAAGGGGAGTAGCGTATGTCCGACAAGAATTGGCGCGTCCTCGTCATCAACCCCGGCTCCACCTCCACCAAGGTGGGCGTCTTCGAGGGCGAGGAGGCGGCCTTCACGGTGAACGTGGCCCACGAGGCGTCCGATCTCGCCAAGTTCGAGGGCGTCTCCGACCAGCTGCCGTACCGCGTGGGCCTCATCGTGGCGGCGCTCGCCGACAACGGCGTCGAGCTGGGCAGCATCGACGCGTTCGTCGGCCGCGGCGGCGGGCTTCTGCCCATGCCCGGCGGCACCTACGCGGTGAACGACGTCATGCTCGACCACGCGACCCGCGGCGCCAACGGCGTGCAGCACCCCGCGCAGCTCGGGCCCCAGATTGCCCACGCCTTCGCTGCTCAGACGGGTAAGCCGGCTTTCGTGGTGAACCCGCCCGACACCGACGAGCTCTGCGACGATGCGCGCATGACGGGCATCCGCGGCGTGTACCGCCACGTGCACCTGCACGCGCTCAACCTCAAGGAGACGGCCATCCGCCACGCGGCGTCGATGGGCCGCGCTTACGAGGACTGCCGCTTCGTCGTGTGCCACATCGGGGGCGGCATCTCCATCTCGGCCCACGACCACGGCAAGATGATCGACGGCTACGACATCGTGGGCGGCGAGGGCATGATGGCCCCCACCCGCTGCGGCGGCGTGCCCGTGGCCGAGGTCCTCGATTATCTCGAGTCCGGTCATACCACCTCCGAGGTCCGCAAGATGTGCATGAAGACCGGCGGCTTCGTCGACCTTCTCGGCACCTCCGACGCCCTCGAGGTGAGCAACCGTGCGGCTGCGGGCGACGAGGCGGCTTCTCGCGCCTGGGGCGCCATGCAGTACCAGATCTGCAAGTGCATCGGCGGCATGGCCGCGGCTCTGGGCGGCCACGTCGACGGTATCCTGCTCGGCGGCGGCATGGTCCACAACAAGGGCCTGGTCGCGGCCATCGAGGGGCGCTGCGGTTGGATCGCCCCGGTGTCCGCGTACCCCGGCGAGTTCGAGCTCGAGGCCATGGCCGCCGGCGCCCGCCGTGTGCTCGACGGCGCCGAGCAGCCGCTCACCTACACCGGCGTGCCCGTCTTCCAGGGCTTCGGCGCGTTCGACGCTCACGACGAGGGGTCTGACGATCTCGAGCCCATCGCGGCGTAAACAACACAGATAACTGCTTACCCTATGGGCAATGAGCCCCCTTACTGGTTTGTTCAAAGCCAGTAAGGGGGCTCACATATTGGAAAGAATCTCGCAGGTTAACGGTATGGTTTCGGCACGCGCCGGGTCGTAGATTGCCAGCGTGGCCGATGAGGTAAGGGAGGGGGGCTTTGCTGCGCTGTTGTCGCCGCTGCCCGAGGGGGCGGCTTCGAGGATACGGGCGGGCAAGCCGCAAGCGTTTTTCGGATGCGACCGCGATGCCATGTGCGACGAGGTGCCGAGGCGCACTCGCTCTTGTTGCGCCCAACATGGACTCCCCAACGATCCAGGGCATAAAACAGTGCCCGAGCCCTGCGATTTTCGCCGGCCCGGGCACTTGAGTCGATGTTCACGCTTTCAGGCGCTCCTCGCTACACGCGCGGCTTGAGGGCGTGGTAGAGGATGACGGAGGTCACGTAACCCACAAGGACGAGCTGGACGTAGGTGGCCAGCCACGCGGCGATGATGCCCGCGCCGCCCGTGTGCACCCAGGCCTCGGTGAAGCTGATCACGGTGACGAAGATTAGGTTCTCGATGAAGATCTGCACGTAGATGCGCCAGGAGGCGTCGCCCAAGGGCTCCGTGAGCGCCGTGGCGATGCTGCCGGTCGGCAAGACGAACTGCCCCACGACGTTGGTGGCGAGCGCCACGCAGGTAAAGGTGTACCAGGTGTGGTCGAACGGGTCGCCGCCGAGCAGCGTGGCCGAGGTGTTGATCACGATGGCCAGCACGATGTCCTGGATGATGAGGTTGCGGTTCCACTCGCACATAAGAAGTAAGCCCTTCTCGCCGATGTTCAGACGAGAAGAGCTTATCTGCGCCAGCCAACCGATCCAACGTGTGCGGCTTCAATGCGATGCAGCTCGATGAGCGAATTTTTGTGTGTTCGCACAGCCCTGCGGCCGCGCTGCGCTACTCGTCGCCGAAGGAGATGCCGAGCATCTTAGCCTCGCGGACGAGGTCGCCCTCGGGGTCGACGTACTTGAGCTTGCCGGCGACCTCCTCGAGCGGCACGCGGCACATCTTGCCTGCGACCTGGGCGATCATGACGCCGTAGGCCTTCTCCATGCAGGCCTTGGCCGCCTCGACGCCGCACTGGGTGGCGAAGATGCGGTCCATGGCGTCGGGCTGGCCGCCGCGCTGGGTGTGGCCGGGGATGGCCACGCGGACCTCGCGGTCGGTGCGGGCGGCGATCTGCTCGGCGATGTCGTAGACGACCGACGGCTTCACGCGGGCGGCGACCTTCTTCTTGTAGTCCTTCTTCTTCATGGCCGCCTCCTGCTTGGAGATGGCGCCCTCGGCCACGGCGATGATGGCGAAGCGGCCGCCGTTGCCGTCGCGCGCCTCGATGGCGCGGATGACGTTGTCCATGTCGTAGGGGATCTCGGGGATGAGGATGACGTCCGCGCCGCCTGCGATGCCCGCGTACAGGGGAATCCAGCCGACCTTGTGGCCCATGATCTCGATGACGAAGACGCGGCGGTGGGAGTTGGCCGTGGTGTGGATGTCGTCGATGCACTTGGTGGCGACGTCGATGGCGGAGGTGAAGCCGAAGGTCAGGTCGGTGCCGTAGGTGTCGTTGTCGATGGTCTTGGGCAGCGTGATGACGTTGCAGCCCTCCTCGCGCAGGCGGTTGGCGGTCTTGGTGGAGCCGTTGCCGCCGAGCATGAAGAGGCAGTCGAGGTTGAGCTTGTGGTAGGTGTGCAGCATCGCGGGGACCTTCTCGATGCCGTCCTCGCCGGGCTGGTCGAGCAGCTTGAACGGGGTGCGGGAGGTGCCCAGGATGGTGCCGCCGCGGGTGAGGATGCCCGAGAAGTCGCTGTAGGTCATCTCGCGGTAGCGGCCGTAGATGAGGCCCTGGTAGCCGTCCTCGAAGCCGAAGATCTCGATCTCGCCGTCGACGTTGTGGAAGAGCGTCTTGACGATGCCGCGCATGGTGGCGTTGAGGGCCTGGCAATCGCCGCCGCTCGTAAGCAGACCGATTCGAAGCATGGGGGAGTCCTCTCTTGGGTTCGGGCCCGGCGCGCAACGGTGGACCAGGGCCTCTCGCAACACAGACGGTAATAGGGTAGCCCACCCGTGCGTCTCATCGCCATAGGTTTTCGTCGATGGTTTGCCTGTGTTTACACATGAGAAAGGGCCTGCGGGTGGCGTAATCTTGAGGAGAACAACAGGCCAAGGACAGGAGACGCTCGTGTACGATCGCGCCAAGGAGATAGACGAGGCCATCGCGGCCGGCCATGAGGCGCTCGCGGCGCTGCGCGACGCCGCAGACTTGCTCGATTCCGCCAAGCGCTGGGGCGTCGTCGACGTGCTGGGCGGCGGGCTTCTCACCAGCGTCGTCAAGCACTCGCGCCTGGGCGACGCCAACCGCGCCCTCGCCAAGGCGCGCGCCGCCATCCGCCGCTTCACCCAGGAGCTGGCCGATGTGCGCGAGCTCGCCGACCTCAACGCCAACGTGAGCAGCTGGAACGCCTTCTTCGACATCGCCTGCGACAACGTGCTCGCCGATCTCCTCGTCCAAAAGGAGATCTCGGACGCGG
This sequence comes from bacterium, assembly GCA_963610995.1. Taxonomy (GTDB): domain Bacteria; phylum Actinomycetota; class Coriobacteriia; order Coriobacteriales; family Atopobiaceae; genus Paratractidigestivibacter. Next base: position 3,001 of record CAVDQW010000233.1, on the reverse strand, counting down.
CCGACCGGGTGGACGACGCCATTGACAAGGTGAAGGAGGCCGTGCGCCGACTCGAGGCCGCCCGCGGGCGGTGACGCGCGTCGCTTTTCGCTAACCTCGTGACCATCTGAGGTACTCGACCCCGGAGATAGAGAGAGGTAAGCCCCGCATGAGCAAGACGCAAGAGATCCTTCGCGCGCCGCACGAGCAGATCGAGCAGATCCAGCTCGAGGGCGTCAAGAAGACCATCATCAACTGCTACGAGAACATCCCGTTCTACAAGAAGAGCTTCGATGAGGCCGGCTACGACCCCTACGCCGTCGAGACCTTCGATGACGTGGCCCGCGCGCCCTTCGTCCAGAAGCAGGACCTGCGCGACGCCTATCCCTACGGCATGCTGGCCGTGCCTCTGAAGGACGTCAAGGAGATCCACATGTCCTCGGGCACCACCGGCGTGGCCACCGTGGGCGCCTACACCAAGAACGACATCGACATCTGGGGCGAGTGCTTCGCTCGCGGCATCATCTTCGCCAACGGTGACGAGAACGACGTCGTGCAGATCGCCTACGGCTACGGCCTCTTCACCGGCGGCCTCGGCGCCCACTACGGCGGCCACTGGATGGACGCCACGGTTATCCCCATCTCCGCCGGCAACACCGAGCGCCAGATCCGCGTCATGCGCGACATGGGCACCACCATCCTGTGCTGCACGCCCTCCTACGCCATGCACATCGCGGACACCGCCATCGAGATGGGCCTCGATCCCGCAAAGGACCTGCACCTGCGCGCCGGCATCCACGGTGCCGAGCCCTTCTCCGACAACTTCCGCGCCGAGCTCGAGCGCAAGTTCGGCTACAAGGTGCTCGACATCTACGGCCTCACCGAGACCATGGGCCCGGGCGTGGCCAACGAGTGCTGGGAGCAGAAGGGCCTGCACATCGCGGAGGACCACTTCTATCCCGAGATCATCAACCCCGAGACGGGCGAGGTCCTGCCCGACGGCGAGTGGGGCGAGCTCGTGCTCACCACGCTCGACCGCGAGGCGAGTCCCGTCGTGCGCTACCGCACCCGCGACATCACCCGCATCATCCCGGGGCAGTGCCCCTGCGGCTGCACCCACCGCCGCATCGACCGCCTGCACGGCCGCACCGATGACATGCTGATCATCCGCGGCGTCAACGTCTTCCCGAGCCAGATCGAGGACGTCATGAAGACGTTCGACCAGGTCTCCAGCTGGTACCAGATCGAGGTCGACACCGATCACCGCTCGCTCGACATCGTGACCCTCAAGGCCGAGGTCAACCCCGGCTTCGAGCTCGACTCCGTGGCCGCCGTCGACAAGCTGCAGAAAGAGATCCAGAAGGCCCTCAAGCTCGCCCTCTCGGTCGGCATCCGCGTCAAGCTCGTGGAGCCCAAGTCCATCCCGCGCTCCGAGGGCAAGGCCAAGCGCGTCATCGACCTGCGAAAGGAGAAGTAAGCCATGATCGACCAGATCACCGTCTTCCTCGAGAACGAGAAGGGCCGCGTCGCCTCCGTGGCCCGCACGCTCGCAGACGCGGGCGTCAACATGACCGCGCTCAGCCTCGCCGACAGCGCCGAGTACGGCCTCGCGCGCATCGTGTGCGCCGAGCCCGACCGCGCGCTCAAGGCCGTGGGCGACGCCGGTTACCGCGCGAGCGTCGTTAAGGTCGCCGCCGTGGCCGTGCCCGACCGCCCCGGCGGCCTGGCCGAGCTCTTCGAGGCCCTCGACGAGCTCGACGTGAACATCGAGTACTGCTACTGCTTCAGCCACAGCGACGGCGCCGCGGTCTTCGCGCTCAAGGTCGCCGACGCGGCGGCCGCCGCCAAGGCCGTCTGGACGCTCGAGGGCGCAGGGTTCAAAGCGCTCCAGCAGGGCGATCTCAAGTAAGCCGAATCGCGCGCGTCGCGCCCCTCGTCCGGTGTGGGCGAGGGGCGTCTTCTTTACTGGTGCCATACACGAATTAGATGGAAACCAAGAAAACCTGTATTTGACGTATGGATTTGGCCGGGCTAGGATTCTCTTGGCAATACACGCAAGGCAAAGAAAGGTCGTTGCCATGATCCTCGGAATGGGCGTGCCTGAGCTCGCCGTCATCCTTATCGTCGTGCTCGTCATCTTCGGGCCGAAGAACCTACCGAAGCTTGGAAGCTCACTCGGCAAGACGGTCAAGAACTTCCGCGACGGCATGGAGAACGGCGAGGAGGGCGAACCTGCCGCCGACGTGGCGACCGCCGAGGCGTCCGAGCCTGACGACATGGACGCCTAACGCCGCCTCAAACTGTCTCCTTCCCCGGTTCCCGGGCCTAAAATCGCAGGTTCGGCCTTACTTCGAGGCCCATATCTGCGATTTTAGGCCCGGGAATTGTTGCGCTGCGAGAATGCGCGGAAGGGGCCTGCGCGCCTAGGAAAGGTCGCCGAGAAGGGCGATCACTGTGCGGAAGAGGTCCGAGGCGGCGTGCTGGGCCTTCCAGATGACGGCGGGCCTACTCTCCAGCTCTCGGCAGGCGAGCGATTTGATGAACTGCTCGCCGGTATCAGTCACGCGAAGAAGCGACTGGGGGATTAGGGCGATGCCCATCCCCTCGCGCGCCCAGAGCGCCGCTGTCCGCGGGTCGTCGACGATGATGGGGACGCGCAGCTTGCTGCCGGCGACCTCGAATGCCTTCGTGAGCTCGGGCATGAGGCGCCGATTCGCGATGACGGGGGAATCGGCGAGGTCGTCCACGGTGCAGCTCGTCTCGTCGCCGACCTCATATTCCTGCGGCATCACGGCCACGAGCGGCTCCGTCGCGGCGAAGCGGCAGCGCAGGCCGTCGGACTTGAACGGCGTCCTGACCACGCCGATGTCCGCGATGCCGCCGTCAAGCAGGTCCATGACGCCCGGGGTGGCCGACTCGCGTATCTCGATCTCGACGTTGGGGAAGCTGCGTCGCAGGTCGATGAGTCGGTCCTGCGGCATGAGACCGGAACAGCTTGGGTCGACGCCGATGGTGATGGTGC
>CAVDQW010000232.1:0-5721 GCA_963610995.1 bacterium | reverse complement strand
GTCGAGCGCCGTGAGGATAAGGGCGACTTGGATGATGGCCTGCTCCTGCTCCTCGGTGAAGTTGCAGGTGGAGGCAATCATCATCGCGGGCGCGATGGCGCCGGCGAAGCACGCGAGGACATGCTGCAGCGACGTGGGCAGCAGGTCCTGTATAGGCGGCAGGCCGTCGCGCTCAAAGAGCTTCGGCGAGCCTACGGTCTCTTCGGTCTGGGCCATCTTCGTGTTTCTCCTCTCGCGCGTCATGCGTTGCTTTGGATTTTGCATGAGCGCGGCCGGCGGGCGACGGTTTTCTCGCCGAGCGTAAACGAGCCAAACAAACTGTTTTCTAGCAAAACTAATTGTTATATCTGCAGGTTTATGGCGTGTGAGGACTGCTGGGCGATGCGTTTGCGAATCGGTAAACGGTAGATGAACGGCCGCACGGCGCCTGTTGCGTAACCCCATACGCATATTTGGGGTGTTAATCTGCGCCTAACAAACTGTTTGTTAGGTTAGATTATCGTTGTATTCATGATGAATGAACGCCCGCGGCTACCTGCTGAGGGCTCGATCCGAGACTCTCGCCCTCGGGGAAAACGGAGCGTCAGCCATGCAGGAGAACCACCTCGATTTTTATAAGCGCCTCGGGCACGCCATCGCCCTGCAGTTCGGCAGCGGTTGCGAGGTGGTGATCCACGACCTGAAGTCCAAGGACCCCGACCACTCCATCGTGTGGATCGAGAACGGCCACGTGACCGGGCGCAAGCTCGGCGACGGCCCCTCCCATGTGGTGCTCGAGGCGCTGCACGCGGGCGCGGACGCCAAGCTGGAGGACCGCCTTTCTTACCTGACGCGCACCGCGAGCGGAAAAATCCTGAAGTCCTCGACGGTCTTTATCCGCGACTCGGGAGGCGAGGTCTCGGGCATCTTCGCCATCAACTTCGACATCACCATGCTGCGGGCGGCCCAGGGCACGATCCAGTGGCTCTGCGGCGTGGAGCCGACGGCGCCCAAGGAGCCGGAACCCATCGTGCGAAACATCGCCGACCTGCTCGACGACCTGCTCGAGCAGTCCGTCGAGCTCGTGGGTACGCCCGTGGCGCTCATGAGCAAGGACGACAAGGTCCGCGCCATCCGTTACCTCAACGACGCGGGCGCCTTCCTCATCACCAAGTCGGGACCGAAGGTATGCAAGTACTTCGGCATCAGTAAGTACACGCTGTACAGCTACCTCGACGAGGCCAAGGCCGCCAGCGAGCGCGAGGCGCAGGACTAGGCGCGCGGCTTCGGCGCGGCGGCAGGTTGCGGGCTCCTTTGAGGAGCCGAATCAGCAAAAAGTCGATAAGTGAACATCTTAATCGGGTCTTGCCGAGTAACCGGAAATTGCGCAAGTCGCTGACCTGCGAAGACACGAAGGCACAGGTGCTGATACTCCCCCTGCACGCCAACAAGATGTTCACTTATCGACTTTTTGCCCTTTTCGGCCCCGCCAAGACGGTCCAACAGCAACATACGCGCAGGTTCAGCGCGCCCCTACCCGCTCGGCGCAAAAAACGCGGCCCTTCCGCCCGATCAAACAGGCGGAAGGGCCGTCGAAACCTTAAGCAGTCTGAGAGAGGCCCCATGCAGGGCAATCGCGCGGAATCCGAAAAGTGCGGTGACGGCGCGAATCCGCTCAGCTACTTAACGCCGTACCAGGCGGTGCCCTCGGGGCGCCAGCCGAGGCTGACGAGCCAGTCGTTCTCGTCCTTGCTCGACGTGTAGTTATGCGTGCCGCTGGTCGCATAGGGGTTGTACTGCCGATAGAGCTTCACGCCCTTGGCGTCGTCGGAGAACCAGCCGACGCCCTCGCCGCTCCAGCCGGCCTTGACCAGGCTACGGTACTCCTCGAGGCTGGTCGTGTAATGATGGTCGCCACCGGGGGCGTACGGGTTATACAGGCGATAGACCGGCGTGCTGGAGCTGCTCGGGGCAGTCCAGCCGACGCCCTCGTCGTTCCACCCGACCCGCAGCAGCGAGACCCTCTCGGCCATCTCGCACGTGTAGAAGTGCTCGCCCGTGTACGGGTTGTACAGGCGATACATCTTGCCGCCCTTGCCGGACACCTTCTGCGCGGTATAGGTGGCGGCCACGTGGCCGGGGATCTGGTTGGACGCGTACGCCTTGCCGTCGACGGAGCTCACCCATTTGCCGGTGTAGGCGGGGTTGTTCAGCACATCAAGGTCCGTAGGGAAGCTCATGATGTTGCTGTACTCCGCCCCCTTGAGCGAGAAGTTCTCGCCCACGGTGATGGTCAGGGGATAGACGCCGTCGCCGAAGAGGTCGGCGCCCCAGCTCGCGACGCTGCCGGTGTCGAAGCTCGAGATGTCGAGCGACGAGAGCGCCCCGCATCCGTAGAACATGTCGCGCATGTTGGAGACGTTCGAGGTGTCCAGCCCCGTGAGGTTGAGCGACGCGAGGCCCGAGCAGTCGTAGAACATCCCGGACATGTCCGTGACCTGCGACGTATTGAGGTGCGAAAGATCGAGCGACGTCAGGCTCGAGCAGGCACCGAAGAGGTAGCTCATGTTGGTGACGCTCGAGGTGTCCAGGCCCGAGAGGTCGAGCGACTTCAGCTTCCAGCAGCCGTTGAACATGCCGGACATCGTGGTGACGCTCGAGGTGTCGAGGTTTTTAAGGTCCACCGAGCGGAGCGAGCGGCAGCCGCTGAACAGGTCTTTCATGCTCGTGACGTTGCCCGTCGACTTGGGCAAATTGGCACTCTTCAGCGACTCGTCCTCGTGGAAGAGCTCGCTCATATCGCGCACATGGGAGGCGTCGAGGCCCGAAAGGTCGATAGAGGTGAGCGCCGTGCAGCGGCGGAACATCCCCGACATGTTGCGCACGTTGGAGGTGTCGAGGCCCCTGAGGCCGACCGAGGTGAGCGAGGTGCAGTTGTAGAACATGTCGGACATGTCCTTCACGCTCGAGGTGTCGAGCGGCGAGAGATCGACGGAAGCGAGCGAGATGCAGCCGTAGAACATGTCCTTCATGCTGGTGACCGACGAGGTCTTAAGGCCGCTCAGGTTGACGCTGCGCAGCTTGCTGAACATGCTGAACGCGTCGGAGAGGCTGCCCGTGACCTCAATCGTCCCCTCGACCCTGAAGGAAGTCGGGTCGGTGCCCCGTCCAGTCGCCGAGCCGGTCCACCTTGGCGTACGAGCCGCCGCCGAGCGGGCGCACGATGAGGCAGCCGGAGCTGTCCTGCGTGCACTCGCAGGTGTTGCGGTACGGCGCCCAGTTGGGTGTGAGAGCGGCGGTCGTCGCGACCTCGGCTGAGGCGTCGGTTGTGGGATCGGCGGCTGCGCCGGCCGTGGTGTCGGCCATACCGCCAATAGTCGCATAGACGGTCGCGGAATCGGCCTCTTCGGCATTGCCCGTCTCGGTGAGCGCGTCGTCGGCAACGGCGTCGGCATCAGTGCCGGCAGACAGGGCGTCGGACGCGGCAACGGCATCGGCCGCAACGTCGACAAGACCGCCGCTCTCATCAATGCCACGCAGGTCAACGGCATCGGCACCGCCGTCAATCGCAGCCTCGGACTGGACCGCGGGAGCAGCGCCCTCCCCTTCCGCCTGCGCTATGCGCGGGGCCGCGCCAGCAGCGCCGAGCGCCACCGCGGCGCCCAGCGCAACCGCGGCCGCGCGACGCGGGCAGTCATTCTTCGCGACTCGTCTCATCGATCAACCTCCCAGCCGCGGTCGCGGCAACAGAACAGGGCGCCGGGCACACGAGCGGATGTCCGGGCAGGCGCCGCGGCCCATATTACTCGACGCCGTACCAGGCGACTCCCTCCGCGAGCCAACCGGCCGCGACCAGGGCGTCGTTCTCGCCCTCGCTCGTCGTGTAGTTGTGCGTGCCGGTGGCGGCGAACGGGTTGTACTGTCGATGCACGGCCACGCCCTCCTCGGCGGAATACCAGCCGATACCCTCGTCGTTCCACCCGGCTTCGACGAGAGAGCTCTTCTCAACGAGGCTCTTGGTGTAGTGGTGGTCGCCCGTGTACGGGTTGTACAGGCGATACACCGGCGCCGCGGACTCGCTGGGCGCGAGCCAGCCCGTACCCTCGTTGTCCCAGCCGGCCGCCGTCAGCGAGTCGCGCTCGAAATCGCTCGTCGTGAAGAAGTGCTCGCCCGTGTACGGGTTGTACAGGCGGTGAACCTCAAGCGCCGAGGCGAGCCGCTGGTAGGTCTCCTCAGCGCTGACGAGAACGTCGTAGTTGCTCACCTCGGTCTGCACGCCGGCGTCGAGCGCGTCGTAGGCCTCGCGCGCCGCCTCGATGAGCACGCGACTGACCTGCGAGCGCTCGACCTCCCCGATGGCGTCGATCGCATCGATGACCTCCTGCGCTGCCGGCGAGACGTACGGTATCAGCGTGATCGTCATGCCGCACGAATAAGGGCCGTCGGCCACGGTGGTGTACTTGACCTCGTACTTTTTGCTCGCGGTCCAGGAAGCGGTGAGAATGACGCTGCCCGGGCCCGAGGCCGCGCTCTGGGTTGCCAGGGGCTCCGCTGCGCCCTCCTCCTCGATGGTGAGGAAGGACTCCGCGTAGGTTCCGTCCTCGCCTGCGAGCATGGAATACGGGTTGAGCTCGACGGAGAGGGTATCGCCCTTCTTAAGGATGAACGGCTCGTTCGTCGAGCCCGCCGTGTAGCCGATGACGTCCAGGTACCCGTCGGGCCAGCCCTTCTGGTCCCTGCGGCTGGGGATGCCGATGCCGCCCGCCGTGGAACCGCCCCACATGCCATAGGTGCCATAGCTCTTGATGTTGCCCATGTAATAGAAGGTGAGGTTATAGGTCTGCGGCTCGTCATTGCTCGACTGCGCGGCGGGCGAAGAGGCGAGGGCGGCGTCGGCAGCCTCGGAGGCAACGATGACCTGGTCGGCGACGGAGTCGGAATCGGCGACGACGGCCTGATCGGCGACGGAGTCCGACTGCTCAGCAGCGTCGTCCTGGGAGACGGCTTCGATTTCCTCGGCAGCGCCGTTGTCGTAAACCGCCTCGCCCCGCACAGCCGCACCGCCGTCCTCGGCGGCCATCGCCGCCTGCGGCACGCAAACAACCGGCCCGGCCGCGACCGCCGCCGTGAGCGCAAGCCCTGCCGAAACCGCGCCGATTCCGCCAGTCAGCCTTCTCATTCTCTCCCCCAATTTCCAGCCCGGCCAACGCGCGATCGCCCGCTCCGGGCGCAAGCACTTACTTCCAGCATCCAGCCCGACCGAGGTACGAGCGTCCGCCCTCGAACGCAAACACCCGTTTCCAACCAAGCCGGCACACGAGCGGCCGCGCTCGGGCACAAGCGCCTATCGACCAGGCGCGCAGTATCGAGACCACCCTACCCGCTCGACCGCGCCTTCGTCAAGCCAGCAAACTAGCCGCACCCGCCCTGCGGGGAATTCAAGGGGCCCTCAAGGCCGGTCAGCACTCCCTCAAGTAGCCTGTTTTGCGAGCGCCGGAATAACGAAAATCGATAAGTGAACGTCTTAATTGATCCTGGCCAGGTAGCCGAGAATTGCGCAAACGCTTGACCTGGGAAAACGTGATGCCGAATGCTCTTGTTACCGTTTCAGTCGCCAGCAAGATGTTCACTTATCGATTTTTGCTCACGCCGCTCGCGCGACAATGGCGCGCCCGAACTCTGTCGAGTGCGCACCTAAATTTCAAGGCAGCGAAGCGTCACAATCGGCGCAGCGTCCTTACC
>CAVDQW010000231.1:0-5919 GCA_963610995.1 bacterium | reverse complement strand
GAGGAGTTAATTTACGCTCATCCCCCGTGCGTGTCCATAGGGTTTCGGGGATTCATGATTCCTACACAAGTGGCTCAGAATCGGCGAGTCGTGCGCCGCTTGCGGTTACTCCCCTGCCGTTCGCCGCGAACTCGCGCGGGTTAAGCAGCGAGTAGCTTATGCAGGCCTTCGACCATCGTCCTATGGGCCTCTTGGCGCGCCGTCTCGAAGAAGTCGGCGGAGAGCAGGCGGTAATTCGGCATGCCCTCTATATGGCTCTCGGTGTTCTCGTCAACGATCCGGGCCGCCACCTCGGCGGCCGCGCGGACATCGGGCTCGGCGACTTTATACATGGGAAACGCTTCGCACTGATCGAGAACCGCCTTTGTGACCTGCGGCTTGAGGGAGATGGAGAGCGTGCGGCCGAAGTCGGCGAAGTCCGCTTGCTTGCCGATGCGGGCCTTCTCACCTGCGGGAACACCAAGCTGCTCGAGGCGAGCTCGGGTATGGGTGTTGTAAACGCTGTCGCAGACGAGGTGGCACCAGGCGCCCTTGACCACGTCAGTGACCTCGGAGACACCGTAGCCTTCCGGGTTCGCGCAGTAGAAATCCCAGAACTCCTGATGACGCGGCACCGGGATATGGTGGCGCAAGGTGAGGTGCGTGAGCTTGTAGTCGATGCGCGTCGTGGGGTTGGGGACCATGTAGCCCACATAGATGTCGGGCAAAAGGTTGCCCATGAGGAAGGCGTCGACATCGCGGATACCGAGGGCGTCTCTCCCCTCCTCGGCAAGCAGGTGCTCGACGTGGGCGGTGTGGATGTTCCAGCTGGGCATATGCGGTCCTCTCTGTGTATGGGTGCATTGTGCCGCTTATAGAGAAAGGCCGGGTCCCGAAGGACCCGACCTTTGCAAAGACGCAACTTCTGACGGCTTCGCGATACGCGCTGGCTGCGAGAACTAGGAGCGGACCTCGGCGCCGACGGCACGAAGGACCTTGTTCACGAGCTTCTCGTGGGCCTTCTCGACCTCCTCGGAGGTGAGGGTGCGGTCGGCCGCGCGGTAGGTCAGCGAGAAGGCCATGGACTTCTTGCCCTTGCCGACGCGGACCGGGTCGCGATAGACATCGAAGAGGCGGACGTCGGCGAGCAACTTGCCGCCGGCGCTGGAGATGCGCTGGACGAGGGTCTCGTAGGTGACGGACTCGTCGACCACGAGGGCGAGGTCGTGCGTGACGCCGGGCAGCGTGGGGATGTCCTCATAGGGCAGCTCGTTCTTGGCGAGGCGCAGCAGGTGCTCGACGGAGAGCTCGAAAGCGACGACCGGCACGTCGACGCCGACCTTCTGGAGGTTGGCGGGGTGGATGTTGCCGACCCAGCCCACGGACTGGCTCTGGACGAGGACCTCGGCGGCCTGGCCGGGCTGCAGCCACGGGAAACGCTCGGGATCGGCGACCTTGAAGCGGACCTTGGTCAGGCGCAAGGCGTCGAGAAGGGCCTCGACGACACCCTTTGCATCGAAGAAGTCATACTCGGGGTACTTGAGGTTCCAGGCGTCCTCGGCGCGGCGGCCGGCCATGACGCCGGCGACGAAGCTGGGCTCGTCGGGCTGGGACTTGGACTCGTGTCCATAGAAGACGCGGCCGATCTCGTAGAGGGCGACGTTGGGCACGCCGTGGTCGAGGTTGTAGGCCACGCTCTGGACAAGGCCCGGAAGAATCGAGCGGCGCATCTCGGACTGGTCGGCCACGAGCGGGTTGATGATCTTGACGGGGATGCCGCGACCCTCCTCGGTGATGCCGAGCTTGACGAGGTCGTTGGGGTCGGCGAAGCAGTAGGTGCTGGTCTCGGAGAGGCCGCAGGCGCGAAGGGTCTGGCCGATGAGGCGCACACGGCGCTGCTCGACGGTGAGGCCGCCGGCGTGGTTCTTGGCGGCGGGGAGCGTGGGCTCGATGTCGCCCTCGCCCCACAGGCGGCAGACCTCCTCGATGAGGTCGCACTCGCGGGTGAGGTCGGGACGGTTGGTGGGGGCGGTCACGGTGAGGTGGCCCTCATCGCCGGCCTCGACCTTGCAGCCAAGACGGGTCAGGCGGCTGACCATGAAGTCCTCGGGGATATCGGCGCCGCAGAGCATGCGGGCGCGGGCAGGGCGGAAGTCGACGACCGCGGCGGGCACGGCCACCGGGTAAGCGTCGACGGTGCCCGGGCAGACCTCGGCGCCGCAGCACTGCTCGAAGAGGGCGGCGGCGATCTCGGCGACGTTCGCGCAGTTGGAGCCGTCGACCTGGCGCTCGTAGCGGATGGAGGCCTCGCTCATGAGATCGAGGTTGCGGCTGGTGCGGGAGATGTGGCCGCTGGAGAAGACGGCGCTCTCGAGAAGGACGTCGACGGTGTTCTCGTCGATCTCGGAGTTCATGCCGCCCATGACGCCGGCGAGGGCGACGGCGGTGTTGCCGTCATCGGTAATGACCGCCATGTCCGGCGTGAGGGTGCGCTCGACGCCGTCGAGGGTCTCGAGCTTCTCGCCCTCGTGAGCCGCGCGGATGACGATGTGGCGCTTGCCGTCGCGCTCGGAGAGCTTGCCGAGGTCGAAGGCGTGAAGCGGCTGGCCGGTGAGGAACATCACATAGTTGGTGACGTCGACGACGTTGTTGATGGGACGGCTGCCGGCGGCGATCACGCGGTTGGCGAGCCACTCGGGAGACGGGCCGATCTTGACGTTGCGCACCACGCGGGCGGTGTAGCGCTGGCAGAGCTCGGTGTCGTCGATGGTCACGTCGACGAGGTCGTGGGCGTCGGGGCCCTGCTCCTTCTTGACCTTGGGGAGCTCGATGTGGGTGTCCTCGTCGAGCATGGCGGAGACCTCGACGGCCATGCCGGTCATGGAGAGGCAGTCCGGGCGGTTCGGGGTGATCTCGCAGTCGATCACGGTGTCGGAGGTGCCCATGTAGTCGGTGAAGTCCATGCCGACGGGGGCGTCCTCGGGCAGGATCATGATGCCGGAGTGGTCGCCGCCCAGGCCGAGCTCGCGCTCGGAGCAGTTCATGCCGCAGGACTGGACGCCGCGGAGCTTGGACTTCTTGATCTTGACGTCACCGGGGAGCACGGCGCCGATCATGGCCGTGACGATGTGGTCGCCCTCGTTGAAGTTCTGGGCGCCGCAAACGATCTGCAGCGGGACGGGGTTGCCGTTCTCGTCGACGTTCTTGTCGCCCACATCGACCTGGCAGACGTACATGTGGTCGGAGTCGGGGTGGGGCTGCTTGGAGACGACCTTGGCCGTGACCACGTGGTCGAGGTCGGCGCCCACGCGCTCGACGCCCTCGACCTCGGTGCCGGTGCGGATGAACTCGCTGACGAGCTCGGAGGGGTTCTCCGGCACGTCGACCATGGTCTTGAGCCACTCGTAGGAAATACGCATTGAAGCGGTCCTTTCTTGAAACTCGGATACTGCCCGAAAAGGGCGAGCGCCTCGGCCTAAAACGTAGGCCTTTCCAGGTGCCCCAGATAGGGAGCGACGATCCCGAGTATGCGTACTTGGGTACGTGACGAGGGTCGGAGCCCCTAGATGGGGCGCCTGGGGAGGCTAGAACTGTTTTAGGAATCTCATATCTCCGGTCATCAGCATGCGCAGATCCGGCAGGTCGTAGCGAAGGGCGGCGACGCGCTCGACGCCGATGCCGAAAGCGAAGCCGGTGTACTTCTCGGGGTCGATGCCGCAGTTGACGAAGACGTTGGGGTCGACCATGCCGCAGCCCAGGATCTCGAGCCAGCCAGTGTTCTTGCAGAAGCGGCAGCCCTGGCCGTGGCAGACGCCGCAGGAGACGTCGACCTCGCAGGAGGGCTCGGTGAACGGGAAGAAGTGCGGGCGGTAACGGGTGGCGCGGTCCTTGCCGAAGATTTCGCGCGTGAAGTAGTCAAGGGTGCCCTTGAGGTCGCCGAAGGTGATGCCCTCGTCAACGACGAGGCCCTCAACCTGCGTGAACTGCGGGAGGTGGTTGGCGTCGGCGGTGTCCGGACGGAAGACCGTGCCCGGGCAGATCATGTAAATCGGGGGCTCCTTGGCCTCCATGACGTGGGCCTGAACGCCAGAGGTCTGGGTGCGCAGGAGCACGTCGGACTCGCCCTGGACGTGGACCTCCTTGCCCTCGGGCTGGTTGTCCACCACGTAGAAGGTGTCCTTGGCCGAGCGACTGGGGTGGTCCTCAGGGGCGTTCAGCGCGGTGAAGTTGTAGTAGGTGGTCTCGATGTAGGGACCGTCCTCGACGGTGTAGCCCAGGCCGGCGAAGATGTCCTCGATCTCCTCGCGGATCTGGGAGATGAGGTGCTGGGTGCCGAGGGAGAGCTGGCGACCCGGAAGGGTGACGTCGACGGCGTCGGCCTCCATGCGCTTTGCCATAATGGCGCGGCCGAGTTCCTCTTTGCGGGTCTTGATGGCCATGTCCACGTTGGCGCGGACGGTGTTGGCGAGCTGGCCCATGGCCGGGCGCTCCTCGGGCGGAACCTTGCCCATGGTGTGCATGATGGCGGTCAGGCTGCCCTTGCGGCCGAGCACGCCCACGCGCAGGGCCTCGAGGGCGTCCATGCTCTCGGCGGAGGCGAGGCCCTCCTTGACTTGAGCCTCAATCGCCTTGAGGTCGTCGGACATCGACATTGCGTATCCCCTTTCAAAACAAAAAGCCGTCCCGGACGAAGGTCCAAGGACGGCAATGATTACCGCGGTACCACCTTGATTGGCGCAGGTGTTTTCTCTCACGAGCGCCCACTCGTTTGCCCCGTGCCGTGGGGCTTACGGCTTCCCTACTGAAATAAGACGAAGGGACTGTCCCTGTGTCTTATTCGTTCAAGTCGCAGCTGGTGGAGTGAACTTCGGGCGTCAGCCTTGGAGGAACCTCTCAGCCGGTGGGTCCCCTCTCTGTTCCGTTGGCGACGCGACGGCCCGAACCTCTCCGTCATTGCCTAGTGGGGCATGATAACACAGGCTGCGGGCCCTCGAAAGGCAACAGCAAAGTCGACTAAACTATCGACGAGCATGATATTGGCGCACAAGCCCAAGGGAGGCTCAACGATGAGCGACAATCCACGCCGCATCGAGGCGGTCTTTTTCGACGTAGACGGGACGCTGTACTCGCACGCGACGAAGTGCGTGCCCCAGAGCGCGCGCGACGCGCTGGCGAGCTTACGCGCCCAGGGCATCAAGACCGTCATCGCGACGGGAAGGCACAAGATCGACCTCAAGAACCTTCCGACCGCAGATATGCAGTTCGACGGGTACCTGGCGCTCAACGGCCAGATGATCTTGGACGACGCGATGCACCTGGTGGGCGGCACGCCCATCGACGAGGGCGAATGCAAGATCCTCTCGCTCGCATTCCGCGCGAAGAAGATCCCCTTCCTCATCCTCACCGAGGACGGGCGCTACATGAACTTCATCAACGAGATGGCGCAAGACGGCGTCGACCGGGGGGAATATACCCTCCCCGACCCCGTGGAGACCTTCAAGAGGAACGGCCGGCCGGTCTTCCAGCTCTGCGCGTTCGTGAGCGACGACCAGCGCGAGCTGCTCGAGGACATCCTCGACGAATGCCGGATAACCTCCTGGTCGCCGACGGGCATCGACATCGTGCCCAGGGGCGGCGGCAAGGCCGTCGGCATCGAGAAGTACCTCGTCGCCGAGGGCATCGATAGGGCGCGCACCATGGCGTTCGGCGACGGCGAGAACGACGTCGACATGCTCGAGTACGTGGAGATCGGCGTGGCGATGGGAAACGGCTGCGACGAGACGAAGGCGGCGGCCGATTACGTGACCTCCGACATCGACGAGGACGGCATCGCGGCGGCGCTGCGTCACTTCGGGCTCATCGACTAGCAAAAAAAGGGACCTGCGGCGAAAAGCGCGCGGCCCGGGCAACGAATCGTCGATTGTGCATGCCTCATTAAGG
>CAVDQW010000230.1:0-5343 GCA_963610995.1 bacterium | reverse complement strand
GAGCGCCGCCTCGTAGCTTCCCTCGTTGGGCATATGGTCTCCTTCAATGGTGTGAATTCGCATCAGGCAATATGGTACGTCAAATGCGGGTTAAGCGGAGCGCGGATGGACCCTGGTACTGTTACCATAATGACCATTGAATCCGTGAGTGTGGAAGGGAAACGCCGTGGCCAGCTCCTATGGAACCGATGCAGACAAGAGCTCGCTGAGGAGCAATTACCTCAAAGCGCGAAAGCGCATCGATCCCGCCACGAGGCGCGTGACCGACGCCCAGATCCTGCGGCGCCTCGAGTCTTTCGATATCTACGCGGAGTCCCCGCTCGTGCTCGCGTACGTCTCGTACAACAACGAGGTGGATACGCGGGCCGTCATCGCGTCGGCTTTTGCCGCCGGCAAGCGCGTCGCGGTCCCGCGCGTGAGCGCCGGCAAGAAGAGCATGTCTTTCTTCGAGATCGAGTCGATGGACGATCTGGCCGAGGGCTACAAGGGTATTCTCGAGCCCCGCGCAGAGCTCAAGGTGCCGCTGGGCACGCGCGATTTCTGCGGCTCCGTTTGCCTGGTTCCCGGGCTCGTCTTCGATGCGCAGGGGTATCGCATCGGTTACGGCGGCGGGTATTACGACCGTTTCCTGCCGTTTTACCCTGGGGATAAGATCGCGCTCGCCCGTACCTCGCAGATGAGCAGCAACCCGCTTCCCGCCGATTCGTGCGACGTTCCCGTTGACTTCATCGTTACCGACGCAGCAGTGTGGACCTGCCGTTAAGCGCCCTTTTCCCTTGCGATTGCTCATCCAGAGTTCCCGCCTCCGGCCGTAGGCTGCGTCGTCAAGCTCGGCCCTGTTCATCGCAAGCGCCCCGCCGCGTTTCTTCTTCAAATGAGTTCCGCAGAAATGCCTCTTCGTCGAAAGGGGCATTTCTAGGACTGTCTGAAATTTGAAGAAGAAGCGCGGCGGGGCGCCGTCAACGTTAAAGATCGAGCTTGTCGGCGAGGTCGATGATGGCTCTGCGGTAGCCCTGGATGCCCATCCCCGTGATGGTCTCGAAGCAGGCGGCGCGGATGTAGCTCACCTGGCGGAAATCCTCGCGGTCCTCGACTTTGGAGATGTGCACCTCGACCATGGGGATCTTCACGGCCTTGGCGGCGTCGAGAATGGCGATGGAGGTATGCGTGTAGGCGCCCGGGTTGATCACGATGCCGTCGTACTTGCCGTATGCGCCCTGGATGGCGTCGACGAGGTCTCCCTCATGGTTGGACTGGTAGCACTCGCACTCGTCGAAGCCGAGCTCGTCTGCGGTGTCTCGACAAAGCTTGAGCAGCGCCTCGTAGCTCTCGGTGCCGTAGATCCCCGGCTCGCGGATGCCCAGCATGTTGATGTTCGGGCCGTTGATGACGAGCAGCCTGGCCGATGCGGGCGCGGATTCGCTCGCATCGCTCTTGGCCTCGCCGCCCTTCTCGCCGAGCAGGGAGATGAGGCTCTGCACCTCGGCGAGGTCGTCGCCGTCCTTCGCGGCGGCGGTCTCCTTCTCCTCGGTGAGCGGCTGGTCCTTTGCGCTCTCGCGGCTGGAGACCGTCACGTTCATGGCCGCGGCGGGAGCGCGGTCGGCGGGGGAGTCGGAATCCTCGATGCCGGTGAGGCCGGCGATGGCGTCGTGCACCTCTTCGGCGCGGCCGGGGCCGAATACGACCTCGATGCCCTGCTTCCCGCGCTCTACGATGCCCAGCACGCCTCGCATGGACGCGATCTGGTCGGAGTCGACGAGACTGGGGTCCTCGGTGCGGATCCTCAGCCGGGTCATGCAGAGATCGTTGCCGGTGACGTTCGCCTTGCCGCCGACGGCTGCCAGAACTTCCTGTGCAATTTGGAGGGCCTTGCTCACGTTGTGTTGTCCCCTCTGGATCGGGTTTATCGTTTTAGCCGTCGTCCCCCAACGACAACTAAGGAGCGACTATAAGGTAGTCAGTGTTTCGTGCGCTTTTCGCGTTGGCGCGTGTAAATTTCAGGCCCCGCTGAGCGGCAATAAAGGGCCGGTCAGCGGGGCTTCTGCGCTAAAAACCCAACTTTTGGAGCAGGAGGGCGGCGTCGCCCTCGGCGCTTCCGGTGCATTCGAGGATGATGTCCGCCCAGCTGCGGTAGGCGTGCATGCGCTCGCGGGCGAGCTGCTCCACGCCCTTGGCGCGGCTCATGGGGCGGCCCTTGGACGAGAGCTCGTCGAGCGGGCGATCGAGCATGGCGACATGACCGTTCTGGCGCAGCAGGTCGCGGTTCTCGGGTCGGGTGACCACGCCGCCTCCGCATGCGATGACGAGCCCCGATTTGGCGGCCACGGTGCCGGTGACCTGCGTCTCTATGGCCCTGAAGGCCGGCTCGCCGTCGCTCTCGATTATCTGGGCGGCGCTACGGCCCGTCTCTTGGGCGATGGCCTCGTCGATGTCGACGAACGGTCTGCCGAGGGCGCGCGCGACGCGCCTGCCGGTCGTTGTCTTACCGGCGCCGGGCATGCCGATGAGCACGATGTTCTCGGTGCGGCGTCGCAGCTCGGCGAGGATGGACTCGCAGAGGGACTCGTCGAGCTGCTTGCCCTGGAAGAGCTCGCTCGCGAAGAAGGCTTGCGACACCAGCATCGCGAGGCCGGACTCGCTTGCGATTCCAAGACGCTCGGCGTCAAGGCACAGCTTGGTGCGCCATGGGTTGTAGATGACGTCGAGGACGCCTATGAGCTGCGGCAAAGCCTCGAGCGTGCCGTCCGGCAAGGGCGAGGCGGGGCAGTTCGGGAACATGCCGACGGGAGTCGTGTTCACGATGAGGACGGCGTCGGCGTGGCGATCGGTCAGGTTGGCGTAGTTGTCGTCGCCGGACCGGGAGACCACGACCACCTCGGCGCCCACCTCTGAAAGTGACGCCTGCACTGCCTGTGAGGCGCCGCCCGAGCCGAGGACCAAGGCTTTCTTTCCGCCAAGAGCTTTGCTCGCGTCCGCCGCGAGCTCCCGCTCGCAGAAGCGGCCGAGCATCCATGAGAAGCCGAGGACGTCGGTGTTCTCGGCGAAGATGCTGCCGTCGGGGCGTCGAACGATCGCGTTCGCCACGCCGAGCGCGGCCACGCGCGGGCTCTGCTCGTCGGCGGCCGCGGCGGCATCCGCCTTGTACGGCATGGTCACGTTGAGACCGCGCCAATCGGTGTTGTCGTGAATGAAGGGCCCGACCTCTTCCGGCTCCAACTCCACGAGGGCGTAAGGGGCGCTTCCGAGCTGCTCGTGGATGGGCCGCGACCAGCTGTGGCCCAGCTTTCGTCCAAGAAGGCCGTAGGGGGTGCTTATCTGCGGTTCCGGCATTATATGACCTCCGAATAGCTGCCGAGGTAGCGGAAGTCCTGGCACAGCCCCTGAATCGTCGACATGAGGGCGCGGAACTCCTCTGAGGCGACCTGGCAGTCGATGTCGAAGTAGAAGCCGAACTCGAAGTCGCGCTCGGGAATGGGGCGGCTCTCGAGCTTCACCACGTTGATGTCCAGCGCGTAGAACTTGGCGAGCAGCTTGTAGAGCGAGCCGGGCTGGTGGGGCGTCACGAGCGTCATCGAGGTGCGGTCGGCGCCCGGGTAGATCTCGAGCTTCTTGCTGATGCAGGCGAAGCGGGTGTAGTTGTTGTCGCGGTCCTGGACAGCGCTGCCGAGGACCGAGAGGCCGTAGAGCTCGGCGCAGTTGCGCGAGGAGAGGGCGGCCACGTCGGAGCGCTCCGAGTCGGATACCAGCTGCGCCGCGACGGCCGTGTTCTCGCAGACGTGCACGCGGGCCTCGGGCATGGCCTCGAGGAAGGCCGCGCACTGGCGGATGGCCTGCTCATGGCTATAGATGTCGCGGACGTCGGCCGTCTTCGTGCCCTTCTTTGCGAGCAGGCAATGGTCGACCTTCACGCGCGTGGAGCGCACGATATGGAACTCGTGGGCGCCCATGAGGTCGAAGACCTTGTTCACGGAGCCTGCGGTGGAGTTCTCGATGGGCAGGACGCCGTAGTCCACCTCGCCGTTCTCCACGGCCTCGAAGACGTCCTCGAAGCTCTGCATGTAGCGGATATCCGGGTGGCGGAAGAACTTCTCGGCGGCGAGCTGGGAATAGGCCCCCTCGACGCCCTGGCAGGCGACGCGGCCCGCCTTGGGGAAGACCTCGGGCGTCTCGCGACGGGCGGCCTCAATGCTTTGTACCAGCTCGTCGTTGTCCGCGTCGCCGAGAAGGTCGTGCTGGCGGCTGCGCGACGCTTCCATGAGGAGCTCCATGAGGACCTGGCCGTAGGTGGCGAGGTCGGCAGGCACGCGGCCGGCGGCGTCGGCGATCTTCTGGCGCTCGCGGACGGGGTCGAAGACGCGCATGTTGTTCGCGCGCTTGTACTCGGCCACGCCGGCGGCCACCTCGGCGCGCTCACCGAAGAGGCGGAAGATCTCCGTGTCGATGCGGTCTATGTCCTTACGCAGGTCGGAAAGTTCTCTCATATATCAAACCTCCAATGAGACGAAGGGACTGTCCCCTTGTCTCATTTAGTTATTGATGGGGTCGGCGGGCCAGGAGAGGAGAGCGTCGGCGATGGCGCAGGCGGCCACGGCCTCGACGACGGGCACCGCGCGGGTGACGGCGGTGGAGTCGTGGCGGCCGTGCACGGTGAGCTTCGCGCCCTGCATCGCCCCAAGGTCGACCGAGTCCTGCTCTATGCCGATGCTGCTGATAGGCTTGAGCGCGCAGCGGAAGTGGAGCGGGGCGCCCGTGGAGATGCCGCCGAGGATGCCGCCGGCGTTGTTCGTCACAGGCGCGCAGGAGCCGTCGCGGACGGTATAGGGGTCGTTGTTCTCGCTGCCGCGCAGGCGAGCGGCCCCGAAGCCGGCGCCGAACTCGATGCCCTTGACCGACGGGATGCCGAAGACGGCGTAAGCGAGGGTGTTCTCGAGGCCGTCGAACATCGGCGAGCCGACGCCCGTGGGAAGGCCGGTGGCCACGCACTCGATGACTCCGCCGACGGAGTCGTTGTCGGCCTTGGCGGCCATGATTGCCTCGGTCATGCGGGCCGCTGCGTCGCAGTCGATGGCGGGGAAATCGCGGCCGTCGGCCAGGGTGTCCATCTGCGCCTCTAGCTTGGCGTTTGCCTCGGGCGAGTTGTCGAGCGCGCAGAAGGGCTCGTCCTCAACGCCTGCACATTCCGCCACGTGGGCGGACACGCGGATGCCTTGCGCCTCGAGCCACTGCAGGCAGATCCCGCCGGCGACGCACAGCGGGCCCGTGAGGCGACCCGAGAAGTGCCCGCCGCCGGGGATGTCCTGCTCGCCGTGCCATTTGGCCCAGGCGGTGAAGTCGGCGTGGCCC
>CAVDQW010000229.1:0-18141 GCA_963610995.1 bacterium | reverse complement strand
ATCATGTTCTTGATGTAGTCGGCGTGGCCCGGGCAGTCGACGTGAGCGTAGTGGCGCTCCCAGGTCTCGTACTCGATGTGGGCAACGTTGATGGTGATGCCGCGCTGACGCTCCTCGGGAGCCTTGTCGATGTTCTCGAAGGCGGTGTAGTCGGCCTTGCAGCCATCGGTCTCGGAGAGGACCTTGGTGATAGCGGCGGTCGTGGTGGTCTTGCCGTGGTCGACGTGACCAATCGTACCGATGTTTACGTGGGGCTTAGAACGGTCGAACTTCTCCTTGGCCATTGCCATCCTCCTTTTGGAAGAACTAACTGCTAGATATGCTGAGCGGCGACCGAAGCCGCCGCCTAAAGCTCTGGTACCGGTGACTGGATTCGAACCAGTGACATCGCGGGTATGAGCCGCGTGCTCTAACCAGCTGAGCTACACCGGCATGGTGCCGAACTTCTTGAAAATGGAGCCCGCGACCGGATTCGAACCGGTGACCTCTTCGTTACCAACGAAGTGCTCTACCTACTGAGCTACACGGGCATGGTGGGGATGCTAGGACTCGAACCTAGGAACCCAGAGGGAGCGGATTTACAGTCCGCCGCAGTTGCCGCTGTGCCACATCCCCATTCCGTTATCAAGAACTTGCTGGGAAGCAACTTCCCCTGCAAGCGAGAATAGATAGTACGGTTCGCCCAAAGAGTTGTCAACGATTACCCCGCACCCGGGCGTATCCTATCCTCAATTTCTGCATATTCGCAGGTCACAAGGGGTGCTATTTAACCGGATGCGCCTCGAGAACGCGATTAATGCAATAAAAAAAGCCCCAAGACCGGTCGTCTTGGGGCAAAAAATTCTCTGGAGCCAGCAGTGGGAATCGAACCCACAACCGCCGGTTTACAAGGCCGGTGCGCTACCGTTGCGCCATGCTGGCAAGTGTTGGTGAGTATAGCCGCTAATCCGCAGGCGCGCTAGCGGCCCATGAGCCGCCAGAGCTTTTCTCGCTGCTCGGGCGACAGGCGGTCCTCCAGCGTCATGCGCTGGCGCTGACGGCTCGCGTTCTCCTGCTCATACTCGACGGCCAGGTTGTTGACGTCGAGCACGAGGGCGTCGCTCGAGATCTTTGTGACCGGGATGCCGCCCACGGTGGCGCGTATCACCGAGTCGGACGTTACGACGGTGACGGCGCGCGGCGCCAGGCGCTCTTCGGTCACGAGTCGCTCAATGACCGTATCGGCGCTCTCCCCCGTCTTGGAGAAGATGGTGCGCACGCCGCCCTTGCTGGTATATGGGCGATCGGGCGAGACGTTGTTTGCCGCGTCGAAGACCACGATGGGCTCGAAACGGCCCTTGGCGTAGGCGGCGACATCAGATATGAGCAGCTCGCGGGCCTGCTCAAAGGGGTCGGATACGCCTGAGCGGTCCATGCGCGCCATGTAGCGATCGGACTTGAAAATCACGTTATAGCCATCGACCACGAGCAGGTCGAGGCGCTTCTTGGCCGCCATATTAGGCTCCCGTGCTCACGCGGCGGAGCCACTCGTAGGCCATGACCGTGGTCGCCTGCGCCACGTTGAGCGACTCGATGCGGCCGCGCTGGGGCAGCTTGGCAGCAAAGTCGCACTTATCGAGGATGAGGCGGGAGATGCCGGAGCCCTCCGAGCCCATAACGAGCGCGAGGCGGCCGCCCATGGGGGCGCCCCAGACGTCATCGGTGGCGTGCTCGGTGGATGCACAGGCCCAAAAGCCGGCCTCTTTGAGACGGTCGAGCGCCGCGGCCAGGTTGGGAACCTGCGCGATAGGCACGTGGAGAACCGCGCCGGTAGACGTCTTGTACGCGCCGACCCCGACCTTGGCCGCGCGGGCATTGGCGATGACGACGCCCGCCGCGCCCACGACCTCGGCCGTGCGCACGATGGCACCGAAGTTGCCCTCGTCCGTCACGTGGTCGAGCACGATGACGAGCGCGTCGCCCGAGCCCGCGTTGGCGATGACGTCGCCCATGCTCGCGTACTCGAAGGGCTTAGCGCGCACGATGATGCCCTGGTGGGCGCCGTGGCTCGAGAGCTGATCGAGGCGGGCGCGCGGGACGTACTCGATGGCGACGCCGCGCTCCTCGAGCTTGGCGACGATGCGGTCGAGCGCGGGGTCCTGGGCGCCCGCGCCGGCCGCGACGAGCGCGCTTTTGAGCGGCATGCCCGAGAAGAGGGCCTCCTCAGCCGCACGGCGCCCCTCGATAAGGTCGGAGCGGGACGCGCCGGCGCCGGACGGGGCCTTGCGGCCGCGGGGCTGCGAGCCGCTGCGGGCCTCTTGCTTGCCTCCGCGCTGCTGGCCGAGCTGGGGACGTCCGCCTTGGCCGCGACCACCTTGCGCGCGGCCGTGCGACGACCCGTTGCCGCCGCGCTGACCCGCGTTTCTCTGCTGCTTGGAGTGCTGGTTGGAGCTTCTTGCCATCGGTTACGCCTTCTTGTGCAGGCGGGCGCCGGCCGCAGTGTCCTCAACGACGAGGCCGAGCGCGGTGATGCCATCGCGGATGGCGTCGGCGCGCGCCCAGTCCTTGGCGGCGCGGGCCTCCTGGCGGGCGGCAAGAAGGGCCGTCGCGGCCTCATCGGCCGAATCGCCCTCGTAGCCGGCGTTCTCGCGAGCGAGATCGACGAGCTCGTGCGGCAGCTCCTCGCCCGCATCGGACGAAAGCTTGATGCCAAGAACGTTGCACAGCTCGCAAAGCGTGTCGGCGGCGCGCAAGCACACGGCGTTGGCGTAGTGCTCGCCGGCGGCGTCCAGGTAGGTGTTGGCGCTCGTCACCAGCGAGAAGATGGCGGCAAGGCCGCCCGCGGTGTTGAAGTCGTCGTCCATCTGGCGGCAGAACTCCTCGCGGGCCTCGTCGACGGCGCGGCCGAAGTCGCGGTCAGCATCCTCGAGCGGGCCGTCCTTAGGCGTCTGGCCGGCGGCCCAGCGAAGGTTGCGCACGCAGGCCTGCAGGCGCTCGAGGGTGCCCACCGTGCCGTCGAGGCGCTCGAACGAGAAGTCCAGCGGCGCGCGGTACTGGGTCTGAAGCATGAGCAGGCGCACGGCGTCTGCAGGGTACTTGTCCAGGACTTCCTTAAGCGTGAAGAAGTTGCCGAGCGACTTGGACATCTTGTCGCCGTTGACGCGCAGCATGCCGGCGTGCATCCAGGTGTTGGCCAGGGCCTTGTCCCAGGCGCACATGGCCTGGGCGGTCTCGTTCTCGTGGTGCGGGAAGATGAGGTCGGCGCCGCCGCCGTGGATGTCGATGGGCGTGCCCAGGTAGCGGTGAATCATGGCGCAGCACTCGGTATGCCAGCCGGGACGGCCCTCGCCCCAGGGAGAAGGCCAGCTGGGCTCGCCGGGCTTGGCGGCCTTCCAGAGCGCGAAGTCGAACGGATCGCGCTTCTCGTCGTTGACCTCAACGCGCTCGCCGGCGCGCAGCTGGTCGAGGTCGCGGCCGGAGAGGATGCCGTAGTTGTGGTCGGAGCGCACGGAGAAGTACACGTCGCCGGAGGGCACCGGATAGGCAAAGCCCTTCTCGATGAGCAGGGAGATCATCTCCTGCATGGCCTCGATCTCGCGCGTGGCGCGCGGGCGGATGTCGGGGTCCATGATGCCGAAGCGGTGCATCTGCTCGATGAAGGCGCTGGAGAACTCCTCAGCCACGTCGGCAGCGGTGCGGCCCTGCTCGTTGGCGCGGTTGATGATCTTGTCGTCCACGTCGGTGAGGTTCTGGGCAAAGGTGACCTGGTAGCCCTTGAACATGAGGTAGCGGCGGATCACGTCGAACGAGAGGAACGTGCGCGCGTTGCCGATGTGGATCTGGTCGTAGACCGTGGGCCCGCAGACGTACATGCGAATCTTGCCCTCCTCGATGGGGACGAGCTCCTCCTTGCGGTGGGTCTGGCTGTTGTAGACGAGCATGCTGCGCTCCTTGTTTCTATCCAGGCGCCGGCGCGCGGCGCGTGTTGTGCATCTAGGGAGTTTAGGCGTTCTTCTGGATTAGGGCCACAGCCCAGGCGGCGATGCCCTCCTTGCGGCCTACGAAGCCGAGTTTCTCGGTGGTCGTGGCCTTAACGCCCACGGCATCGACCGCGACGCCCATGGCCTCGGCCATGTTGGCGCGCATCTGCTCGCGATACGGGGCGAGCTTGGGCGCCTGGGCGGCCACGGTACAGTCGCAGTCGACGATCTCGAAGCCGCGCTCACGCACAAGCGCCGCCACGTGACGAAGCAGTTCGATGGAGTCGGCGCCTTCATAGGCCGGGTCGGTATCCGGGAAGAGCTTGCCGATGTCGCCCTCGCGCAGCGCGCCGAGAAGGGCATCCATCAGGGCGTGGACGAGCACGTCGGCGTCCGAATGGCCGTCAAGCCCGCGCTCGCAGGGCACGTCAACGCCGCCGAGGATACATCGGCGCCCGTCCGCGAAGGCGTGGACGTCGAATCCGTGACCGATCCTGAGCATCAAAACTCTCCTCCCCCGGGACGCTTTCTGCCGCAGCCCTCGTCAACGAGCCGCTGCTCAAGCGTGGCGGCGGCCACCGCGAGGTCTTCGGGCAGGGTGACTTTTATGTTGTCGCGCGAGCACTCGACGCAGCGGACGCGGCCGCCGTGGCGCTCGACGAGCGACGAGTCGTCGGTGCCGGCGAAGCCGTCCCACAGCGCAGCCTTGTACGCCGCGATGAGGGGCTTGGCACGGAAGATCTGCGGGGTCTGCGCCGCCCAGTAGAACGAGCGGTCGGGCGTGGCGAGAATCTGCGTGCCCTCGACCAGTTTGAGCGTGTCGATCGAGCGGTTCGCGCAGATGGCGCCCGCAAGCGACGCGTCGGCTCGCACCTCGGCGCAGCAGCGCTCGATGGCCTCGACCTCGATCAGCGGACGCGCGGAATCGTGCACGGCAATGAGCTCCGCCTCATCCGGAACCGCCGAGAGACCCGAGAACACCGAGTCCTGGCGCGTGGCGCCCGAAGGCGCGAAGACAACGGGCTTGGCCAAGGTAAGGTTCGCGAGCACGTCCTTCTCGACGAGCGCCACTTTGTCCGGCGCACAGACGATGACGAGCGACGAGACGCTCGGCGCGCGGTCGAACGCCATGACGGACCAGCTCATGAGGGGCAGGCCACACAGCTCCACGAACTGCTTGCCACGCGGGTCGCCGAAGCGCTCGCCCGTGCCGCCGGCGAGAATGATCGCGCAGGTATCCGGTCTGCCCTCGCCCTCCCCCACGCGCTCGGCCGCGACGCAGGCGATGCACGCCGCGCCGCTCATTCGCTCTTGCCCCACATGCGGTGCAGGCTGTTGGCCAGGACGCCGGGGTTCTTGACGCCGATCTCGCCGAGGCGCGCGGGGTCGTCGTCGACGGCCTCGAGAACCTCCTGGAGAGAGCCGTACTCGTCGACCAGCTTGTCGGCCATGCCCTCGCGCACGACCGAGACGCGGCTGAGCGTGCGCAGGCCGAGCGGGGTCATGATGGAGTCCTCGCCGCGCTCATCGGAATATCCGAGCAGCTTGGCGACGTACTTGGCGGAGCGCAGCTTGGCGTTATCGGCCTCGTGCAGGCGGGCACGGATGGCGCGGGCGGCGTCCTCCGACGAGTCGCTCGCGTAATCGCGGATCAGCAGCGTGTAGGTCTCGTCCATGTTGCCGAGCAGCTCGCCGCGCTGCATGGCGACGGTGCGGCCTTCTCGCCCGAGCTGCAGGATGCAGTCGGAGAGCTCGTTGTCGGCCATCATGAGGGTCTCGAACAGATAGAAGATGTTGGTCACGTCGCCCAAGGTCACGTAGTTGTCAAGCTCAAGGCTCGTCAGACGCAGCAGGCTGCGGTCGAGCTGGCTGCGCGTGTTCTGCATCGCCGTGGTGAGCTGGTTGACCGAGACCATGAGGCTCGAGACGGGCTTGAGCTCGAAGCCGGCGCCATCCACGTACACGTTGACGACCTGGCGGCGCTCCGAGACGGAAATGACGGTCGCGCGCGTGAGCAGGCTCATTCGGGCGGCGGTGCGGTGGCGCGTGCCCGTCTCGGTCGTGGGCAGCGACGGGTCGGGGTTCAGGTGATAGTTGGCGCGAAGGATCTTCGTCAGGTCCTTGTCCATGACCACGGCGCCGTCCATCTTGCAGAGCTCGAAGAGGCGGTTCGCAGTGAAGGAGACGTCCAGCTTGAAGCCGTCGTCACCGGCCGCCAGGACGTTCTCGGTGTCGCCGAGACAGATAAGCGCGCCCATGTGGCCTGCGATGATCATGTCGAGGGCGTGGCGCAGCGCGGTCCCGGGCGCCGTCTTGCGAATGGCGTCCTCCAACTTTGCCTGGCGGTCGTCGTAGCTCAGCTCGAACAGGGCGTTGTCCATATGGTCCCTCCTTCGAAGGGAAACCGGCGCGGACGCGTCGGCAATTGCGCGGTTTATCTGGTCAGCGTTGCAAAAAGCGCCTCAGGGCAAGTATATGCCCCGAGGCGCCCGATTCGGCCTTAGGCTCCCGACGAAGCGAGGCCGCTTCCGGACGCGGCCGAACCGCGCGACGCGGATCCCGAGGGAAGGTTGAAGCTCGGCCGGGCCATGCTCTCTCGCCTGCGCGGCGCGGGAATCGGGCCGGACTCCTTATCGAAGACGAGCTTGCCTTCCTTGGCGCGCACCTTGACAATGTCGCCGGCGGCCCAGCCGCCCTGGAGGAGCTCCTCGGAGAGCGGGTCCTCGATGAGCGTCTGGATGGCGCGGCGCAGCGGGCGGGCACCGTAGACGGGGTCGGCCCCCTCCTTGGCCACCAGGTCGCGCGCGGCGTCGGTGAGCTCGATGGACATGCCCTGGGCAATGAGGCGCTCGCGGAGCTCGGCGACCATGATGTCGACGATGCCGCGGAGCTGCTCGTTGCTGAGGGACTTGAAGACCACGATCTCGTCCACGCGGTTGAGGAACTCGGGGCGGAAGAGCTTCTTGAGCTCGCTCATGACGCGGCTCGTGATCTCCTTGTCGGAAAGACCGCCGTTGCCGAGGGCCGAGAAGCCCATGGTCGACGTCTGTGCGATGTCGCGCGCGCCGATGTTGGACGTCATGATGATCACCGTGTTGGAGAAGTCGACGTGGCGGCCCTGGCCATCGGTCAGGCGACCTTCGTCGAGGATCTGCAGCAGCACGTTGAAGACGTCGGGGTGCGCCTTCTCGATCTCGTCGAAGAGGATGACCGAGTAGGGACGGCGGCGGACGGCCTTGGTGAGCTCGCCGCCCTCGTCGTAGCCCACGTATCCCGGAGGGGCGCCGACGAGCTTGGAGACGGCGTGCTTCTCCATGAACTCGGACATATCAAAGGTGATGAGCGCGTCCTCGCTGCCGAAGAGGAACTCGGCGAGCGACTTGGCGAGCTCGGTCTTGCCCACGCCGGAGGGGCCCAGGAAGATGAACGAGCCGCCGGGGCGACGAGGGTCCTTGAGCGGGCTGCGGGAGCGGCGGATGGCCTTGGCAACCTTGGTGACGGCCTCGTCCTGGCCAACGACGCGCTGGTGAAGCACGTCCTCGCAGCGCAGAAGCTTGGACGCCTCGGCCTCGGTGAGGCTGGAGACGGGCACGCCGGTGATGCTGGAGACCACGTCGGCGATGTCGTTCTCGTTGACCTCGACGTCGTTGTCGATGAGGCTCTGGCGCCAAGCGGCCTCGAGCTCGTCGCGCTTGGCGATAAGCGCCTTCTCCTCATCGCGCAGGCGCGCGGCGGTCTCGAACTCCTGGGCATCGGCGGCCACGGACTTCTCGTCGCGGGTGCGGGCCAGCTCGGCGTCCACGTCGGCGATCTCGGGCGGCAGGACCATGCGGTGCACGCGGGTGCGAGCGCCGGCCTCGTCCAGCACGTCGATGGCCTTATCGGGCAGGAAGCGGTCCTGCACGTAGCGGCTCGAGAGCGTGACGGCGGCCTCGATGGCGGCGTCGGTGTAGTGAACGTGGTGGTGCTGCTCGTAGCGGCTCTTGAGGCCCTCGATGATGCGCAGTGTGTCCTCGGGCGAGGGCTCGCCGATGTTCACCGGCTGGAAGCGGCGCTCGAAAGCCGAGTCCTTCTCGATGTGCTTGCGGTACTCCTCGGCGGTCGTGGCGCCGATGACCTGGATCTCGCCGCGCGACAGGGGCGGCTTGAGGATGGCGGCGGCGTCGATGGAGCCCTCGGCGGAACCGGCGCCGATGACGGTGTGGATCTCGTCGATGAAGAGGATGTCGGTCTGGGACTCCTCGAGCTCGCGCACAACCTTCTTCATGCGCTCCTCGAACTCGCCGCGATACTTGGAGCCGGCGACGAGGGAGGCCATGTCGAGCGTCCAGATCTGCTTGCCGCGCAGGATGTCGGGCACGTTGCCGGAGGCGATGAGCTGCGCCAGGCCCTCGACGATAGCCGTCTTGCCGACGCCGGGGTCGCCCAGGACCAGCGGGTTGTTCTTCTGGCGACGGGCAAGGACCTGCATGACGCGCTCGATCTCGGCGTCGCGGCCGATGACCGGGTCGAGCTTGCCCTCTGCCGCCTGCTTGGTAAGGTTGCGGCCGTACTTCTCGAGCAAGGATTCGTCGTCGGATGAGGAGGATGCGTTCGCGGGGGCGCCCATGCCGATGAAGACTTGGCCGGCACCGCCGGCGCCGTTCTGCTTGGGCTTGCCCTCGTCGTTCTTCGCGATGAGCTCGTTGACGGCGTTGCGCACGGCATCGGCCGAGAGGCCCATCGCACGCAGGGCGTCCATAGCGCGACCGTTGCCCTCGGCCACGATGCCGAGCAGCAGGTGCTCCGTGGCGATGAAGGTCTGGCCATGGGTCATGGTCTCGCGATACGCGCTCTCCAGCACGCGCTTGGCGCGCGGGGTGAAGGGAATGTGGCCGCCGGGGACGGGCTCGGCCTCCTCCGCCGTGAGGCTGCGAATGGTCGCGAGCGTCTCGTCGTAGGTGACGTCAAGCTTGGCGAGCGCCTGGGCGGCGACGCCTTCCTTCTCCTTAATGAGGCCGAGCAGCATGTGCTCGGTGCCGACGTACATCTGGCCGAGCGCGCGGGCCTCTTCTTGCGACAGGCTCATGACCTTACGGGCCTTGTCGGTGAACTTCTCGAACATGAGGTGGTTCCTCTCAGTTGGGGCAACCTTAAGTGTGTACCCGTCCGGGCGAGATGGCAAACCCCCGACACGCGACGGCAACGGCCGCGAGCGGGGGGCAATGACGCTAAGGCTAAGGCGGGGTGGATGAGATGGAAGCTTGGGCGCGGCCGAGCCGGAGACGACGCAGGCGTGGGGCACGGGGTCTAACCGGTTATGTTGCCGAAACCCTCTCCGAACGCCTCGTGAACCTCGGAGATGAAGACGATCGCCTCCGGGTCGGCCTCCGCGACGACTTCCTTGAGCAGCGGAACCTGGTTGCGGCCCAGGACGCAGAACAGGACGGGTCGGTCGTTGCCGCTCCAGACGCCACGCGCCTGCAGCTCCGTGCATCCGCGGTTGAGGTCGTACATGATGGCGTTCGCGATGCGCGCATGCTCGGCCGAGATGATGTAGGCGGCGCGCTCGGAACGGGGGCCGTCGATAACGGCGTCGATCACCTTGCCGCAGATGTACATGGCGACGGTCGCGTAAAGCGCGTTCTCGATGGAAAAGACCGGGGCCGACGCGGCGATGATCACGCCGTCCGCGACGATCATGGCGGTGCCGACGGGTACACCGAGTTTCTTCGCGGCAATCTGCGCCAGGATGTCGGTGCCGCCGGTATTGCCGCCGGTGCGGAAAACGAGTCCCAAGCCGAGGCCGGTGATGACACCGCCCCACAGCGCGCAGAAAAGAAGGTCGTTGTTCTCCAGCGTCGGCATATAAGGCGCAAGCACATCGGTGAATACGCCGCAGGCGATAATGCCGATGATGGTCCTTATGATGTAACCGCGATTGCCTGATTTGATCACGAGCATGAGCAGCAGCGCGTTCATCACGATGGTCTGCAGGCCCACGGGCAGATAAACGCCCACCGCGCCGGCGAGCGCATAGAAAACCGTGGCGAGGCCCGTGACGCCGCCAGCGGCCAGGCCGTTGGGGACCTCGAAGCAGTCGACGCCCACGGCAAAGATCGCGGAACCGCAAATGATAAGGGCAAGATCGCGCAAACGGATACGCCAGAGGTCGTAGCTCGCGGCCATTTACCGCTCGTCCTCTCCGCCGGTGACCCAACGGTGATACCCGACAACGAACTTGTCCAGGTCGCCGTCGTCGAGCACGGACTCGACGTTGCCCGTCTCGACGCCCGTGCGCAGGTCCTTGACCAGCTGGTACGGATAGAGCACGTAGCTGCGGATCTGGTTGCCGAAGCCGATGGCGTGCTTGGGGCCGCGCAGCTCGTCCAGCTCCGCCGCGCGCTTTTCGAGCTCTTGCTCGTAAAGACGGCTGCGGAGGATCTTCATGGCGAAAGCCTTGTTCTGAAGCTGGCTGCGCTCGTTTTGGCAGGTCACGACGGTGCCGGTGGGAAGGTGGGTGATGCGGACAGCGGAGTCAGTGGTGTTCACGCCCTGGCCGCCGTGGCCCGTGGCGTGGTACACGTCGATGCGCAGGTCCTTGGGATCGATCTCGACCTCGACGTCGTCGGGGAGAACGGGCAGCACCTCGACGCCGGCAAAGGTGGTCTGGCGACGCTTCTGGGCGTCGGTCGGCGAGATGCGCACCAAGCGGTGCACGCCGCCCTCGGCGCGCAGCATGCCGTAAGCGTTCTTGCCGTGCACGGTAAAGGTTGCGCGATCGATGCCGATGACCTCGGCCGCGGGGCAATCGTTGACGTCGACCGTCCAGCCGCGGCGGTCGCAGTAGCGCAGGTACATGCGGAAGAGCATCTCGCACCAGTCCTGTGCCTCGAGACCGCCCTGGCCGGGCGTGACGGTGACGATGGCGTCCCCGTGGTCGAGCTCGTCGGTGAACCAGCTGGAGAGCTCGAGCTCCGAAAGGTCCTCCTCGAGCGCCGCGGCGGTTGCGGCAGCCTCGGCGAGAAGGTCCTCGTCGCCCATCTCCTCGCCCAGCTCGAACGCCGCCGCGGCGTCGTCGAGCTTCGCCGCGGCGCCATCGACCGCAGCGACATCGGACTTGGCGGCAGCGAGCTGCGCCATGACCTCGCGGGCGGCGTCAGCGTCGTTCCATAGGGATGGGTCGGCGCTCTGCTCCTCGAGTCGCTTCACGTCTACGCGGCGCTCGTCGATGTGGAGATAGCCCTCCACCTCGACGAGACGCGCGCGCAGACCATCGATTGTCTCCTTGGAGATGTCGGCCATGCAGTCCTACCGGTTCGCGCCGTGGCAGTTCTTGAACTTCTTGCCGCTGCCGCACGGGCACGGATCGTTGCGGCCCACGTTCACATACGGATCGGGGTCGTCGGTCTTGCGATACGTCGAGACCGAGGGAGTCTGGTTGCCGGCCTGGCCCGCGGGGACCGCGTTGGCGACGACGCGGCGAGTCTGGCCCTGGGAAAGGGAGCCGCGGACGTTGCTGTCGGCGTCGGACTCGGAGGGGCCGGAGTAGGTCGCGTCACGAAGCTCCTCAGGCTCCTCGGCGGGCGCCGGCTGGGCAACGGGGCGAATCGGCTTGGCAACCACGCCGAGGCGCAGAATGGTGCGCAGATAGTCCTCGTACATGGTGTTGACGAGCTCGGTGAAGGCGGCGTAGGCCTCGCCCTTGTACTCCACCAGCGGGTCGCGCTGGCCAAAGCCGCGCAGGCCGATGCCGGTCTTGAGGTAATCCATCTCCTGCAGGTAGGACATCCAACGGGTGTCGATCACGCGAAGCATGACCTGGGCGGAAAGGGACTGCATGATCTCGTCGCCGATGCGCTCGGACTTGTCAGCGAAGGCCTTGTCGACAAAGGCGTCGACGGCCTCGACCACGTCGCCCTGCTCGTCGTCGTCGCCGATCTCGGGAACCTCCTTGGAGCCGGTGAGCTCCTCGAGCCACTTGCCAAGGCCCTCGATATCCCAGTCCTCGTGAGCCTTGCCCTCGGGGCAGTAGTCGGCGACCACGCGCTGGACGGTGTCGAAGGTGACCTCGTCGATGTGCTCGTTCAGGTCCTTGCCGTCGAGAATCTTGTTGCGCTCCTCGTAAATGACCTGGCGCTGCGTGTTCATAACGTTGTCGTAGTCCAGGACGTTCTTACGCATGGCGAAGTTGACCTGCTCGACCTTGCGCTGGGCGCCCTCGACGGCCTTGGAGACGATCTTGGCCTGGATGGGCATGTCGTCGGGCATCTCGGCCTTGGTCATCATGGCGCTGATGCGGTCCATCTTGTCGCCACCGAACAGGCGCATGAGGTCATCCTCGAGCGAGAGGTAGAACTGCGTCTCGCCGGGGTCGCCCTGACGGCCGGAACGGCCGCGGAGCTGGTTGTCGATACGACGGGACTCGTGGCGCTCGGTACCGATGACGCACAGGCCACCGGCGTCGATGACGTGCTTCTTCTCCTCGGCGCAGCGCTCGCGGGCGCGCTCGAGGACGGCAATGTAGGACTCCTTGACCTCCTCGATGGCATCGGCATCGAACTGCTCGCCGAGGATCTTGGAAAGGCTCTCGGGGGTGATCTTGGTGGGGTCGCTGGACTGCAGCACGGCCTCAATCACGTTGGCGTCGAGCTCGAAACCGCGGCGACGGACCTCCTCGCGAGCGAGCTCCTCGGGGTTGCCGCCGAGCAGGATGTCGGTACCACGACCGGCCATGTTGGTGGCGATGGTGACGGTGCCCTCTCGACCTGCCTGGGCAACGATCTGCGCCTCGCGCTCGTGATGCTTGGCGTTGAGGACGTTGTGCTCGATGCCGCGCTTCTTGAGGATGCGGGAGAGCTTCTCGGAGTTCTCGATGGAAACGGTACCGACCAAGCAGGGCTGGCCGTTGGCGTGGCGCTCGGCCACGTCGGCGGCGACGGCCTCGAACTTGGCGTCGATGGTGCGATACACCAGGTCGTCATTGTCCTTGCGGGCCACCGGCTTGTTGGGTGGGATGACCTGCACGGGAATGTGGTAGACCTCGCGGAACTCGGCGTCCTCGGTCATGGCGGTACCGGTCATGCCGGACAGCTTGTCGTACATGAGGAAGTAGTTCTGCAGGGTGATGGTCGCCAGCGTCTGGTTCTCCTCGCGGACGATCACGCCCTCCTTGGCCTCGATGGCCTGGTGCAGGCCCTCGGAGTAGCGCCTGCCCTCCATGATGCGGCCGGTGAACTCGTCGACGATCTTGACCTCGCCGTCGACCACGACGTACTGCTGGTCGCGGTGGAACATGTACTGGGCCTTCAGCGCCTGCTGCAGGTGGTTGACCAGCTGGCCCGACACGTCGGCGTAGATGTCCTCGACGCCGAGGGCCGCCTCGATCTTCTCGAGGCCCTCGTCGGTGGTCATGATGGTGTGCTTGGCCTCGTCCATCTCGTAGTCGACATCGGCGGTGAGGCCGCGGACTGCGCGGGCGAAGTCCTTGTAGGTCGTGGCGGACTTGGTGCCGGCGCCGGAGATGATGAGCGGGGTACGGGCCTCGTCGATGAGAATGGAGTCCGCCTCGTCGACGATGGCGAA
Source organism: bacterium (assembly GCA_963610995.1). GTDB lineage: Bacteria > Actinomycetota > Coriobacteriia > Coriobacteriales > Atopobiaceae > Paratractidigestivibacter. The sequence continues at coordinate 4,618 of CAVDQW010000229.1, read as the reverse complement.
GTGGTGGCCGCGCTGGACGCGCATGTTCGCGCGGGTAACCATGTTGTCGCGCAGGTAGTCGAAGCCGAACTCGGAGTTCGTGCCGTAGGTGACGTCGGCGTCGTAGGCGGGCTTCTTGAGGTTGAGCTTCATGCCGTTCTGGATGAGGCCCACGTTCATGCCCAGGAACTTATAGATGCGGCCCATGGACTCGGAGTCGCGCTTGGCCAGGTAGTCGTTGACGGTGACGATGTGCACACCCTTGCCCGGGATGGCGTTGAGGTAACCGGCGAGCGTGGAGACGAGCGTCTTGCCCTCGCCCGTCTTCATCTCGGCGATGGTGCCGCGGTGAAGGGCGATGCCGCCGATGATCTGCACGTCGAAGTGGCGAAGGCCGGTGACGCGGACAGATGCCTCGCGCACGGTGGCAAAGGCCTCGGGGAGAAGGTCGTCGAGGCTCTCGCCGTTGGCGTAACGCTCGCGGAAGATGGCCGTCTGGCCCTGGAGCTCATCGTCGGACATATCGTGGAAGCGCGGCTCGAGGTCGTTGACCTTGGCCGTTATCTTGCGGTACTCCTTGAGCTCCTTATCGGCTCCCACCGAAAGCAGCTTGGAAAGAAAACTCGCCATATGGCACTCCTATGGTTCAAGCGGGCAATGTCGCTAATTTTCCAGCCTTTTCACTTTACTAACAGTCCCGCTGCATTTCCATCGCGCCGCCGCTCTCAGCAAAACAAACATCCCCCCCGCCGTTCAGTTGTCGCCCTGCGCCATCGCTTCCGGGCCCTCCGGCAGCGACGCGACGATTCCCAGGGGTTCGGTCAGGGCCATCTGGAGCTGAATCGACGGAACCCTCCCCGTCTTCGCCTCGAGTTTATGGGCAAACCGCCTGTACCGGCGCATCGCCTCGTCCGCCCTGCCGCCGCGCCGCAGCGCCTTGACGAGAAGCGTCATGGCGTCCTCTCGAAGCTCGTCGATATATAGCACATCGTTGGCAAAGCGCACGGCCAATCGCTTTTTGTCGAGCCTCAGCGCCGCCTCGCCCCCGGCGAGCATCGAGTCGGCGTACAGCTGCCTGAGCTGATCCCTGCGCGCCGCGAGATAACCCGACTGGTCGTCGGAGAGTATGCAGAGATCGCCCGCATAGAGCGCCTCGGCCTTGAGCGCCGAGCCGCAGATGCGCTTGTCGCCGACTCCCCCGATCGCCGCGTTGGCGTGGCAGATAAATTCATCGACGTCGCAGGCAATCGAGTCGTTGATGAGCCCGACGGACTTGGTCGCCTTATTGGAAGAGAATATGTCGCCCTTGTAGCCGTGTTTCAGCAGCGCCTTTCTTGCCGCAGATGTGGCCGAATAGACCTTTTGCAACGCTTTTCGACCGTCGCTCACTTCCGGCCATAGCAACGCCGCGACGCGCTCTCTGCTGGCCATGTGCCCCGGCTGAAGCGCGAGAAACTCCAGAAGGGGCTTCGCGTCGCGCATGCCGAGATACCAATCGGCGACCCTTTTACCATCCGCCACCAGCCCGAAACCGCCCAACAGCGTGATCCTGATGCCGCGCGTCCGAGCAACCGCGCCGGCCGCATCCTTTGTCGTCCCGTCGGTCGCTTTGAGCAGTTTCTCTTGGTTCAAGCTGTTCTTTCTGGCGACTTCGAGAGAACGCCGCCACTCCACCGGAACCTGGTCCTCGAGCGCCTCCGAAAACTCGCCCATGCCGTCGCAAAGCGCAACGACCAGCCACAGCTCGTCGGCGGGGACCGGAGGCGCCGAGGTCGAAATAGGAATCGTACCCCTCCTCAGGTCGTGCGTGAGCTCCCCCACGACCTCGGACACGGCCCCGACGCCGTCCGCGGCGCCGACCACGTAGAGCCCCGCGCTCTCACCCAACTGATAATGGGCGACTTGGCACAACACGTCGCAGACGCGTTGCGCATACAGCCAAGACACGTCCCTGCAGATTCCGCGAGCCGCATCGGCGGCGGCAAGAATGTAGGCGCTCGGTTTTCTCCTGAGCAGCCCGAACGATTCCGATACGTTCGACAAGGCCTTAACAAGAGCATCGCCGGATTTGGACACCTTCGACCTCACCAGCGCAGCCGTTCCCGAAGGAGACGAGCAAAGCGCCTCAATCACCAGCTCCAGCGACCACGTATACCCAAGCAAGCCAAAATAGCCCCTCGAAGTGAGGAAGTCCCTGCACATCGCGAGCTCGGCGCGATCGTCCCACGACGTGCCGCATGCAAAAATCTGCGCAATCGCGAGGTCGATCCTCAAAAGACAGCCGGTTACCGTCTCGATCTTTCCCGACGTCGCAATCGGCGCAAGGAGCCGGAGGGCTCTCCCAAAATCGCCCTCCACCAACGCCGAGCGCGCCTCGCGGTGCACCTCGAGCCTTGTTTTAAGAGAGGATGCCCCTCCGCAAAGCGCCAGCCTCTGATAATCCACGGTTCTTAGCTGCTCCCTGAGCCCGATCATCTCCAGGCACAGCGAGGCCCTGTCGCCCGCGCCGGCATAAAACCTCGAGATTGAGCCGCACTCGAACGCCGCGCCCAGGCGCTCGGAGCTCATCGCCGTAACCATGCGGTCCACGAGCAGGAAGTCGTCGTCTTCGCGGCGCTTGGCCCTTTTCATCGAGGCCAAAGCGCTTTGCAACAATCGGACGTGCCCACAGTCAGCAAACTCAGGCGCCCAGGCCAGCGCGATCTCGGCTCCCGCTTGCTCGGACGCGAAGCGGAGCAGCGCGGCCACTCGATCCATCTCGCCACGCTCCCCCAGAAGCCGCGCGCATTCCTCCAGCAGCGGCTGGTGGCGAGCGGCCAGCCCCGCAAACGCCGCGAGCTCGCCATCGAGCCACTGGTGGGAATGGGCCGTAAGACAGAAAAACGAGCAGGTACTGATGCTCACGCCATAAAACGGAGCCCACAAAGATAGGTCGTAGAGGAACTCCCTGGGGTCATTACCCAAGACCTCCTCGAGCTCCGCGAACGAGCCCCGCCCCAGCAATGCAATTGCGAAGCGAAGCTTAAGCTCATCCTCGCACAAAGACCCCCTAAGACCCGATTCGAGCAGCTTGCCCATGCCGTCCCAATAGGACAAGGGAAGTGTGTCGGGGGCAAAGCTCCCTTTGTATGAGCTCAGGGCCCGCGCCAAAACAGGGATCCCATGGGTGAATCCCTCGGCCCCAGCCCCTGTTCCCGAATCGCCTCCGCCAATCGATGACGCGTCGCACAAATCGTCCGCCGTAAGCAGCAGATGGGACGGCAACTCATCAATAATTTGACGGGCCTCGGGCAACATAGATGCGATTACCAGGCAATTTGATTTGAGCAACCTCTCAATGGCGGTCGAAATGCGGTCGACCTCGACCTCATCGCAAGGAGGAAGCAGGTTGATGGCCACAACAGCTGAATCGTCGCCCTCCATTGACCTGGTGTACAGGTCCCTCGCCAAGCGGAGCAGCGAATCGTACGCAGTCATGGGAACGACATTGCCGTAGTCGCGGAACACGAAGCGAAATCCAATTCGATCGGCCTGAACGCCCACCGATCGAAGCGTAGACGCCGAGCAGTACCCGGGCTCGCAGCAAACAACCACCAAACGGTGCTTGCGGGCAAGGTCCAGCAGCAAAGAGGACCTGAAGCCATCCGTAGCGTCCGAGTCAAACAAGGCGGCCGGCCTATAGGACTTGTCCTGAAAATGATAGATCCTGGTCCTCATAAGTCGCTCCTCCGCAATATCAGGCTTAATTGAACCTGAAGATAAGCCGTTTGACGTGTAGGAGAGAAGTTAGCACCAAGGGTTTATGAATCCACGCTTGTTTAAGGCGAATGGTTCAGCATCTAATGCAAGAATTCTGCAAGGCTGCTGTAAGAAACAACAAACGGCGGGATAAAAGGCTCTTCACACCTGTCAAGGAGGGGGTATTTTTAGCTACCGGCTAAAACCGTTCGCCGAATTCTTTTCAGGTACTCTCAAGGTGAAATTGAGCAAACTCCGGGACAGAACCCATGGCTCGATGGCGCCACCGCAAAACTTGCGACCCCCCGCGTCGCCGCCAGCAACCAACGGCGCCGATATTTCTGCCGATCAAGAAGGGCTGGAACAGCAAGAAAGGGGGCCGGGGGCGGACAATATCTCGGACCAAAGTTTGGTCCAGGAGGGAGTCCGATGTACGCCGGGAAAGAGCGCGAGGGAATCCTCTAGGAGTCTCACCGCAGCGGTATGGGCATGGCCGAGGCTTGTCGGCGGCTGCCGCCGTTTTCGACGAGAACGCGCATCTTTGGCTCCGTATGAATGAGGCGGGCGATCTCGCCGCGCCCGAGATATCCCGCAGGGCCGAGCGCATGCACCGCGCGCACGGCGAGGGCCTCGTCTTCCACAAGGCCGCCCAGGCCAGGCGCAGGGCGACGTACAACAGCCACAAGGGCGAGATATCCGAACCCCCCGGAGAACCTGCCCCTACGCGAGGACGGGACCCGCGGCTTCGCGGCCGAGGGCCCGGTAGGCTCGTCGTCACCGACGTCACGGAGTTCCGCCTGGACGGCTACAGGGCTCACCCGTCGTCGGCCATCGACTGCTTCGACGGCTAGCCCGTCTGCTGGGGGGTCTCGAGGCGCCCCGACGCCGAACTCATGTGCGG
>CAVDQW010000228.1:0-15182 GCA_963610995.1 bacterium | reverse complement strand
CGGCCGCGAGCTTGCGCGCGAGCGCGCCGCAGACGGCCTTGAGGGCCGCGGCGAAGGCGGGATAGGCGGGCGAGTCGAGGCCGATCTTCTCGCCTGCCGGGGCGGCCGCGCCGGTGGCGAGCAGGATGGCGGTGTCGTTCGTGGAGGTGTCGGAGTCCACGGTCACCTTGTTGAAGGTCTGTTTGACGGCGGCGTAAAGCGCCTCGTGGGCGGCCTCCTCGGTGAGCGCGGCGTCGGTGGACATCACGCAGAGCATAGTGGCCATGTTGGGCTGGATCATGCCGGAGCCCTTGACGAAGCCGCCGACGTGCACGGTGTAGGCGCTGCCATCGGCCGCCGCAACGTCGCCCGCGAAGGAGGCCTCCTTGGGCACGGTGTCGGTGGTCATGACGGCCACGGCCGCGTTGTGGGCGGCCTCCGTCGTGGCGGCGAGCGCGCCCATGGCGAGCGGCATGCCGACCTCGTAGGGCGCGAAGTCGAGCTCCTGGCCGATGACGCCCGTAGAGCACACGAGCACGTCGTCGGAGGCGCAGCCGAGCTTCTCGGCCACGTAATCGCAGGTCTTGCGCGCGGTCGCGAGACCGGGCTCGCCGGTCGCGGCGTTGGCGTTGCCGGAGTTGAGGATCACCGCGCGGGCATGGCCCTTCGCCACGTGCTCGCGCGAGACGGTGACGGGGGCGGCGCAGAAGCGGTTCGTGGTGAAGGTGCCCGCCGCCACGGCGTCGGCATCGGCGACGACGAGGGCCATGTCGAGGCGGTTGGGGTCGCGACGGAAGCCGGCGTGGACGCCCGCGGCCTTGATGCCGGCGGCGGCGCACACGCCTCCCTCGCAGGCAACGAAGCCGAAGGCCTCGGGGGTGTCGGCCGGGGTCGGGACCTCAAGGGGTGCGAAGTCGTTCATGTTCTTATTCCTAATCGAGTGATGGGCGCACGGGCCCGGGGCGGACGGCGAGTGAGGAGATCGTCGTCTACCTGCTAGACCAGCGGGGCCGCGGGGTCCACGGCGCACGTCTCGGGAAGGCCCAGCACGATGTTGGCGCACTGCATGGCCTGGGCTGCGGCGCCCTTGCCGAGGTTGTCGATGGCGCAGGAGGCGACGATCATGCTACGTCGTCGCGCGTCCAGGGCGACGCCCACCTGGGCGCGGCCGGTGCCGAACACGGAGCTGGTGGAGGGCATGGAGCCCGCCGGCAGCGTGGTGACGAGCGCCTCGTCGGCGTAACGGGCCTCGTAGGCGGCCTGGACCTGCTCGGCAGTGACGCCGTCGGCGGCCTCGATGTAGACCGTGGCGAGAAGGCCGCGGGTGAGCGGCGCCAGGTGCGGGGTGAAGACCACGTTCATCGGGCGGCCGGCGACCTCGGAGAGGGTCTGCTCGATCTCGGGCGTGTGGCGGTGCTTGGCGACGCCGTAGGCCTCGACGGACTCGTTGGCGTGGCAATAGTGGGTGCGCGCGTTGCAGCCGCGGCCGGCGCCCGAGACGCCGGAGATGGCGTCGGAGATGACCAGGTCGCCCTTGGCGAGGCCGGCGGCCAGCGCGGGCGTGGCGGCGAGCGCCGTGGCGGTCGGGTAGCAGCCGGGGACGGCGACGAGCACGGCCTCGCCGGAGGCGCGGCGCTCGGCCAGGCCGAGCAGACCCTCGCGGTTGAGCTCGGGCAGGCCGTAGACGGTCTGCGTGAGGAGCTCGGGGCTCGTGTGCTCGGTGTTGTACCAGGCCTCATAGACCTCGGCGTCGTGGATGCGGTAGTCGGCGGAGAGGTCGAGGACCGTCACGCCGGCGGCAAGCAGCTGCGGGGTGAGGGCGAGCGAGGCGGTGTGCGGGACGGCGAGGAACGCCACGTCGGCCTTCTCGGCGATGACCTCGGGGTCGGGCAGCGAGAGCTCGATGTCGCACACGCCGGCGAAGCTCGGGTAGATGTCGGAGAGCTTGGTGCCGGCCTCCTTGCGGTCGGTCGCCATCACGAGCTCCATGTGGGGGTTGGCCAGCACGAGGCGGCACACCTCGATACCCGCGTAACCCGTGGAACCGACGACGCAAACCTTGATGCTCTCCATCTCGCGCTTCTCCTCAGCTCGCCGCTTGACGCGGCGTCACGTTTTCTCAATCGGGACAAATTGCCCATATAAGTAAAAATTACGCGCGCTCGTTGCGATGTGTCAACGAACGCGCGCAATTGGTCACTTACACGACACAAGAAAACAGGCCGGACCGTCGCGGGGACCGCTTCGGGGGGGGGTCGAAGCGAGCGCCCCGAGACGGCGGGCCCTAGTCCATGAGGACGATGCCCTCCTTGACGCGCTCCACGACCTCGTCGGAGACGTAGCGCTTGACGATCTCGAGGCCGAACCAGGTGGCGGTGGCCATGCCCTGGCTGGTGATGACGCCGCCGTCGGTGACGGCGCGGGCATCGGCCTCGAGGATGCCGCCGTTGTCGACGACGCTCTGCTGGAAGTGCGGGTTGGCGGTGGCGTGCTTGCCGGCGAGGATGCCGAGCTCGGCCAGGATCGACGGGGACGCGCAGATGGCGGCCACTCCCCTGCCCTCGGCGGCGTGCTTCTTGAGGGCGTCGCAGAGCGGCTCGCAGGCCTTGAGGTTCGGCATGCCGGGGATGCCGCCGGGCAGCACGAGCATGTCGTAGGCGTCGAAGTCGAAGCCGTCCTCCTCGATGCTGCGGTCGCACACGACCGTGACCTCGCGCGAGGACGTGACCTGCAGGTCGGCGGTGACGGAGACCATGTCGCAGGGGATGCCCGCGCGGAAGAGCAGGTCAACGACGGCGATGGCCTCGACCTCCTCGAAGCCGGCGGCGAAGAAGACGGCGACGCGCTTGTCGGTGTTCTGCGTGAATGCCATGGCTAGCCCTCGATCCCGCGGTTGACGGCGGCCGCGATCTCGGCGGCGTCGGAGCTTCCGCGCACGAGCGCCTTGAAGCCGGCGTCCATGAGCAGCACGGCGGTCTTGGAGAGGAGGCGGATGTGCTCGGTGCCGGCCTCGCCGTCGGGCACCATGAGAGCGATTGCGCAGGTCACGGGCTTCTCGTCGAAGCTCGGCCAGTCGAGCGGGGTCTTGTTCTTGAAGACGACGACCGCGGCCTTCTTGATGTCGGCGCTCTTTGCGTGCGGGATGGCGAAGCCGTCGGTCATGCCCGTCTCGCCCATGCCCTCGCGGGCGAGGAAGGCCTTGTAGAGGGCGTCGGCATCATCGGTGATGCCCAGCTCAGCGCCCTTCTCGGCGATTTTGCGCAGCGCGTCCTCGCGCGAGTAGGCGTCCTGGTCGAGCATGATGCTGTCTGCGGTTACGAAGTCGCTCACGTGACTCCCCTTTCGGTCAGTGTTTGTCCGCAGGCTAGTATAGCCGCCCGATATAAGGCACGGGAAAGCTTCCGCAAGCCGTAATTTCTCCGCAAAGTCCGGGCACGGAGGCTCGCGGCGGCGGCGAACCCGTCCCATGACGCAGCAGAATAAACCTGTCACCAGCGGCAGCGGCTGGTGACAGGCTCGTCGTGCTGCGATATAGAGACAGGCTCGCGACGGCCTCGCGAGGACTAGAACATGTTCCTCTCGGAGAACTCGGCCTGTACGGTGCGCAGCATGAGCTCCACGTCGTCGAGGCCCAGGTGCACCTCGGACTCGTCGGCGGCGAGCGTGCCGCGGCGGCGCGCCCAGCTCTCGAGGCTGGCCGGTCGGACCTCGTGCGGCAGAATCCTCGTCTCGGGGTCGACGCGGCGGCAGATGTCGCGCGAATCGATGATGCAGATCTTGCCGGCCTTGCGCGCCTCGGCGTAGCCGGCGATGTTCAGCATGAACCACGAGTCCTCGAAGGCCGCGTTGTGGGCCATGTAGGGATAGGCGCACATAGCCGCCAGGATCGCCTGCTGCATCTTGGTGTTCTGGCGCAGCGGCGCGCAGTCCTTGAGGTCGTCCCAGGTGATGTGGTGGATGAACTCCAGGGGAACGCCCTTCTCGGCGTACATAGCCGGGATGCCGCAGTAGCCGGCGAAGGCGTCGTGGGGCTTGGCGTCGGCGGCCAGTTCCATGAACTCGAGGCCGATGTTGACCACGTAACCGCGGGCCGGGTCGCGGTCGGTCGTCTCGATGTCGATGCCCATGACCATGCCCGAGACGGGCGCGTCGACGTAGGCGATGTTCAGGTCGTCGAGGCCGGGGCCCGCGATGGCCGCCACCTCGGCGCCCGGGCGGTGCTGCATGCGCGCGACGGCGTGGACGAGGTCGGCGTCGGGGAGCTTGCGGGCGAGGCAGCTCGGAGAGACGTCGCGCAGCACATCGGCGCCGATGTCGTCGCAGAGGGCGCGGTTGCGGTCCGCGAGGCTGAGCACGAGGTCGAAGCCGAAAGGCTCGGAGCCCGCGGGCGTGTTCTTCCAGGTGTCGAGCAGGACCTTGAGCGCCTCCTCGTTCTTCTGGCGCTCTGCGGTGCGGGCCGCGTCGTCGAGGAAGAACGGGAGCGCAAACGCGCTCGCGCGGTCGATTGCCTGGCTCAGGTCCATGGTCTTGCCCCCGGGTGGTTTAGAGAAAAGAAGGTCGCGCCGGCGGGTGCGGGCGCGACCTTCAAGGCTAGCAGATTAAAGCGCGCGGGCCGCGCGGGCGCGCCTACTCGGCGCAGAAGACGCGGCCGTCGTTGCGCGCGGGCGCCGCGGGCTTGTCGGCGCCCCAGTAACCGAGGGCGCAGTGGCCGATGCCCTCGTAATCGCCCTCGACGCCGAGCTCGGCGAGAATGGCCTTGCCCTCCTCGGAGTCGAACTCCTCCTTGGCGCGGTGGATCCAGATGCTCGCGAGGCCGAGCGACTCGGCGGCGACCATGAGGTTGCCCATGGTGAGCGCGCCGTCATAGACGTGGGTGGGAACCTCGCGGTTGGCCAGGACGACGAGCATGGCGGGCGCACCGTAGAAGGGGTCGAAGTCCTCGCCCTTGCCCATGATGGCCGCGTTCATGCGGCTGATGCGGTCGCGGAGCTCCTTGTTCGTCACCTTAAAGATGATGGTGGACTGCCGGCCCATGCCGGAAGCGGCGTAGAGGCCCGCCTCGACGACGGCGTCGATATCGGCGGAAGAGGGCATCTGGTCGCTGAACTTGCGGCAGCTGCGGCGGCTGACCATGGAGGAAATGGTCTCGTTCATGGGTTTCTCCCTTCGTAGCGGTTGACGCGCCAATTCTAACCCCTTGCTCGCAGCCAGCGGCGGCTACTGCGGCAAGTGCGTGCAACAAAATCGAGTTCCTGCGTGCTTTGTTCATATTTTGATTTAAGCCGACCTGCGGTTTTGCTGGGAAGTTTTGGCGATGTCAAGCTTCGAGAGCACGTTTGCCCCCCATACGACCATTCCGACCACGCACCATCGCAAATCTGTTGCACGAAGCGGCGCCGCAGCGCCAAAATCCGCGCAACAAGCGCTCGTTAACGTGCGAGACCGTCGAACGGCCCCGCGGTCAAGCGCGCAAGTCGCACGTGCAGGGCATCGCGCCCTTCCCGTAGCTCAGGGTCGTCGAGTCGGCGCAGCTTGCGCCTCATGGAAAGGCCGAGCCCCGCCTCGAGGGCGCTCCCCACCTGTCGTCCCAGCAGCTCAGAACGCTCGCAGCTCGACATGGAAAGCCTCGTTGCCTGAATCACCGGTATACCGATCGCTTGGATATCCGCCGCGCGGGCCTTATCGCGCTCGACCTGCGACGGGTCGCTGTGATAGCCGCCGTCGTACTCCAGGTCGAGCAACCCGCCCCAATAGATGTCGGGCCTGAAGGTGTCGCGGGCCGTAAGCCCCCGAAACTCAGGTGGCACCGAGACCTCGGGGTTGAGCAACGGCTTGGGATATCCCCTGCCGCCGTATCGTGGCGGCAGGTATTGCTCCAAGACGACCATGGACTCACGCGGCGAATACGAGTCGTCGAGCACCCAGCGGGCAGCGGTTGAAGCGGGCTTCACGCCCCTCATTCCCCTCGCGGAGCTCAGATACGCCCTGATCTCGTCGGCGCGGCACACGGGATCGACGAGAAACTCGCATCGCGACCTGGGGTTTCCCGGAAGATCGTGCGAGTAGGCGCCACAGAGCTCCATACCCAGCAGCACCTCCTCCTCGAACTCGAGGTCACGCGCCTTGAGCAGGTAGTAACACTCGAAGGATGGCACGAGGATGTTGGGCGATATCTGCCTGAGCGTGCCTGTCGGGAACTCTCGCGGAAAGAGGCTGAACTCAAAGCCTCGGACCTCGCGCCGCAGCTCGGGCGCGCTAACGGCGATGTGCACGGGGTCCGACTCGGTCGCCTCGCACATGTGTGATAAGGGGCCGAGGTTGATGTCCATCAAGTCGGAAACCGCGCAAGCGCAGCTCTGCGGGTCGAGCCGCGTCAGGTCGACGGCACGGGAGTGCAAGCGCCCGGCGCGCATCTCGCCCATGGCCCTGTCGAGCGTCTTTCCGGCGAGCAAAATCACCTTATCCGTCATACGTCCTCCCCTCGTGGGCGCCGAATGTAACACGGGTCGCCCCTAAGGGTTGGTTGACGCGTATACAAATCGCCGAATGGGCCGTATACAGCGCCAGACGCATGTTAAGGGAGGGTAGTCGCGCCGGAATCGGCACTTTGGCGCCGCCTCGTGCAACACTTTTGCGATTGTGCGTGACCAGGAGCCGAAATTGGCGACGCAAACGGGCCGGCCGCGAGGAAACGCGGGCGGCCCGCGGGCGTTTGCCCAGTTGAGCGCATATCATTCTTGCAACAAAGCACGCAGGAACGCAAATTTGTTGCAGACCCTTCCTTCGAAGCCGTTACTCGACGGACTTGAGGGCCTCGAGCATGTCGACGGTGGAGAGTCGGCGCAGCTCGACGAAATAGAGCGCCGCGGAGATGACCAGGATGACGAGGCCCGGAACGATGAACTCGATCGCCGCGAGCTCGGGGTTGAACATCACGTTGTCGGGCGGCACGACGTTCAGGATGTACTGGTGCAGCGCCACGCCGATGCCGTAGCCGGCGAGCACGCCCAGGACGGTGAGAAGGATGGTCTCGCGATAGATGTACATCGTGGTCTCGTTGGAGTGGAAGCCCAGGACCTTGATGGTGGAGAGCTCGCGCATGCGCTCGCTCACGTTGAGATTCGTGAGGTTGTACATGATGACGACCGCGAGCAGGCCGGAAACGATGATCAGGATTCCCATGATCTTGTTGAGCGAGGCGACGACGGTATCGACCTGGGACTGCAGCGCCGTGTTCTGGACGACGGACTTGATCGCGTCGAGCTGCATGAAGTCGCAGGCGACGTCCTCGACGTTGCTCAGGCTGTCGTCATAAAGCCCGATCATCGCCGCGTTGGACTCGAAGGTCTTGCCGTAGCACTTCTCGTACGCCTGGCGGCTCATCACAATGAAGTGGCCCATGTACATCTCGGTCACGCCCGTGACCTCGACGGAGTGCTCGGTGCCGTCGGCGGCCTTGAAGGTGATGGTGTCGCCCGCGCCCACGCCGAGCAGGTTCGCCAGGCGCTCGCTCACGACGGCGCCGGAGTCTCCGCACTCGAGGCTCTCGCCGGTCGCGCGGTTGCGCAGGGTGAGGTAGTCGCCCAGCTCGGAGGTGTCCTCGGGCACGAGCAGGTTGATGTCCTGCGAGTCGTTGTTGGCGCCCGCGTTGAGGCTGACGGACTCGTAGAGCAGGCCCACGTGGGACTCGATGGCGTCGGAGCCGAGCATGTCGTCGAACTCGCTGAGCTGGCCGTCTGTGGCCGTCGAGGTCCGCACCGCGATCATGTCGTACTTGAGGATGGAGCCGAACTGCTGGGCGGACATCTGCTGGATGGAGTGCTGCACGCCGTAGCCCGCGACGAGCATGCACACCGCGCCGGCGACGCCCAGGACGGTCATGAACATGCGCTGCTTATAGCGGAAGAGATTGCGCGCCGTGACCTTGTGCGTGAAGCTCATGCGGCTCCACAGCGGGGTGATGCGCTCGAGCAGGATTTTCGAGCCGCCCGAGGGAGGCTTGGGCAGAAGCAGTGCCGCGGGCTTCTCGCCGAGCTCCTGGCGCACGGCGACGGCGGCGGGCAGCACCGAGCAGAGCGCCGCGAGCACGATCGCGACCACGGTGATCACGGGATAGAAACCCAGGTGGATAGGCGGCAAGGTGAACTTGGGGCCGTAGGCGGAGTACACGATGTAGGGCAGCAGGGTGTGGCCGAGAACGATGCCGGCCAGGGTGCCGATGCCGCCGGCGAGGCCGCCGTAGAGCAGGAACTTGAGCGCGACGTCGCCGTCGCGGTAACCCAGAGCCTTCAAGGTACCGGAGTTGATACGCTCCTCATCGACCATGCGGGTCATCGTGGTGAGCGTGACGAACGCGGCCGTCAGGTACAGCAGCACGGGGAAGACGCGCGCCAGGGAGTCGATGATCTCGGAGACGGTGTCGTAGGTCTTGTAGGCCTCGGAGCCGAGCGTCTCGCGGCGGGTATCGGCCTCGTAGGCGGGGGTGCTGAGCTTGGCCACGCGCTCGCGGGCGTCGGCGAGGTCGGACTCGCCGTCGGCGATCTTCTGCTCGGCATCGGGCAGGGCGTCGTTGTACTCTGCCAGGCCGTCCTTATACTCCCGCAGGCCGTCGTTGTACTCCTGCAGCTTCTCGGCGAGGGTCTCTTTGGCCTCCGCGACCTGGGTCTTGGCGCTCTCGAGCTCGCTTACCTTGGAGGCGAGCGTCTCGCGGGCCTCGGCGAGGGTCGCGGCACCGGAAGCGTACTCGGCGCGGCCGCTCTCGAGCTGCCCGGCCGCGGCGTTCCAGGAAGCGCGACCGGTCTCGTAGGCCTCGAGGCCCTCGGCGTAGGTCGCGAGCCCCTGCTGGTATGAAACAAGCCCCTCGTCGTAGGTCGCCACCTGCTGCTCAGCGTACTCGACCTGCGCCTGAGCGGCGTCGAGCTGCGCCTTGGCGGCCTCGAGCCGCGCCTTGCCCTCGGGGATGGTGGTGTTGCGCGCCTCCTCGACCGCGGCGGCCTTCTCGTCGAGCGCGGCTTGGGCTGCCGCGACCTGCGAGCGGCCGGCGTCGACGGCCTGCTGGTTGGCGTCGACCTCCTTCCGGTTGGCGTCGATCTGGGCCTGGGCGGCCTCGAGCTGGGCCCTGGCCTGGTCGCATGCGGCCACCTGCTCGCGAGCGGACTTGACCTCGTCGCTCGCGGCCTTGGCCTCGAGCTGGGACTGGGCGGCCTTGAGCTGCACGAGCGCGGACTCGGCATTGGAGAGCGCCGCGGTGAGCGCGGCTCTCGTCGCGTCGTCGAGGGTGGGGTCGGCGAGCTTGGCCTCGATCTCGGAGATCTTCGCCTCGGTATCGCTCACTTGCTGGTTCACGGACTCGATCTGGGCGTCTAGCTCGGCCAGTTGCGCACGGGCGGCCTCGACCTGCTCGGACTTGGCGTCGAGGGCGGCCTTATTGGCGTCGACCTCCTTCTGGGCGGCGTCGATCTGGGCCTGCGCCGCGTCGATCTTTGCCTGGGCGGCGTCGAGCTCCGCGGTCTTTGAGGCCACCTCGGCCACGCCGTCGTCGTAGGCCTGGACCTGCGCCTCGGCGTCGGCGATTGTGGCCGCGCCCTCGTCGTACTCCTGCTGCTTGGCGGCGAGCTGCTCCTTGGACGCGGGGATCTGCTCGCGGGCAGCCTCTACCTGCGGCTCGGCCGCGGCGAGCGTGGCCTTGGCGGAGTCGAGCCGGGCGCGGGCGGCCTCGAGCTTGGACTCGGCCGCCGCGAGGTCGTCGGCCTTCGACGCGAGCTCCGCCTCGCCGGAGGCGATGGTCGCCGCGGCCGCGTCGAGCGTGGCCCGGTTCTCATCGATAGTCCGCTGGCCGTCGGCGATTCTAGCCGCGCCGTCGATTATCTGCGCCTCGGCGTCGTCGATCTCAGTCTGGCCGTCGGCGAGCTGTACCTCGGCATCGGCGAGGGTCTCCGCCGCGTCGTCGAGCTCCTGCCTGGCGTCCGCCAGCTGCCGCTTGGCGTCGTCGACCTCGGCCTGGCCGTCGTCGATGGACTGCTGCGCATCGGCGACCACGGTGGCCAGGCGCGCGGCAGGACGGTCGGCGATAAGCTCCTCGACCTCGTCCTTGTGGGCCTGCACTGCGTTCTTATAGCTATCGGAGTAGGGGTCGAGGCCCTCGACGTCTTCGAAGGTCATGCGCGCGGTCATGTACACGTCGGAGTCGAACTCGTCGGCCACCACGACGCCGTAGCCCTTGAGCGTGCCCGTGCCCGCCGTGGACTGGCCCATGTTGACGATGGAGATGATCTCGGGCGTGTGGATGTGGCCGACGACGGTGTAGGTCGTCTCGCGCAGACATGTGCTGTCGCTGATGGCGTTTGCCTTCTCGCTCACCGTGATGGTGGAGCCGACCTCGATGTCCCCGCACACGTTGGTGTCGACGGCGATCTCGCCGGTCTTCTCGGGCAGGCGGCCATCGACGACCTCGGTCATCGAGACGTCCCGCGGCGAGCTCATGACGCGCAGCGCATCGGTCGTGCCGTCGAGCGTGACGTCCTTGAAATAGCCGTACTCGATGTTCGTCGTGCCGCTGGCCTGGGAGATAGCGGCGACGTCATCGTCGTCCAGGCCGTAGTCGCTCATCACGGTGAGGTCGGCCAGCGAGCAGTCGCCGAAGTACGTCTCGCCCGTGGCGCGCATGTCGGGGCCGGCCACGAACAGGCCCACGAGCGCGAAGGAGCCGAGCATCATGAGCAGCATGATGGAGATGAAGCGCCCCTTCGAGTTGACGATGCTGCGGCGCACGTCCTTCCAGAGGGCGGTCTTCCTTCTGCTCGCCTCGCGCCTGGTGCGCGGAGTCGCGGTTCTACGGGTTGCCATGCTTCTCTCACCTACCACTCGATGTCCGCGATGGGCGTGGGCGCGGGGTTGACGTCGACGGACTGCACGCGAGCGTCGTGCATGCGGACCACACGGTCGGCGATTCCGGCAATGGCGCCGTTGTGGGTGACGATGATGACCGTGGCGCCCTGCTTGCGGCTCATGTCCTCGAGGATGCCCAGGACCTGCTTGCCGGTGCGGTAGTCGAGCGCGCCCGTGGGCTCGTCGCACAGCAGGATCTTGGGATTCTTGGCCACGGCGCGCGCGATGGCCACACGCTGCTGCTCGCCGCCGGAGAGCTGCGCCGGGAAATTGTCCATACGGTCGGCAAGGCCGACGGAGGCCAGGACCCGCGCGGGATCGGAGGCGTCGGCCACGATCTCGGAGGCGAGCTCCACGTTCTCCTTGGCGGTCAGGTTGGAGACCAGGTTGTAGAACTGGAAGACGAAGCCGACGTCGGTGCGGCGGTAGTCGGTCAGCTGGTGCGAGTTGTACTTGGCGATGTCGTTGCCGTCGATGATGACCTGGCCCTCGCTGGCGGTGTCCATGCCTCCCAGGATGTTCAACAACGTGGACTTGCCGGCGCCCGAGGAGCCGAGGATGACCACGAGCTCGCCCTTCTCGCAGGTGAAGCTCACGTCGTTGTTGGCCAGGATCTCGGTTGAGCCGGATTGGTAGCGCTTGAACTCGTGGATAACCTCTATGTATGACATTCGAGTCCTTTCTGCGGGCCAGCCGGCGCCTGGCTGGGCCCGTTAATTGAACAACGTGTTGACTAGGAATGTTGCGAAGTATACCCTCGAAAATGTCAAACACCATGAACAATAGTCAACAGGTTGTTCATTTAAGCAAAATGGGGCGAGAAAAGTCATGGAAGAGCAGGTCAAGGCCACAAGGAACACCAAAACGCGCGCCCGCATCAAGCGCGCGCTTGTGGAGCTCATGGGCGAGAAAGGCTTCGACGCCCTCACGGTAAGCGATGTCACGCGGCGCGCAGGAATCAACCGCGGCACGTTCTACCTGCACTTCGTTGACAAGTACGACATGCTGGAGCAGCTCGAGACCGAGGTGATCGGGCGGCTGGAGGAGGTCTTGCTCGCCGGTGAGGTGCCCGCGGGCGCCACCTGCATAGAGCTCTTCCCCTACGACAAGATCCTGGCGGCGCTCCTCATCGTGCGCTCCGACTTCGACTTCGTCGCGGCCATCTCGGGGCGCGGGGGCGACCCTGACTTCTCGGCAAAGCTCAAGCAGATAATCGAGGGCCTGCTCGACCACGGCCTCCAGCGCGCCGGCACCGCGGTCAAAACCGACCTCTTTCCCGAGGCCTATGCCCGCGAGCTGGCGATTTCCCACGTCCTGACCATCATCCAGCTGTGGCTTGCGCGCGGCGGCGAGGAGTCCCCCGAAGATGTGGCCCATATGGTGACGGCGGCCAAGGACGTCTCGCCCCAGCAGCTCGTGGGTTAGACTCAAGGCGCAACGACGCACGGAGGGGACGTTTTGGACATCAACCAGATCGCGCAGATGGCGGGGGTTTCGCGCGCCACCGTCTCGCGCTACTTCAACGACGGCTACGTGAGCCAGGAGAAGCGCGACCGGATCCGCGCCGTGGTCAAGGCCACCGGTTACTCCCCCTCCCAGCACGCCAAGAGCCTGCGCACGGGCAAGTCGAACACCGTCGGCGTCATCATCCCCAAGATCAACTCCGCCTCGGTGAGCCGCATGGTCGCCGGCATGACGCCCGTCTTTGCCGAGAAGGGCTACCAGGTGCTTCTTGCCAACACCGACAACGACGCGGCGCGCGAGGTGTCCTACCTGCGGCTCTTTGACGAGAAGAAGCAGGTCGACGGCGTCGTGCTCGTGGCAACGATCTTCTCGGAGGAGCACTTCCAGGCCATGGACGACATGAGCCTGCCCATCGTCGTGCTCGACCAGGACCTGCCGGGGCGCAGCTGCGTGTACCAGAACGACCGGGGCGCGCTGAAGGACATCACGGCCAACGCGCTGCGCAAGTCGGAGCACCCGGCCTACATCGGCGTCCTCGAGGAGGACGAGTCCGCTGGCCGCGACCGCCACCTGGGGTTTCTCGACGCGTGCGCCGAGACGGGCATAGAGGTGCCCGAGCGGGCGCAGATGATC
Organism: bacterium; assembly: GCA_963610995.1. GTDB lineage: Bacteria > Actinomycetota > Coriobacteriia > Coriobacteriales > Atopobiaceae > Paratractidigestivibacter. The sequence goes on along the minus strand of CAVDQW010000228.1, from coordinate 2,219 downwards.
GCGGACTTCACGGTCGACGCGGGCTACACCGCCGCCGAGCAGCTGCTGGACGTCTATCCCGAGGTCGACACCATCGTGTGCGCGACCGACTCCATCGCGTTCGGCGCCATGACCTGCCTGCGCGAGTACGGGCGCCGCGTGCCCGAGGACGTGCAGGTCACGGGCGTGGGCGACGCCGAGCTAAGCCAGATCGTCACGCCGACGCTCACCACGGTGCACCACCACTACAAGACCTCGGGCGCCGAGGCCGCGCGCATGCTCTGCGAGCAGCTCGCCGGCGACGCCACCCGCCGCGAGGTCCGCATGAGCTACGAGGTCGTGGCCCGAAACTCCACGCGCTAGGGTCAAAATCGATAAGTGAGCATCTTGCAGCCATCAAGGTAGATAGACCGGCACACAATGCCCGTAAAACCGCAGGTAAACGCAGAAGCCTTCTCAAGGCTACCGCGCTTCTCCGCAGCAAGATATTCACTTATCGATTTTCAGAATGGTAAGCGCCCCGCGAGGTCATCGTGGTACCGTCTTTCCATGGATACCATTGTCTGTGGAGCAACTGCCTACCAGTATTGGCGCACTCCGCCAATCGTTCTGTATCTGGCCGCCGCGCCGGATGATAGCCCTGCCTTGCGCAGATTCGCCAGGCATGACGAAGTCCTCGCTTTTCGCTCTGACATATGCGCGCGACTGCCGTTCCTTCGCGAATGTTCCGGCCCCTCATGGAGAAACGTGAGCAGAGCCGCCATCGATATTCGCAAAGCCCAGTCGCTCCTGGCACCCTCTTGCGAGTTCCCCCTCGACATCCTCGCCCAAGACAGGGGCTCTCGCCGCTCTTCAAGCCTGCTCAAGACCGTATTTTGGAACGGTGAGCTCCCAGTCGGCGCGACCCGTCAAATCACTGACGACCTGGACGTGACCAGCCCGGCTTTTACGATGGTGCAGCTGGCGGCCAAGCTTGGGCTCGAGCGCACGCTGCCGCTCGCGTCGGAGCTCTGTGGGTCGTACGCCGTCTACGATCCGCCGACGCCCATCAAGGCTGAGCTCCAGCGCATCGCCAACCGCGGACGTCTGGGAACATTCCAGGGATGGCGACCCTGTCTCGATGCCAACGGGAAGGTAACGGAGCTTTGGTCCCGCGATCCGCTCACGACGCCACAAGAGCTGCTCGAGATGGCTCACTTGTCTCAAGGGCACCGAGGGTCCAAGACGCTTCAAAAGGTTGCCGAGCTGGTCACTCCCCTGGCCGCTTCCCCATTCGAGACGCAGGCAGGGCTGCTTCTCGGCCTACCCGAGCGGTTGGGCGGAGAAGGGTTTGCTGGGTTGTCGCACAACGAGAAAATCGAGCTTCATCGAGACGCGAGGCTTGTCGGCCAGCGCGACTGCTGTTATTGCGACATCTACTGGCCCAACGGCCTCGACATCGAATGCCAGAGCGCCCTGTACCACGACAACCTAGACGGTTTTCTTTCGGACGCAGACAGAACGGCCGCTCTCAGCCTCATGGGCGTGAACGTCTTGCCGCTCACCTACCCGCAGCTCAAGGATCGCAAGCGATTCGATGCGTTTTGCGACGCCGTTGCCGATTCGCTCGGCGCGGGGCGCCGTCCCAAGACGGCTCGCCAAACAGAGGCCGCCAAGCGCCTCCGCGCGGCGATCTTCACCGATTGGGCGGCGCTTCCGAACGCATAAATCGATAAGTGAACATCTTGCGGGGACCGCGTCGGTATACAGATGCGTCTGAGCCGTAAAGCCGCAGGTAGACGTTTGGACCGCTTCGCCGTTACCCAGCCGTTTTGCAGCAAGATGTTCACTTATCGATTTTTGAAAGGCAAGCGAAATTGGCTCCGATTTCTCCTTACCGTTTACCGACGATTTTGCACCGCTCGCGGGTGAAACGATGTGAGAACGTTCCCACACACTGACAAAAGCGCTTTACTTCGTGTTGTGAGAACGATTCCACATTCACAGTGGAATCCAAGCCTACTCGGAAAGAAGGCAAAGCATGGCACTTGATCACCGTCAGGCAGCCCAGGAGATCCTCGACGCCATCGGCGGCGCCGAGAACGTCGTCTCCGCCGCGCACTGCGCCACCCGTCTGCGTCTCGTCCTCGCCGACGACTCCAAGGTCGACCAGGAGAAGGTCGACAACGCGACCGGCGCCTCGGGCAACTTCAAGGCTTCCGGCCAGCTGCAGGTCATCTACGGCACCGGCACCGTCAACA
>CAVDQW010000227.1:0-6171 GCA_963610995.1 bacterium | reverse complement strand
AATTCACGCTGTGCGAGCAGTCGTCTCGATTTGGGTCTCGTTTTTGCAGGTCGCATGGAAGAACCGGGCCCCTATGCCCCTCGGTCCCGAATTGAGCGATGCACAACTTGAGGTTTGTGCTCGATAGGCGGCGTTAGGCGGCCACGATTCGCCCAAGTCGTCGCTTGACGGGCTGTTTGCCTCTCAGTTTGGGTCTCGGAGCGATGAAAACCGGGCTTGTCCACAACAAACTTCGTCGAGTGCGCACCTTAATTCGTATGGTCGGAGCAACCTTGCGGGATCGCCCGACGTTTGCGCAGGTCGCGTAGGGTCGAATTACCTCGATGCCCACCCGACTCAGATTAAGGTGCGCACTCGACGAAATTTGTGCCGACGGGCCGTGTCGCGTTGGCGTTTGACTCCAAATCCACGGCATACCGTTACGGTCGGCGTGCATGTGGGCTGAGGGACCTTTGCGACCTCATGCAGTTCGTCGCCGCAAACCACGCCTGCATTTGCGACCGCAGGCAAGAGACGATAGGCGACATTTCGTTCTATTGCTAAGTGGCGCTTTACCAATTTCTGTCTGGCGCTCTTGACGGGTTGTTTCGGGTCGCAAAAACATGTGGGGAAAGCTGCGATTTCGTCGGCTGCCTGAGTTCCAGCTGTTAGACTGTCTCCCCAGTTGAATAAATCGAGGGCACGGTTCGAACAGCTGCTACGCCTAGTAGAGAAAAAAGGATTCCGGTTCAACTCCGGATCAGTTGAATGACTGTGTTCAAGGCTCACCCGCGCGCGGCGGCGCATCTGCGCGTCTCGCGGGGCAATGGCGGGGGCGCACCCTGCCGATCCTACCTGCCCTCCCGAGCCCCTGCGGGGGAGGAGGAACAGGTTTTATGAAATCAAATAAACCGCTGGCAGAGCGCTCGCTCGCGCTGCTGCTCGCAGTCGTCACCGCGTTCTCGTCGGTGCCGACGGCCGCGATTGCGGAGGCCGTCGATGAGGCGACGCCGCAGGCGACGGCAGCCGCCGAGGCGACCGATGAGGGCGAGGGGCTGTCCGACGCCGGCGAGCCGCTCGAACAGGAAGGCCTCACCGCCTCCGACGCTCCGGCCGCAAACGACTCCGTTGCCGAATCCGCCGATGACGACGACCCGGAAACCGAGGGCGACCCCAAGGCCGACGCCACCGTCGGCACCGGCGACTATGCGATCTCCCTGGCCTCCACGTCCGTGAGCGTCGATTACGTCTCCATCGTCGATGCCTCAGGCAACAACCTGACCTACGGGAACCGCACCGCCAAGGTGGGCGATACCGTCAAGGTCGCCGCCTATACCGAGGACGATTGGGACGGAGACGAGGAGCTTTCCTCGTACGAGTACGCCGAGCTCTCCTACCAGTGGTATGCGGGCGCCAAGCAGTCTTCCGCCTTCACTGCCTCCGGCTATACCGCCATCGACGGCGCCACGTCCCGCGAGCTCACGCTCACATCCGACCTCGCCGGCAAGTACGTTGCCTGCCGCGTCACCTACGGCTCCGACAGCTGGGAGTACGAGGACACCGACAGCCTCAAGAACGCCATCGAGACCGCGTCCGACGGGGGCTCCGAGCAGACGGACGACGAGGAGACGCTCGCCGCGGCCGTCGCCAAGGCTAAGTCCGTGGGCTACAGCGGCTGGTACCCGAGTCCCGTCTTCGGCGCCGACACCAACATCTGCGACATGCTCTCCGCGAAGCTCGAGGCCTGGGGCTATTCCGGCATCACGGTGACTCTCGACGGGGTAGGCTTCACTGCATCCGACCCGGCCCAGCAGGGCGGCATCGCTGACAACGGCGACATCACCTACTTCTTCCTCTCGCCCGCGGACAAGACCGCGTCCTACGACTACTCGGTCCTGCGCCAGTTCACGCCCACCTACAAGCTGACGCTGGGCGAGGCGAGCGTCACCTACACCCCGGGGCGCACCTCCACGCTGCCCTGGGACGACGACGCCGTCGAGAAGTACCTGGGCGAGCAGTTCGCGGCCGCGGAGCTCGGCGACACGCTGACTTCCGGCGTGGCCTCGGCCGACGCTACCGAGGAGACCCTGCCCTCCGCGCTCTACGTCAACGGCAAGACGGTCGCCCAGATCAGCTGGTCCTCCGACAACGCGAGCGCGGCCAAGGTCACGAGCAGCTACGACTCCTCGTACAACACCGTCTACAAGGTCGCCTACACGCATGGCAACGAGTCCCAGACGGCCACCCTCACCGCCACGGTGAGCATGGCGGGCGCCTCTGGCCTCTCGTCCGAGTCGATCAGCAGGTCCTATGGCGTCACGGTGAGCTCCAAGTCCGCCGAGCAGATCGCCGAGGAGAAGAAGGTCCTCGAGGACGCCCTGGCCGCGATCGACTCCAAGGTCGTGGCGTATTCCGACAGCTCCCGTTCCGTCGACCTCGGCAACGTTGAGGAGGATTTCGTCCTCCCGCGTGCCTCGAAGGTGCTCAAGGGCGCGAGCATCAAGTACACCGTCGCCGAGTCCTCGGCCCTCAAACTCACCGGCTACCATGGCGTCATCACGCAGGACATCGAGGGAGGCGACAACACCGCGACCATCACGGCGACCCTCACCAAGGACGGCCTGAGCGTCTCCCGCGACATTACCGTGACTATCAAGCCCATCGCGTCGAGCGAGGTCGACGCCGCGGTGGCCGAGATGGAGGCCGTCAAGGCTGCCTATGCGAGCTCCCTGCTCGGCGATAACGCCTCCGCCGACGCGGTGAGCAGCGATCTTTCTCCCTGGAGCTCCGCCGTGGTCGGCTCCGACGGCTCCATCACCTACTCCAAGAGCTACGAGACGGGCGAGATCCATGCCGCCGAGCTCCCCGGCTACGATTCCATGTCGGGCTCGAGCTGGCGTACCTACAAGTCGAGCGACTCCGCCGTCATCGCCGACGAGACCCTCAAGCTCGCGCAGCCCACGGCCGACACCCTCGTCACCGTTACCAGCAACCTCTCCTATGAGAAGTACGAGTCGCTCGCCGCGGCCCACCCCGAGAACGAGCAGCTCCAGAAGCTCGTGAACCAGACCGTGTCCGCCACTTATCGCGTCGTGGGCACGACCGACCACAGCGACCCACAGATCTCCATCGGCTTCGAGCTGGTCGGCGTGGGCGCGGACGGCACCGACGAGGTCTGGTCCAACGCGAGCCAGCAGGTCGCCTACGGCTCGACCGCCGCGGCCCTCATCGAGCAGGTGCTCGGCTCCATGGGCCTTGCGCACACGTCGACCGACCCCGCGACGGACGGCTACTACTACCTATCCGACATCACTTCCGCCGACGGGCGCGTGCTCGGCTGGGACCAGGCAACAGGCAAGTACTGGCAGCTCTTCGTCAACGGCAAGGCCTCCGAGGTCGGCGCCGACGGCGTGAGCCTCAAGCCCGGCGACTCGGTTGTCCTGTGGTACTCCGCCTACGGGGCCGACGTCGCCGACCTCGACAAGGCGACCGTCAAGGTCTCGATGTCGTTCATCGGCCCGGACGACAACGGCAATAACTCCGTGTGGGCGCAGACCACGGACACGAAGGTCGCTTCCGGCACCACCGCGGCCGAGCTCTCCGTGCAGCTGCTGGACGAGGCCGGCCTCACGTATGAGGCGTACGGCGAGGGCGCGTCCTTCTATCTGTCCACGGTCACCGGCCGCGACGGCAAGACCTACGGTTGGGACCAGCAGACGGGCAAGTACTGGCAGCTCTTCGTCAACGGCGAGGCGTCCGAGGTGGGTGCCGGCTCCGTGACGCTCCAGCCCGGCGACAAAATCGTCTGGGCGTACAGCAGCTACGGCGACGAGGTCCCCGAGCCCGGTGCCCAGAGCGCCGAGGCCTCCATCGAGGTCATCGGCCTGGACTCCAACGGAAACGCCGCCCGCTGGGGCACCCTCTCCGGCTGGAAGTTCGAGGCCGGCAAGACGGTCGCCGACCTTTCCGAGGCGTTCTTCAAGAGCGCCGGCATCACCGCCGACTACGGCGCGGGCGCTTGGGGCTGGAGCCTGAACTCCGTCACTTCTCCCTACGACTCATCGATCGTCCTGTCCTCCGCGCAGGACAGCGAGGGTAACTGGCACTACTGGCAGCTCTTCGTCAACGGCGAGGTCGCCAGCTCCATGGCCGACGGCATCACCCTCAAGAACGGCGACTCCGTCCAGTGGTACTACAGCGCCTCCGGCGACGACCCGTCTTCCTCCGCCATCGTCGACCCCGGTGCCAAGGGTCCCGACTGGGACAGCGACTGGCCCGGCTACACCAGCGCCAATAAGGTGACCGACGCCGCCACGCCGACCAAGGACGCCGAGGCCAAGTGGGTCTGCGAGCTCAAGAAGTCCACCGACTGGAGCACCTATTACTCCGACCCGGTCCTCGCGGGCGATTATCTCTACGTCGCCGTGGGCAGCACCCTTTACAAGAAGAACGTCGACACGGGCGAGACCGTCGCGGGCGGCACCGCGACCCTCGCGGATAAGGTCGATTCCGTCTCGCGCATCGTCTATACCGACGGGCTCATCCTCGTCCCGCTGAGCGGCGGCCGCCTGCAGGCCGTCACGGCGGACTCCATGGTTACCAGGTGGGTCACCTCCGCGCTGCCCAACGGCAAGAACGGCAAGCTGCAGTCCCTCTCCGCCGTGACGGTGAGCGACGGCTACGCCTACTTCGGGGCGACCGACGCCAGTTGGACCGGCAGCGACGGCGGCTACCTGCTCTGCGTGCGCATCTCCGACGGCAAGGTCATGTGGAGCCGCGCCAACGAGAACGGCACCGGCTACTACTGGGCGGGCATGGCCTTCTCGGGAGACTACGGCGTGATCGGCGACGACGCCGGCAACGTGTGCTCCATCGACCCTGCCACCGGCAATACCGTTTCTACCCTCAAGGTCTCCAGCAACGTGAGGTCCACGGTGCTCACCGACGGCTCCTTCGCCTACGTGGTGAGCAACGACGGTTACCTGCACAAGCTTTCCGTGGCTTCCGACGGCGCGCTCAAAGAGGTCGCGAGCGTGCAGTTCGGCGCCAGCTCCACCTCCACGCCGGTGATCGCAAACGGCAAGATCTACGTGGGCGGCACCTCCATCGAGGGCTCGCCCAGCCCGTGGAGCAGCAGCTACGTGTACCACTACGGCCAGATCGCCGTCATCGACGCCGAGACCATGACCGTCGAGTACGCCATCGACAAGGCCGACGGCAGCTACATCAGGCAGCAGAACTACAGCGGCGACGTGAAGTCCCAGCCCGTCGTGAGCGTCCAGGACGGCAAGACCTACGTCTACTTCACCTCCAACAACAACCCCGGCTGCATCTATCGCTACTGCGTGGGCGACGACGAGGCCGAGGTTCTCTACACGCCCGAGGCCGATGGCCAGCAGTACTGCATGTCGTCCATTGCCGTGGGCTCCGACGGCGCGCTCTATTACGCCAACGACTCCGGCAAGCTGTTCGCCGTCAAGGGCAACGGCAAGAGGGCCCAGCGCTTCATCGTGTCGTTCGACCTCAACGGAGGTACGGGCGAGACCCCGGCGCCGCAGAAGGTGAAGGAGGGCACGACGGTTGTCCAGCCGACCAACCCGGTGCGCGCGGGCTACAAGTTCTGCGGCTGGTATACCGACGCGGCGTGCACCTCGGCCTGGGACTTCTCGCAGGGCGTCGAGGGCAACATGACGCTCACGGCCAAGTGGGAAGAGGTCAAGAAGGGCGGCGAGTCGGGCGGCGGCTCCGGCTCGGGCGGCTCCGGCACCACGCCCAACGGCGCGGACCCCGCCGCGCAGCCCGACCCTGACCCGGCGCCGCAGCCCGGCTCGGGTGCCGGCGCGGGCGCAGGTACGGGCGCCGGCAGCGGTTCCGGCATCAGCCTCTCCGGCAACACCGGCTTGGGCAGCTCTAACAGCACCGCCGCCGCCGTTTCCCTGGCCGGCGCGCTGAAGTCGACCACCACGGCCGTCGTCGAGACCGCGACCGAGGAGACCTCCGCCGAGTCGCTGCTCACGGGCTTCTCCTCCGAGCAGATGAGCGCCGCGACCTCCGCCGGCTCGGCCGCCGCGGGCAACTCCGGCGCGTCCGCCAATAGCGGCGCCGCCTCCGCCGCTACCGGTTCCGCCACGGCCTCCGGCGGCCTGCCCATCTGGCCGTTCATCGGCATGGGCGCGGGCGCCGCGGCCCTTA
>CAVDQW010000226.1:0-2434 GCA_963610995.1 bacterium | reverse complement strand
ATTGACTTCATGACCAAGGGCCGGTTCGCGACGATCTACGGAATTTCGCTGAGCAAATATCTCAAGAACGCCGGCGTGCTCGGCCGTTCCGCTCTCGATAGCGATGCGTGCGAGGCGATTGTCGAGGCGCTCAAGGCCAAGTACGCCCATGCCGTGCGCCCGAATAATCTCAAGGGGCTCACGCAAGAGAACGAAGACTACGCCAGCCACTCCGCCGAAGTTAACAAGTGGATTAAGTCAACATCGGGCCAGTCGGTCTCCGAGTTTTTCAAAAACCAGCAGCTGGTTAGCCCGGTGAGCAGGCCGGATTCGCTGCCGCGCCCCAGCGAGGAAGAAATTCAAGGCTTTTACGAGGGGATCGACCTGCGGCACGCGCTCGACACGATCGACGGGCTCTCCGGCGATGACGTCGTGCGCTTCGAGTCCGACGTGACCGGCAGCGAGCAGTATGACCAGGCAAAGAACTTCGAGATGCTGCGCATCGGTGACTTTATCGCCTTCGAGTTGGTCGCAGGTGAGTACGGCGGCACGTACGCATGCGCCGTCTTCTGTGGTCATAAGCTCGGACTCATCAATTACCAGGACGGCCTCGATTACGGTATCGGAAACAAGCTTATTGACGCCGAGGCGGGCGTGCTCGTCGGCGATCGCGTCTACGCGAAGGTCATTGGAATCGCCGGTGGCCAGAAAAGGCCGCGCGCCGCGCTCGAGGTCTTCTACGGCAAGAACCACGAGGGCGTCAACGTCGTCAACGATGTCCTGCTGTCTCGCGACGGCAAAAAGGCGTTGCACCGCGTGGGCGATGGCGATAGCGACACGCTCGATATTCCGGATGGAGTCGAGGTGATTCCAGCCGGCGCTTTCCGCAAGCTCGCCGTCTCCCATGTGAAGCTGCCCGGCACGCTGCGGGAGATCGGGGAGCACGCCTTCGGTCTCTGCTCCTGCCGCGAATACCGAATTCCCGCGAGCGTGCAGAAGATCGGGGACGGCGCCTTCTCGTTCTGTTTCAAGTCCGTGCTGGAAGATGATAAGCCCTATCCCCGCCGCTCAGCCCGCGGTCCAGTTTACATTGACGTGGACGCCGGCAATGAGCGCTATTACTCGGTCGACGGCTCCCTCATCGAGCGGGACGGCGATCGGAGAAGGCTCATCTCGCTCTACTACGACGGCGCGCCGAAGCGGCCCTACGAACGGTGGGACGCTCTTGGCGGAAAGCTGAATGTTGCCGTGCCTGACGGCGTTACGTCACTTGCTCCGTATTGCGTCTCCGCTGCTGACGGCTACAGCTTTAACGTCTCGCTGCCCGAAACCCTGACAACCATAGAAGAGTTCTCGTTCGTTACGGAGGGGGAGACCGGCTATACGCAGCTGCACATCAGCTCGATCAACGTTCCCGCCGGCCTTGTTGATGTGGACATCGATTTCTGGGGCAGTTGCGCCGAGGACCTTCCGTTCGGCCTTGATGAAGAGTCTGATGAGGGCATGGAGCTCTACGAGTGCAAGGTCGCGATCGACCCCGCGAACCCGCGGTATGCGGTCAAGGGCCGCATGTTCTACGACAAGACTCTGCTCAGCGATGGAGCCGCTTTTGATGCTTCCTCTTCGGAGGGTAACCTCGATGATGAACACTTGCCTCGTACCAGGGTTTATGCTCATGAGGTATTCAGCCTCGATGCCTACGAGGTCGACCCTGCGATGTTCAACGTCGAATCCCTAACGTTCGATAAGGGCCAGAGGGCCGCTGCGCCTGAGTTCACCGTTGCGATCCCCGACGGCTGGCATGTGTTCAACGCGCGCGAGGAAGGCGAGCGTGCCTTCAGGGCGTACGCGGACGACTCCGTGACCTGGGACGACATCGACGACGGCGAGTACGCCTACGACGGACTCTTCTATTGCCCCGTCCCCGGGTCCGATGACGAGGATGTCAAGAAGGGCATGCAAGACCACGGCATCGACGAGTTCGTGCGCGCCATCTCCAGGCTCATCCGCGACGGCGATGGGAACCCCATGGCCGCACGAACCAAGTACATCGACTTCGTCCGCGCCAAGAACTGCTATGTGATGGTGGTCGACGACCGTCCGTATGACGAGGGCTATTGTGTGCAGATCCAACCCTGCATGCCGTTTTCCAACAGCTACGTCAGGCTCAACTGCCCCAACCAGTCCGCCGACGACGCCGATGCCGCCTTTGCCAAGGCGCTCGAGATCGCCAAGACCGTCGAGCTCACCGACCCTCTCGTCTGCGACCGCGTCGCCGCCGTTGACAAGTGCAAGGGTGAGAAGGTGGGCGCCGAGGAGTTCGCCATCGCTGTTGCGGGGGTCGCGAACACCCTCGACGCCGCCCGCAAACTTGAGCGCGAAGCGGTTGACCAACGCTTCCTTCGCGAGGCAAAGCAGCAGATGGCGGCCGGCGCCACGTCCTTTCCGGAGGTAA
>CAVDQW010000225.1:0-11974 GCA_963610995.1 bacterium | reverse complement strand
CTCTTTGGTATGATTGGGCCACGATTATGTCCCAAAAAGGAGAAAATCATGACCATTGTGCCGATCAAAGAGTTGAAGAACACCGCGGCCATCTCGGAGAAGTGCCACGAGCTCAATGAGCCGATTTATGTGACCAAGAACGGCTACGGCGACATGGCCATCATGAGCATGGAGACGTTCGAGCACTACGATCGGGTCGTCCGCGAGGTGGAGGCCCGCAAAGCAGCCCATGAACAGTGGCTAGATGAGACCGTGGGGCAGCTCCGTGAGGCGCATGCGCAGGTCGAGCGCGGCGAGGTCGAGGACGGTTTTGAGTTTATGAACGAAATGAAGGCCCGTTATGGCCTTTAACGTTGAGGTCACGAAGGGGTTTAGGTCCAGCTATATCGAGGCGTCGGACTACCTGAGGCGCTGCGACGAGTCGGGCAAGTCCGTGGCAAACCTCGCCACGGGAGTCGAGGGGCTTATGCACCTGTTGGCCGAGTTTCCGAGGATGTACCCCGTAAGAGAGGATGAATCGAGAGCCGTCGGGGTGGAGCTTCGCTCGGCTTCGGTTGGCCGATACATCCTGTATTACCACGTCGGCGAATCGTCCGTTTACCTTTATGGCCTGCGGCATCAGCTTTCCGACCCTGAAGGAGTCGACTGGCCGGCGTTTTCGAGGAACTAGGGCGATTGCGGTAGGATGCTGGTGATAAACGACGAGGAAGGGGCCGCAAATGGCAGACGATGAGCTTCGCGAGGGCGTTTCGGCGCAGACCGACGAGATGGCGAGCGCACTGCTCGGCCGCGCGCTCGACGTGCTGGCGGTGGGCGAGGACCTGCACGTTCTTCTTGCCTTGGGGTCGACCGACGGCTCCGTGTCCAGCTTCGAGTTCGCAGACGACGGCCCGGAGGAGTGTCTCGAGGGCGCGCGCAAGAAGGCCGCCGATGCCGATGCGTCCGTCGTGCGCGCGGCGCTCGCGTATCGCGGAGCCGTCGCGGACGAGGCCGGGGCGTACCAGGATGCGGTGATTCTTGAGTTCGGCGAGCGCGGTTATCGCAGCTACTCGGCGTTTTCGCTGGTGGAGGTTACCGGCGACGAGGACACCTTTGGCTGGACCGAGCCCGAGGCGGCCGGCGAGGTGCCGCCGCTGCTCTAACCTTTAGCCCTGCCACGGGTGACAATCATTGGTGGCAGGCTGGACCTGCAAAAGGGACTGTCCCCAATGTGGGTCAGCGCCCGCCATTGGTAACAGTCACCGCGTCTCACATCTCACGTGGCTGCTGCGGGGCAACGGACCTGCGGGCCGCTGCGCATTGGCCCGGCTCCTCTTGCGACGCGGAAACTGTCGCCAATGGCAGGCCCCGCGCGCGGACCTGCGGGTCGCAACGCGATGCGCCTGCGATGGCCTGCCGCCAATGACTGTCACCCGTGGCGGGCGCCGACCCGGGGGCGTTGCTGTAGATGACGTGACAGTGCCCCTCTAAGGCTTTCTCGCAGCCGTTCGCGCTGTATAATGCCCCAGTTGCCGAAAAATGAGGCATTAGCTAATCGAGAGGGACATATGCGCCAGGAGAACATCAGGAACATCGCCATCATCGCGCACGTCGACCACGGCAAGACCACGCTCGTTGACGAGCTGCTCAAGGCCAGCGGCGCTTTCCGCGCGAACCAGCAGGTCGAGGAGCGCGTCCTCGACTCCAACGACCAGGAGCGCGAGCGCGGCATCACCATCCTGGCCAAGAACATTTCCATCGAGTACAAAGACATCAAGATCAACATTATCGACACCCCGGGCCACGCCGACTTCGGCGGCGAGGTCGAGCGCGTCCTGCGCATGGCCGACGGCGCCCTGCTGCTGTGCGACGCCGCCGAGGGCCCGATGCCGCAGACCCGCTTCGTGCTCTCGCACGCCATCGCAGCGGGCCTCTCCGTCATGATCGTCGTGAACAAGATCGATAAGCCGGGCTCCGACCCCGAGAAGGCCTACAACGACTGCCTCGACCTCATGGCCGACCTGGGCGCCACCGACGAGCAGCTCGAGTTCGCCATGGAGCACGTCGTGTACGCCTCGGCCGTCAACGGCTTCGCCCGTCTCGACCCCAACGACGACAATGCCGACATGTTCCCGCTGCTCGACATGATCGTCGACGACCTGCCCGCCCCCGACGTGGACCCCGATGGCCCGCTCGCGCTGCAGTGCGTCACCATCGACCACTCCGAGTACGTCGGCCGCATCGGCATCGGTCGCATCTACTCCGGCACCATCCACTCCGGCGACAAGATCCTCGTCGTCAAGAACGACGGCAGCCGCGCGATGAGCCAGGTCAAGCAGCTCTTCACCTTCGACTACCTGGGCCGCAAGGAGTGCACCGAGGCTGTGGCCGGCGATATCGCCGCCGTCGTGGGCGTTGACTCCACCGACATCGGCGACGTCTACACCGACCCCGAGAACCCCGTCGAGCTCGAGCCCATCGAGATCGACCCGCCGACCCTCTCCATCGTGTTCGAGCCGTCCACCTCGCCGCTCGTCGGCCGCGAGGGCGACATCGTCGGCGGCCGTCAGCTCAAGGAGCGCCTGTTCCAGGAGCGCGAGAACAACGTGACGATGCGCATCGAGGAGCTGCCCGACAAGACCGGCATCGAGGTTTCCGGCCGCGGCATCCTTCACCTCTCCGTCCTCATGGAGTCCATGCGCCGTGAGGGCTTCGAGTTCCAGGTCGGCCGCCCGCGCGTCCTCTTCAAGAAGGACGACCACGGCAACACCGTCGAGCCCGTTGAGCAGGCCGTCGTTGAGTGCCCGGGCGAGTATTCCGGCAAGGTCATCGAGGTCTTCGGCAACGCCGGCGGCACCATGAGCAGCATGGAGGCCGGCACCATGCAGACGCACCTCGAGTTCAAGATTCCGACCCGCGGCATCATGGGCCTTAAGAACCGCATCCTCAACGTGACCCACGGTGAGGGCGTCTTCTACCACACGTTCCTCGAGTACGGCCCGTACGCCGGCGAGATCGGCGTGCGCCAGAACGGCGCCATGATCTCGATGAGCACCGAGAAGGCCGTCGCGTACGCGCTCGGCACCCTGCAGGAGCGCGGCCAGCTCTTCATCGCGCCTGGCGACGAGTGCTACGAGGGCATGCTCGTGGGTGAGCGCTCCAAGCCCGGCGACATGGTGGTCAACATCGCGCGCAGCAAGTCGCTCGGCAACCAGCGCAGCTCCACCGCCGACATCTCCGTGCAGCTCACGCCGCCCAAGACCTTCTCGCTGGAGGAAGCGCTCGAGTACATCATGGACGACGAGCTCGTGGAGATCACGCCGCAGTCGATCCGCATGCGCAAGCGCATCCTCAACGAGACCGAGCGCCGCAAGTGGGCCGTCCGCAACGGCAAGGTCAAGAAGTAGGTCGCAGCTCGCATAACCGCAGCTCAAGCGCCTGGTTCCGCTTTTGCGGGCCGGGCGCTTTGTTGTTGGCGGCTCCGTGGGCCGTTCTTGCGATGGTGCACGAAGGTGCGCGCGGTCCCTTGTCTGGCCGGTGCTTTACTGGTGACGAGATGGCTACTCTCGGAGTTGGGCCAAACGCTGATGGACTCGCGGGTTTCGCGGGGGGCGCCCGATCGGCGGTCCATTCGGACGCATCGCAATCGTAGTCCCGGAGCTCGGGCGGCTGCTCGGGCCCCGGGACTAACTGCGTCTCTGACTGTAATGGGGCACCTGAGTTGCCGCGGGCCGACCGATGCGAGAATTTGTTGTCGCTCTAGTCGGGGCCGGACTCGCAGGGGGCGCCGAATCGGTAACTGCAGAGGTGCCGGCGGGGCTTGCGTTGTCCAGACAAGGGAGGTAGCCGACCTGTTCACGGCCGCGGTCTCAAAAAGTCGAGCTATACCACGGTTGGGGCGACGGCTCGTGGTATAGCTCACGATTTTCGAACATTTCCTGTCGGAAGTCTCAAAAAATCGAGCAATACCACGGCGGAGGTCCGGACATTTTCTTGGACGGGACCAGGCCGCCAGGCCCAGCCTCGCCCTCCCGCCGTCTATCGTATCGTAGCCCTCGCCCGGGAACATCTTGAGGCGACCCGAGTTGTACCAGCCGATGTAGCGCGCCACCTCGGCCTCGAGGTCCTCCCAGGCCGCGCCCGACCAGTCGCGGCCGCGGAACATCTCCACCTTCATGCGGCCGAACAGCCCCTCGCACACCGCGTTGTCGGGCGAGTGGGACTTGCGCGAGAGCGAGCGGACGCCGCCGAGCCCCTCGCACATCGCCACTCACTCCGGCGTCCTGCAGTGCCAGCCGCGGTCGGAGTGCAGGATGGCGCCGGCGCCGGCGAAGGCGCCCCTCCCGCGCTCGAGCATGGCCTTGACCAGCGCCTTGTTGGGCGAGTCGGAGGCCGCCCAGGCCACCACGCGGCCGTCGTAGAGGTCGATCATGGACGACAGGTACAGCTTCCTGGCGCAGCCGGGCAGCCGGAACTCGGTGATGTCGGTGGAAAAGGCGAGACCGGGCGCCGGGGCGCGGAACTCGTGCAGGTCGCGCGAGACGTCGAGCGGCAGCAGGTTGGGGGCGACGGCCATGTCGTCCTCGCCCTTGTACGAGCTGTACCTGCGCGCGCGGGAGGCGGAGCTGGCCGCGGCCAGGCCCTCCTCGCGCATCAGCCTGCGCACCACCTTCTCCGAGACGACCACGGGCCGCGCCGGGTCGAGCGAGGCCGCGCCGCGCGCCCTCTGAGGGGCGCCCTCCCTGCGGCGCGGCTCGGCTTGGACGCGCCCGGCGCCGAGCGGCGCGCCTCGTGGTAGAAGAAGGTCGAGCGCGCCAGCCCCAGCCTGCGCAGCACGCCGCGCAGGCCGAAGCGGCCCCTGAGGGCGCCGGCGACGGCGGCCTTCTCACCGCTCGTGAGGGTCTCCGGGCCGGCGCCGGGGCCTTTTTTAGTATCTCGACCTCCTGCTCGAGTATCGCCACGTCCAGCTCGAAGTCGCGGACGAGCGCCCTGAGCTCCTCCTCCGTCATCCCCGAGGTACCGAGGGGCCCGCCCGCCGCGCGCCCCTCCGCCTTCTTCCCCCACGGCTTTCCTCCTGCCCGCCGCCCGGTCGCCACGCGACGAGTCTACGGGTTTTCCGGTGGCCGAGTGGGGCAGGCGCCCCGAGCCCCAGCGGCTGACGGTCGCCTTGTGAATCCCGAGGTCCCTGGCGACCTCGGTCACGCTCATGCCCTCCGAGAGGCCCAGCAGGGCCAGCTCGACGGTCTCCTTGTCGTGCATGCGGACTCCTAACCGGACGCCGAAGCGTCCAACCATTCGTCCGGACCCCCCAATCGGTGACTGTCACCAATTGCAGGCGACCTCGCAGGTAGGACGTCCCCGCCACCCGCCCGCACCCGCATTTGGTAACAGTCACTATGTGCACATCATCGGCGGGTTCGCCTCATCGGCTCAATGAACCGTCGCCTCTACTTAGAATCGCCCGCGCATGCACGTAGAAACAGTCACCAAATGCAGGTGCTGCCGCCCTTAAGCTGCGACGAGGCTGCAGAGAGGAACCTACCGCTTCTTGACGCGCCCGCGGGCGCGCTCGCGCACGATGCGCTTAACCGCGGGCGTCAGGTCGTGAGCGCCCGGCGTCGTGGCCCCATGGGCCAGCGACCAACGCCGCAGTCCGACCGTGACCAGCATGAGCGCTACAGCCGAGAGGTACTTATCCAGCCCGACCCACACGACCAGCGCGTAATACACGGCGCTGCCGGCCACCGCGCACACCGCGTAGTAGTTGCTCGGTTTGAAGATTCGGGGCACGTCGCCCAGGAACACGTCGCGCAGCATGCCGCCGCCGACGCCGGTCAGCGTTCCCATCAGGATCGCCGAGATGGGCAGCAGGTGATAAACGATCGCCTTGTCGGTGCCGCCCAGCGCGAACAGGCCGACCGAGATGATGTCGACCCATTCAATAAGGTCCGGCACCTTCTCGAACCAACGCCCAAAGAAAAAGACCGCGAACCCGATGGCCACCGTCGAGGGGATGGCGTAGGCGTTGGAAATCATGTACGCCGTGCCGACCTGCATGGCCATGTCGCGGATAAGCCCGCCGCCCAGGCCGCACAGCATCGAGAGACCGATGAAGCCGATGGGGTCGAGCTTGCGCTCCCTGGCCACGAGAGCGCCGGAGATGCCGCCGACGGCAACGGACGCGAGGTCGAGCCATGCGGGCAGCGACACGGCGATTTCGGGGCTGTTCTGGGCAATTGAGAGGATCATCGGTCTCCTGAGGCGCTCGCGACGATGTTTTCTCAACAATCCTAGCAATTGCTCAAAATTTTGGTGGACATTCGGGCCAAAGTTCCGCTACAATAACCCCCGCACCACTTCAACTGGAGAGTTGTCCGAGTGGCCGAAGGAGCACGATTGGAAATCGTGTATACGTCTAAAGCGTATCCTGGGTTCAAATCCCAGACTCTCCGCCAGAATCTTTTACAGGGGCCTACGGGCCCCTGTTCACCCTACGGAGGGGTGGCAGAGTGGTTGAATGCGGCGGTCTCGAAAACCGTTTACCCTTCGGGGTACGAGGGTTCGAATCCCTCCTCCTCCGCCATATAAGCGAGCAAAGCCCCGGGCGTCCGCGCCCGGGGCTTTTTCGTGGCGCGCTCCGCTCCCAACAACGTAGGGCCTGCCATTGGTGACTGTTTCCGCGTCGCAAGGGAAGCGGGGCCGAGGCGACGTGGTCCGCAGGCCCGTCGCGGCATGCCGAGTGCGTGAGATGTGAGACGCGGTGACTGTCACCAATGGCAGGGACATGCAGTTGCGCAGCCATCTCACCTGCGGGGCGCCCGCATTTGGTGACAGTCACTACGTGCACACCGATTGCGCTTGCGTCTCATGGGCTCCATGAATCAAATTCGTGGCCGAGCCTCGTGTTCGCATGCACGTAGAAACAGTCACCAACTGCAGGCGTTCTTGCTCGAAGCAACGTAGGGCCTGCCATTGGTGACTGTTCCCGCGTCGCAAGGGAAGCGGGGACGAGGCGACGTGGTCCGCAGGCCCGTTGCGGCATGCCGAGTAGGTGAGATGTGAGACGCGGTGACTGTCACCAATGGCAGGCCGCGGCGGGAACGTTGCAGCCCCAACCGTGTTAAGGGCGTTTTGAGCGGGGTGGGGTACCCTAAGACCACCTCTATGGATTGGAGAAACATGGCTTCGAACGTCGATACGAGCGGCTATCAGGAAGGCCGCTACTTTGCCCGCGCTTGGGCGCTTCTCACGCACGAAAAGGGCTGGTGGAAGCCCGTCCTCATCTGCATGGTCGCGAGCCTGGTGCCCATCGTGGGGCCGATGGCGGTTCTCGGCTACCTCGTCGAGTGGAGCCGCCGCATCGCTTGGGGCGGCATCGAGGGCCCTTCTCGCCGGGTTAAGGTGGGCGATTTGCTCCGCAGCGGCTGGCGCGCCTTCGTGGTCATCGGCGGCTGGGGCATCGCGAGCTGGATCGTGACCTCTGTGATCGGGATGGTTTCGAGCGGCTTCGTTTATGAAGTGCTGAGCTTCGTGTGGACCGTCATCAGCGTGTTCCTGAGCATGGTGTTCATGGTCGCGGCCGTGCGTGCCACCATCTATCAGAGCTTCGTCGCCGGCTATCGCATGCCGACGCTCTGGAAAATGGCCACCGAGGACCCGGTCGGCCTCGTGCGCATCTGGTTTATCAAGGTCGTGTCGTATGTGATCGACTTCGTGGTCGCGCTGGCCATCGCGGCCGCAACGTTCTTCTCCTCGTTCGGGTGGATCTATCGCTTCGTTCAGTACGTCGAGGAGTATTCGAGCTTCTACGCGCAGTATTACGGCAGCGGCTTCTCCGCCGAGGTCATTGGGGCGCTGGTCGTCCGCTTCTGGCCTGCGCTGCTGCTCATATTCGTCTTGGTGATGGTCATCGGCGTCTTTGCCAAGTTCCTGGTCTATGCGGCCCTCGGCCTGTGGCTGCGCCGCTTCGACGTGCCTCGCTGGGGCAGGGACGAGGACCCGCTGCCTGAGCGCATGATTGCCGAGAAGCCGCAGCTCGAAGCGCCCGTTCCGCCGTCCGAGCCCGTGCAGGCGGCGCCGGTGCGGCATCCGTCGCCTGTGCAACAGGAGATGCCCGCGCAGGCGGCGCGGCCGGTGCAGCAGCCGTCGCCTGTGCAAACAACGGCGCCCGCGCAGCCTGCCGCGCCTGTGGCGCAGGAGGAGTCCGTGCAGGCCGCACCCGCGGCACGTGCGCAGCAGTCGGCGCCCATGCAGGCGTCCGTGCAGCCGGTCGCGCCTGCCGAGACCGCGGTTTCGCCTGCTCCGACGCAGGTGCCGCAAGCCGTGGCACTGTCCCAGCCCGCGGAGCCGTCCGAGTCTGTGACGGCGCCGGAGGCGAGTGCTCCCGCCGCGACGGTCGAGCCTTCTTCCGTGGTCACGCCCTCCGCGGCCGAGAGCGTTGATCCCCTCGCCCAGGTCGTCTCCGTCGAGCCCATCGCCGTGGCCCCCATCGAGGCCCCGGAGTCCGCCGCGACGGACGCGACGTCCGACGACGCACCTTCCGCGTAAGAAACCCCGCGACCCCTCAAAAACCGCCCTAAACGAGGGGTTTCGTGGAGAAAAGATGGGCATGCGGCCAGGGGCCTCGGGGAGCTTTCAGGTTTCTCGAGGCCCCTGCCTGTGCATTGTTGATAACCCCCACTGACCTGCGGAAAGAATTCGGTAAGATTTCTGTCCCCTGCGCCTGCTAAGCTCCTTCCACCAACGAATTTCGGGGGCTGCGTAGGTTCGAGGGTGAGAAAAAACGGCGCATAAGCTGCTTCTTTGCGGGAAATCGCGAATGCGTGTGATAACATCTTCCGTCGGAACTTTCCTGCTCCGGGTGCACCTTCACGTCCCGGAGCCATCAGCCCAGAGGAGGTGACCACATGAAGGCTTATGAACTGCTGTATTTTGTCGATCCCACGTCCAACGAGGAGCAGCGCGCGGGCGCTATGAAGCGCATCGAGGTTGCTATTACCACCGACGGCGGCACCATCGACAGCGTCGAGGACTGGGGCAAGCGCAAGCTCGCCTTTGAGATCGACAAGCTCACCGAGGGTGACTACACCCTGATCAACTTCCACGCAGACCCCACGCAGATCACGGAGCTCGACCGCGTCCTTCGCATCAACGACGCCGTCAAGCGCCACATGATCACGCGTCGCGAGGACAGGGACTAAATGGAAGCGCAGGCCAGACGCCTGCATTGAGAGGGAGTGAGTTACATGAGCATCAACAAAGTGATGATCACGGGCAACCTTACGAGGGACCCCGAGCTCCGCGCGACGGGCAGCGGCACGCAGATCCTGCACTTCGGGGTCGCCGTCAACGACCGTCGTCGCAACCAGCAGACCGGTGAGTGGGAGGATTACCCCAACTTCGTCGACTGCGTGGTCTTCGGCGCACGCGCCGAACCTCTCTCGCGTTTCCTCTCCAAGGGCTCGAAGGTTGCCATCGAGGGCAAGCTTCGCTACAGCTCCTGGGAGGCCAAGGAGGGCGGCCGCCGCAGCAAGCTGGAGGTCGTCGTCGATGACCTGGAGTTCCTCTCTTCGAGGAACGGCCAGCAGGGAGGCCAGGGCGGCGGTTACGCTGCTCCCGCGTCCCAGCAGTACGGCCAGGTCAACCAGGGCTACCAGGCCTCCGCGCCGAGCTACTCGGCGCCCGCGCCTGCCGCCCGTCCCGTCCAGACCCCGCCTCCCGCGGACGTCTACGACGAGGACATCCCGTTCTAAACACAAGCGGCCGCAAGGCCGCTTCACGAAAGGCAACCAGACATGGCTCAGCAGAAGCAAGATTTTTCGCGCCAGCCGCGTCGCAAGTTCTGCCAGTTCTGCAAGGAGGAGACTGCGTACATCGACTACAAGGATACGCAGCTTCTTCGTAAGTACATGACCGATCGCGGCAAGATCAAGCCGCGCCGCGTCACTGGCGCTTGCACGCAGCACCAGAGGGACATCGCCAACGCCATTAAGCGCGCTCGCGAGATGGCCCTTCTGCCCTACACCGTTCCCGTGGTCTCCAGCCGCGGCGGTCGCAACCGCGGTTAGGGACTTCGAACCGCTTCGAGAAAGGGTGCGTGAGCAGTGGCTTTGACGCATGACAACGGGCGGCCCCCGGTACCCGAGGGAATGCCCGGAGCAGGCGGCAAAGGATCTGCTCAGCAAGAGGGCATCGTGCTCCACCGCCGGCAGGAAAACCCCGCCGGCAAAGAAGTGCCGATGCTGCTCGCATGCATCTTTTGCATGGTCGGAGGATTCGGGGCGGGGTTCATCTCGCCTCTTGCCTGCCTGCTCGTGGGCTTCGGAGCCCTCGCAGCGGGTGCCGGTAAAAACGTGGGCGTTCGCGTCCTCGTCGCTGCCGGAACGCTCGTCTTCGCGGGTATCGGCGGCTTCGTCTTCGGAGTCGATGCGGTGCCTGACGCGTTGATCGCCTGCGTCCTCGCGCTCGCGCTGGCCGAGATGGCCCGTCGCGGTAAGATGACGCCGACAAGGGCGATCGTGGCCGCGCTTGTGGCCACGGCCGCGCACATCGGGGTCGCCGAGGCGTTCGCGGTGTCGCAGCAGACGACGTTGGCCAGCTCGTTTTCGGGGATGCTCGATGCAAACAAAGAGCTCCTCGACGCCGCCGGCGTTGACGCCGGCACGTGGCAGACGCTCAAGTGGGCGCTGGGCCTGGTTTGGCCCGCCGTCTACGGCACGCTTTCTGCCCTCGAGCTCCTCTGCTCGTGCGCAGGCGCGACCCTCGCGGCCGCCAACCTGCAAAACCGTGGGGTCAAGCAGCCGAGGCTCGGCAACTTCGACCTCCCGCTTTGGGTCGTGGCGATCTTCGTCGCGGCCGTCGCCGGAATCGCCGTCTGGGCAACCCAGCCGGCGCTTGCGAGCGATGTGCTTCTCGCGGTTGCGGGCAACGCCCTTCTCACCGTGAGATACGCCCTGGCGTTCCAAGGCTTCGCCGTGCTCGTATGGCTTTTGCGGGGGATGAAAGCCCCGAAGCTGGCCATCGCGTTGGCGGTTCTGGCCGCGGTTTATCTCGAGGCGCAGTTCATCGTAATGAGCATCGTTGGCCTCCTGGACGTTTGGGCCAACTTCCGACACCTCACGCGAGGGGAAGTTGCCGACGGCCAGGAAACGGCGAAGCAAGATTAACGGTCGGGGAGACCCGGCTGAACGAAGGAGATACCCATGAAAGTCATCCTTTTGGGTGAGCTTCGGGGCAAGGGCGGCGAGGGCGACATCGTAGAGGTCGCTCAGGGCTATGCGGAGAACTTCCTGTTCCCCAACAAGATGGCCCAGCCCGCCACCCCGGGCAACATCAAGCAGCTCGAGCAGCGCCGCAAGAACATCGAGAAGCGTGAGGCCGAGCGCATCGCCAACGCTGAGGCCCTCAAGGCCGCCATCGATGGCAAGTCCGTGACCGTCGACGTCAAGGTCGGCGAGGAGGGCCAGCTCTTCGGCTCCGTCACCGCCGCTCAGATCGCCGACGCCATCCAGGCCCAGCTCGGCACCGAGGTCGACCGCAAGCGCGTCGGCCGTGGCAACGCCATCAAGACCGTCGGCGCCCACAAGGTCGAGGTCAACTTCTACCGCGAGATCACCGCTGAGGTGACCGTCCTGGTGGGCGTGACCGAGGCTGAGGCCGCCGCCGAGGAGGAGGCTGCTGAGGAGACCGAGGCTGAGGCCGAGGTCGCCGAGGCCGTCGAGACCGCCGAGGACGCCGAGTAGCATCGGTTTTCGACCGACTCTTGCTGAGCTGGGGTTTTCTTCAAAACCCGCAGGTAAAGCAGGGGCTAACAAATTGGTCGAACGCTTACTCAAGCAATCATTGAGACCCCGCATGACCAGCAGGTTGTGCGGGGTTTCTCTTTTGCGAACATGCATACGTAGCGGTTTATCTGCGGTTATGTAAAAGTGAATCAGAATTTTAGCCGTCGTCCGCAGCTGACTTGCTGCTTACGCTGGGGCTTTGCTGAAGAACT
>CAVDQW010000224.1:0-2897 GCA_963610995.1 bacterium | reverse complement strand
CTCCGTCCGCGCGGCTGATGTCGACCTGCGCGACGGCGTCGACGTAGTCGATCGCCTGCTGGAGCGCCACGTCGCGCTCCTGCCCGAGCGCCTTGGGCCACCCCCCTCGGCAGACGAGGTAAGCCAGGTCGTCGATCGTGCCGGGAACCGCGCGCGCCGTCGGCGCCTCCCCCTCGAAGAGCGCCTTCAGCGAGACGGCGCCGGAAGAGTCGCGCGACTCGACGAGCGACATCGGCCGCATGCGGAGCCTGGCGATCCTGCCGGTGCCGGAGTGCGCCGCCCTGCGGGCGTCGACGGGGACGCTCGAGCCCGTGAGGATGAACTGCCCGAACTCGTCTCGCCGGTCGACCTCGAAGCGCACCGCGTCCCACAGCGCCGGCGCGTCCTGCCACTCGTCGATGAGGCGCGGCGCCTCGCCCTCGAGCAGCAGCTGCGGGCCGAGCTCCGCCATGCGCATGTTCTGGGCACGCGTGCTCGGGTCCTGGTGGTACAGGGCGCTTTTCGCCTGCTGGGCGCACGTCGTCGTCTTGCCGCACCACTTGGGCCCCTCGACGAGGACGGCGCCCTTTGAGCGGAGACGGAATGCAAGCAGGTCGTCCGCGATCCTGGGATAGTAGTCCTTCATGATGCCTCCAAGCGTTTTACCTGCAAAAACGGTGTTGTACATGATGTCGCCACGGCAGTTGGCCGTTTTTTGACCACGGCAGTTGGCTGGATTCCACCACGGCAGTTGGCCGTTTTTGACCACGGCAGTTGACTGGATTCCACCACGGCAGTTGGCAATCACGGCCGGCGCGCGGCCGGGACCACAGGCCGTGAGTCGCGGGCGGCTCCGGCGGAGGCTCCTTCAAGAGCCCGCAGCCATCGCCGTGGCGAGCAGCGTGGACATAAAGACCGTCTCGGTGCTGTTGAGCACACCGACCCGGCCATGACGCTGCGCACCTACGCCGACAGCCTGGAGGACAGCAAGCGCGCCGGGGCGGAGCGGCTGGACGGGATCTTGTAGGGAGGCAAGACGGCCAGACTAATGTCATTTCGCGCAAGAAAGGAATTTTACCTGCGCGATTACATTAGTCCGACCGGCATTGGATTGAGTTTCCGCAGTTGAAGGCGTTGAGCCACCCGACACAATCGCACAGAATCGCATCACCTATCGCGACGGGAGCGCCGGAGAGCTCGCGCATGCGGATGCCCATGCGCTCACCGGGCGCAGAACACCGTCGCATAGGCTAGAGCCCCAGCTCGGCGACGACCTTGCGCATCTCGAGAGCCCAGCCGATCTGCTCCTTGATGTAGGAGTCCCACCTATCGTCGCCCGCCGTTATGTCCCGGCCCTGCTTGTAGAGGCGCAGGGCTGAGGCCTTCTTTTCCTCGGCGTCGAAAGACTCGCCCGCCAGGCTGAGCCTCCGCTCGAAGAGCGCCTGGTTCTCGATGACCTTGCGACCGATCTCCTTGTCGTCCTCCACATAGAGCTCGATGCCCGTGCGGCCCTTCGGCACGTCCACGATCAAGGCGAAGTGATACGGCTTGCCCGCGCAGCCCAGGATGGTCCAGCGCGCGCCCGAGGGCTTCCTCAGCTTGAACGCCGCCGCGAATTCCCGGTTCCCGTCGGCAATCTCGCGGTACCTTGTCCAATAAGCCAGCCTCAGCTTCTCGGTGTCGCCGTAGCCTTCGCTCCGCCTGACCGATCGGGCCCACTCGTTGGGGCGCTCGACCACGTTGAAGTGGGGCGCCGGCAGCGAGTCGCCGATCCTCCAGACCTCGACCTCCACGAGGAAGAACGCCACTTGGTCGTCGGTGTGCTCGTTGAGCCACTCGACCGCCTTGCGGTGCTCGTCGCGCGCATGCCTGACCACCCAGACGACGGCCTGCGCGTCCTTGCCCGCCGCGTAGGTGATGGTCTTGCCCAGGTGGTCGTGGTTGGTGTCCTCGAGCTGGTTCTCGATGACGACGGTGGAGCCGGTGTCGGCGTCGGTGGCGATGATGTCCGCGCGGAAGGCGCCCACGAAGGACTCCGTCTCGCGCAGGTCGAGCGTCATGCCCACGGCGTCGCCGAGCAACGCGAGGCTCTCCGCGCTCGCGAGCCACGGCGTGAAGTCGTGCGCCTCGTGCTCCCAGATCGTCTTGAGGTCGTCAACGCGGGAGATCGTCCCGAGCTCTGCCGTCGTCATTACCCCATCCCCCATCCTCGGCGAAGGCCGGACAAAACCTAGTGACACTCGCTCGCAAACGACCCGCAGGGCAGCGCCTCACAGTCCACTTCGCCGCAGTGGTCGATTGCCCCTTGAACCTCAGACTTTAGCAGGTTGAGCACGCGGTAAGTCCCGGTAGTACCCCAGGGATAAAAGTAGGGACCCTCACGGGTCCCTACCAGGCATTTTATGGTCGCGGGGGCAGGATTTGAACCTACGGCCTTCGGGTTACATGTTCAATGATTCGAAACCTATTGGTTTTTCAATAGGTTTCCGCAGGTCATACCTGCTGTTTTGCCTTCCTAGTGACGCTCTTTATACGCCCGTTATACGGTGGTTTTCGGTCTGATACCGATAGAGTAAACGATAGAGTAAGCGATAGGCTATCGCAGCATCGAGACGAGCTGCTCCGTGCTGCTCGTGTCGGTGTAGGTGGAGAGGTTGACGTCGACGCCGTGGCCCAGGTGAGCCGCCCTGAGCGCGTCGGGCACGCCCTTCATCATCCACTCGGTGTTGAGCGTCGCTCGCCACACGTGGGTGCCGACCTCGCCCAGCAGCGATATGTCGAGCTCGGCCGCCATCTCCTTGTAGAGGGCCTTCAGGGCCTTCTGGCGGTTGCTCTTGTCCCAGGTCTCGCCCTCGGCGCACGGGGCGCCAAAGACCAGGTCCGCCGGCCCTCCCAGCCTCGCCCTCACACGCTCGGCC
>CAVDQW010000223.1:0-3276 GCA_963610995.1 bacterium | reverse complement strand
AGCCGCCGGTCGCGTCACCGGCCCCGTCACCGGAAGCCGTCACAGCATCGTCCCCGGAAACGCCAGCGCCGTCCGCAACGCCATCGGCCGCCGCACCACGGTCGCCCGCAGCACCGGCCGCCGCACCACGGTCGCCCGCAGCGCCGTCGCAAGCAGCGGCGCCGCTCGCCGTCTCCTCGCCAACCGCGTCCTCGCGGCCCTCGTCCTCGCGCTCCATCGCCTACTCCTGCAAAAACGCCGGCATCTCGCCGTGCCTGGTGGCGTCGGCGATTCGGAACAGGGCGTCCGCCACGGCGTCGTCCTCGCACGCGCCGATGTGATAGGCCGCCGCCTTGGCCGCGGCCGGCGTCGCGTTGGACACCGCCACGGAGTACTTCACCCTGTTCAGGATCTCAAGGTCGTTCTCCGCGTCGCCGAACACGACAACCTCGTCCTCACCGAAGCCCGTGGCCTCGAGCAGCGCGTCGAAACCGCTCGCCTTGCTCACGCCCTTGGGCATGATGTCGAACCAACCGGGAATCGGAGCAACAACGCGCAGGTCGGGGGCCACTTCGTCCACGATGCGCCTCACGTCGGCCATCTGCTGTTCCATGCTCTCCGCCTCCGCGGGGCACGCAATGGTCGCCGCCACGAAGTCGATCTGCGGCACCTCGTCCACGCGCCCACCGTTGAAGCCGAGCCTGGCCTCGAAGCGGTTCATCACCTCGTCGGAGGGCGCCCCCACCGCGTAGGCGGGGTTCAGCAGGTTGGACTCGGCCGGGTAGCAGTTGACGAACATCTCGCGCCCGCGCAGCGCCTCGGCGATGGCTGCGAGCCCCTCGTGCGGGATCAGCGTGAGCGAGACCGTCTTGCCGTCCGCCAGCACGCGCTTTCCGTTGGACATCACGCCGGTCCGGTAGCACGACTCGTCGGCACGGAAGAAGCGGAAGAGCTCCACCGTGTCGCGCCCCGTCGCCGGTCCGAAGAGCACGCCGGCGTCCGTGGCCGTGTGGATGGCCTCGCGCATACGCTCGCTGATGCACCTTGCGCCCATGGGAACGATGGTGTTGTCCATGTCGGAAAGAACGAGCTTAATCAATGTTTTATCCTTCCTCGGCTATTTGGCCGCGGGCTCCTCTTTGCGGCCGCCGCGTGCGAACGGCTGCTGGGAGCCGGCGCGCAACCCAATGAACAGCACGTCAGAGCCCAAGTCGCCCATCAGCGGCGCAAGAACGTCGAAGCGGTCGGTGTGCAGCAGAATCTGCTCGATGTCGATGATGCCCCAGATGCGAAGGCGCTGACCGTCCTTGAGGGTCACGACGAGGTCGCGGTACCCGGAGTTGCGCCGGATGCCCGCCCAGTCCATCGCGGCGATGTCGTTGTAGAAGAAGAACCGGTCCTGGCCCCAAAGCGGCGTCAAAACGGCGCGGTCCTCGAACAGCGAGATCTTGTATCGGCCGAGCATGAGCCACATGACGTACATGGTCACGCAGAAGCCGTCGGCGAACACCAGCACGAGCTCCTGGCTCGTGTCGAAGAGGCCCACGAAGCAAAAAACGCCCAGGAGCACGCCCGTGCAGCCCATGACCAGCATGGCCACGACGAGCGAGCGCGTGAAGTCGGGCGGCACCACGTACGTGTCGTGGTGGGCGTGGTGGCGCTCGGCGAGGCGCAAGGGGGCGCCGACGTGCTCGATCAGGGTCGCGAGCGCGCCGGGCAGCACCGCCATTATGGAGAGAAGGGCCGCGAGCACGCGCTACTCCCCTTCCGCGGGCGCGGGGGCGCCGGCCGCGACCGTTGCCGCGTCGACCGTCGCGAACTTGGCGACCAGGCGCTCGAGCATGTCGACCGTGACCTCGAGGCTGCTCACCGGGATGAACTCGCGGACCGAGTGCGCGTTGTACCCGCCCGTCGCCAGGTTGGGGCACGGCAGGCCGCGGAACGTGAGCTGCGCGCCGTCAGTGCCGCCGCGGGCGGGCACGGCCACGGGATCGATGCCGACCTCGCGGTTAGCGTCCAGCGCGTAGTCGACGAGGAACTCCGCGCCGCCCAGGCGCTCGGCCATGTTGCGATACTGCTGGCGGAACTCGACCGTCACCGTGCCCTCGCCGTAGCGGCTGTTGAGCAGGTCGGCGATTCCGCTCAGCACGTGCTGGCGGGCATCGAACTTATCGCCGTCGAAGTCGCGCACGATGTACTTGAGCTGCAGTTCCGAGGCCGAGCCCTGGATGTCCGTCGGATGATAGAAGCCCTCGCGGCCGCAGGTGTGCTCCGGGCGCTCCCACGCGGGCACGAGCTGCTGGAACTCGCTCGCCACCGTGATGGCGTTGACCATGATGTCCTTGGCGGAGCCCGGGTGGACCATCACGCCGCGCACGCTCACCGTGGCCTCGCAGGCGCTGAAGCACTCGTAGTTGAGCTCGCCCAGGGTCTCGCCGTCCACGGTGTAGCCGTAGGCCGCGCCCAGGGCATCGAGGTCGAGCAGGCTCGCGCCGTGGCCGATCTCCTCGTCGGGCACGAAGGCGATCTTGAGGGTGGGGTGCGGCAGCGCGGGATTGGCCTTGAGACGGGCAAGAAGGGCGCAGATCTCGGCCACGCCGGCCTTGTCGTCAGCGCCCAGGAGCGTGGCACCGTCGGTGACCACGATGTTCTGGCCGACGAATTTGGCCAGGTCAGGCACCTGGTCGGGCGTGGTCTGGATAGTCTCGCCGTCAACGACGCCGGCCACGAGCGGGCCGCCCTCGTAGCGGACCACGTGCGGGTGGACACCGGCGCCGGGGGCGTCGGGGGCGGTGTCGAGGTGAGAGCAGAGCATGAGGGCCGGGGCCGCCTCGGCGCCGGCGGAGGCGGGCAGGGTGGCCGTCACGTAGGCGTGGTCGTCCACGGCGACGTCGTCCAGCCCGAGGGCGGAAAGCTCCTCGCCGAGGACGCGGGCCATCTCGTGCTGGCGGTCGGTCGAGGGCGTGACCCACTCGTTGTTTGGATCGGACTGGGAATCGACCTGCACAAAGCGCAGGAACCGCTCGAGGACGTCGCTCACGTTCGCACCTTTCGTTGGCAAAGTTTAGACGCCCTCGATTCTACCCCGAGCGCGAGCCCGCAGGCACAGGTCGCGGTGAGCAGGGCAGGCGAGTCCAAAAACAGTCTTTTCTGGGCCCGACGAAGCTCCGCCTGCGCCGCAGCCGGGGGCAGCTGAGCCCCTCTACTCGGTAAATTCAAATTTAAAATGGAAAAAGTCGGGCGTGTCTTTGCGAATCCTCAGGAAACTCGAAACAATGCCGGACTTTTTCCATTTTA
>CAVDQW010000222.1:0-22190 GCA_963610995.1 bacterium | reverse complement strand
GGAAGCGGACGGCGGGAAGTGCCTCGCAGCCGCCGACTCGCCGCTCTCAATCACGTTCTCGGCGCAGCAGGCGGGCGCCACCGATGGCAAGGGAGCGCAGGTCACGGGCACGATTTCTTGCCTCGCGCACTTCCACGGGCAGCCTTCGCGCGACAGCCAGGGCGTCACTGGCGACGAGGCGCTCGCGGGCGTCGCCCTCACGGCGACCTGCGGCGGGAGCAGCGCAGACACAATAACCTTCACCGGCACGCTGCCCGACCAAGCGGGCGGCAAGATAACGGTCGAGCTCGACTTCGGCAGCTCCGATGACGCCGGCGCCGCGACGGCCAAGGTCACGACCAGCTACGAGAAGGAGTCGTCGTTCCTCTTCATCCCCTACACCGAGACCGTGACCTACACCGACACCTACCTGCTGCGGAAGCAGTAAGACCCAGGGGGACGGCCCCTTCGCAGACAAGCGGGGCAGTCCCTTTGTCCGCAAAGGGCCGTCCCGTCTTATACAAAAAGGGCCCCGAACCTGCGCGGTTCGGGGCCCCACATGCGATGAAGCGATGCGCTACTCGGCAGCAGCCTCGGTCTCGACCTCAGCGGCGACCTCAGCCTCAGCCTCGGCGGGAGCGGCAGCGGCGGCCTTCTCGGCCTCAGCAGCGGCCTTCTTGGCGTACTCGGCAGCCTTGGCGGCCTTAGCGGCAGCCTTGGCCTCAGCGGCGGCCTTGCGAGCGGCCTCGGCCTCAGCAGCCTTGGCGGCCTTGGCGGCCTTGGCCTCCTCAGCCTTCTTGAGCTGGGCAGCAGCGGCGCCACCGAACTTGTCGGCGAAGCGCTGGACGCGGCCGCCGGTGTCGACGAGCTTCTGCTGGCCGGTGTAGAACGGGTGGCACTTGTCGCAGAGATCGATGGTCATCTCGGACTTGGTCGCACGAGTCGTCCAAGTGTTGCCGCAGGTGCAGCGAACGGTGCACTCCACGTAATTCGGGTGAATACCTTGCTTCATAGCAGGACTCCTGTTCGTCGGCCCTGGTTCCGACCAGGGCAGGGGTTTTGTCCTGGTACCGACCAGGACAGTCAAGCTTTTCGAGTGTATCAGAACCCGGCCCGCGCGATTCGAACGTTATGTGGAGATTTGCGTTACAGTGAGCGATATGGCCGCGACGACGCGGCAAGACGAACGAAAGGCAACCCGATGTTCTTGGCCATCGATGTGGGAAACACCCAGTCCACGCTGGGTCTCTTTGACGACGAAGGCGAGCTGATCCACGGCTGGCGCATGGTGAGCGACGCCGCGGAGACTTCCGACATGCTGCACGCGCGGCTATGGGGGTACTTCGCCAAAGACGGCCTGGACCTCGCGGACGTTCGCGACGCCGCGGTGGCGAGCGTCGTCCCTCCCCTGCAGCGCGCCTGGTGGGTCTGCCTACGTGAGCTTCTTGGCCACGATCCACTGCTGGTCAACGCCACGACGAACTACGGGATGCCCATCGACATGCCCGATCCCTCGACCGTGGGCGCCGACCGCATCGCCAACGCCATCGCGGCAATGGAGACCTACGGGGCGCCGGTGATCGTGGTCGACTTCGGCACGGCGACGAACATCGACGTCGTGGACGCCGCGGGCGCTTATCGCGGCGGTGCCATCAGCCCGGGGCTCATGCTGAGCGCCAACGCCCTCTTCTCCAAGGCGGCCAAGCTGGCGAGCATCCCTGTGGTGGCGCCGGAGCACGCGCTGGGCAACTCGACCGAGACCGCCATGCAGTCGGGCCTGGTCATCGGCGCCGCGGCGCAGGCGGAAGGCCTCGTCGCGCGCATGAAGAAGGAGCTCGGCAGCCCTGACGCGACCGTCGTGGGCACGGGCGGCCTCGCGCGCACCGTGAGCCGCGCGACCGACCTGTTCGACGCCGTGGACCCCGACCTCACCCTGCGCGGGATCCGCCTGATCTGGCTGCGCCAGCAATAAGGGCCGCTCGGCCTGCGGTTTGGGGACAGACCCCTTGTGCGCACTCGTCTCGGCCCCAAAGCGTGCGTCCAATGGTTCGCCATCGTTCTTGCGGCGCCGCGACACGTGCGCAAAGGGGCGCGCTTCCCCACAACCGCAGGCTCAGCCCCCCCTTGCGCACGCGATGTCCGACTTTTTCCACTTTAAAATTGGGTTTGACGAGTAGACGGATTTTGCGCAGCCCTCTAAGCTGGGCAAACGCGACGGCCGCAAGCGAGGCTACCCACCGTTTCCAAATTTAAAATGGAAAAAGTCGGACATCGCGTTTGCGCGGCACAAAAAACGGCCCCGGGAGGGGGGCCGCTTGTTCAATTGGGGGATTGATCGCGCCCGGCGCATAAGCAAGCCTTACCTTGCCTCGCGCCTTGCGCCCGCTTCTCGCCTAACGTCTACGCCCGCTTCATGGCGAGCGCCTTACGTCCGCTTCTTGCCGCGCGCCTACGCCTGCTTCTTGGCGAGCTTGGCCTTGATGAGGCCGGCGATGGTCGGGATGATGCTAACCAGCACGATGCCCACGATGAGCAGCTCGAAGTGCTCCTGCACGAACGGGATGCCGCCGAAGAAGTAGCCCAGCAGGGTGAACAGCGTGGACCAGGTAACGCCGCCCAGGACGTTGAACGCGACGAAGCTGTGCCACTTCATGCCGCCCATGCCGGCAATAAACGGCACGAAGGTGCGGATGAACGGGAAGAAGCGCCCCAGGAAGATGGCCAGGTGGCCCCACTTGTCGAGAAACGCCTCGGACTTGGCCATGCGCTCGGGCGTCATGGCCTTGACCTTGCCGGAGTCGATGATCTTGCGGCCGAAGAAGTGACCGATCATGAAGTTGCACTGGTCGCCCAGGATGGCCGCGCACCACGCCGTGGCAAGAAGCGCCACGATGTTGAACCCGCCGTCGGCCGCGAAGAAACCGGCCGCAAACAGCAGCGAGTCGCCCGGCAAAAACGGGAAGAACACGACGCCGGTCTCGATGAAGATGATGAGGAACACGCAGCCGTAGGCCATGATCGGGCCGGCGGCGATCCAGCTCGCGATGGCCGCGCGCGGGTCTTTGAGCAGCTCAGCGATGAAGTTGATAAAGCCCATGAATCAGAAGTCTCCTTTTTGGTCGCGGGTCGAAAAAACGCCTGGACACAACACAACCCCGCGGCAAACGTCACGGGGTTGCAAGAGTGCGCTCGATGGGAACGGGTGCCCGCCAGAGGCCCCTTATGGCTGCTGCCTCCCGGCCCTGACCAGGTTCGAGGTGTTGCGTCACCCGCACCCATCGAACGCGCTCGAGGAATCACTGTATCATGCCTGCGGGCGCGGCGGCGCCGAATGCGCCGCTAAATGCCCATAGCCTGCAGAACAAACATAACAATCGTCAGGATGACCACGGCCACGATGGTGAACCACGTCAGCGCGTTCCACGCCTTGGAGTTGCGGTTCTTGCCCATCACGTGCTTGTCGCTGGCGATGAGGACCATGAAGACGAGCAGCACCGGCAGCAGCACGCCGTTGATGACCTGCGCGAGCATCATGATGCTGAAGAGGTCCACGTCCGGGATCACCACGATGACGGCCGAGACGAAGATGACGGCGGTGATGATGCCGCGGTAGACCGGCGCCTCTTGCCAGTTGCGGTCGCTGCCGCGCTCCCAGCCGAAGGCCTCGCAGATGGCGCTCGAGGTGATGCCGGGCAGCACGCACGCGGCGAGGAACGACGCGCCGACGAGGCCCGCGCCGAAGAGCAGCGTTGCGTAATCGCCGACGAGCGGCTGCAGCGCGAGCGCGGCGTCCTCGGCGCTCGAGACCTCGACGCCCGCCGGGAAGAGCACGGCGCCGGTGGTGAGGATGATGAACCAGCTGATGATGCTCGCCACGATGGAGCCGGTCACGGTATCGATGCGCTGGTAGGGCAGGTCCTCGGCGCGGGCGTTCTTCTCGACGACGTTGGACTGCGCGAGGAAGATCATCCACGGCGCGATGGTGGTGCCGATGTTTGCCACGAGGACCGAGAAGTACGTCGCGTCGGTCGAGAAGCGCGGAATCACGGTGGCGTTGAGGGCGTCTCCCCAATCGGGGCCGACCATGACGCCGGCGACCACGTACGTGACGAAGACGCAGCTGATGGCCAGCAGGATCTTCTCGATGCGGTGATACGAGCCGCTCATGGTGAGCAGCCAGATGGCGAGCGCGGCCACGGGCACGCTGACGATGGCGGGCACGCCGAAGAGGGCCATGCCCGACGCGATGCCGGCGAACTCGGACAGCGTGACGGTGGTGTTGGACACGAGAAGCGCGAGCATGGCCAGCGCCGAGAGACGCACGCCGAACTGCTCGCGGATGAGCGACGCGAAGCCCTTGCCGGTGACGCAGCCCATGCGCGCGGCCGTCTCCTGCGCGACGATGAGCAGCACGCACATGACGGGGACGGTCCACAACTGGCCGAAGCCGAAGGAGGCACCGGCGCTGGAGTAGGTGGCCACGCCGCCGGCATCGGCGCCGGCCAGGGCCGCGACCATGCCGGGGCCCATCGCGGCGAGGACGCGCTTGGGGTCGAGCTTGCGCTTGACGGCGGCGTCTGCCGCGGCGCGGTTGTAGGCGTCGGATCCGTCGCGAGCCGTGTCCGCGCGGCCCTCGTCGCCGGTCGTGAGCTGCGTGCGCTCTATCGCCTCGCGCGCCAACTACATCGCCCCCAAATACATCGGAGAGAGCGCGACGACCGCGACCACGAAGACCGCGAGCGCGATGGCCATCGCCGAGACGGACATCGAGAAGCCCGACGTGTCCAGGTTCCTCTCTTCGCGGGCGCGAAGGATCACCAGGTAGATGGGGCAAGTGAGGAACGTGAAGAGCAGCGCGAGGGAAGCCGAGACGAGGCCCAGCGAGAATCCCGGCAGCGCGGCGGGCAAGGGGTCCGCGAAGTGGATGCTGTTCAGCGCGAGGCTGGCGATAAAGACGATGCCTGCCACCACGATGCCAAGCCCCACACTCTTCATCACGAAGCCGAGCATGGAGGGCGAGTCCTCGTCGTCGGCGTCGTTTTGCAGGAAGAAGTTGGTCACGTAGCTCACCGCGTCGTCGGAGATGACAAGCGCGACGGGCAACGCGGCGCAGCTCAGAAGCATCGCGAGGCTGTTCTCGCCGAGCACGAGCGGCGCCACGGCGGCCAGGATCACCACGCCGACGAGCCACAGGAAGAACCATGTGTTGCGGCGCAGCAGCCACATGAGGTCGCTGCCGTGCGAGGAGTCGTCGTCGGACGGGCCGCCGGCGATCTGCAGGTCCTCCGCGTGCTCCTCCTCCAGGACGTCGAGCGCGTCGTCGACGGTAACGACGCCCAGCATGTGGCCGTCGTCGGCCACGACCGGCATGGCCAGCAGGTTGTACTTGGCGATCTTCTCGGCGACGTCCTCCTGGTCGTCCTCGGGGTTCGCGGTGACGAGCTCCTCGGTGCACACGTCGGAGAGGACGACGTCGGGATCGGACACGATGATGCGGTTGAGCGTAACGACGCCGGAGAGCCTGTTGTCCTCGTCGGTGAGGTAGACATAGCGAACCGTCTCGAAGCCCTCGTCGAGGCCCTTGAGCATGTCGACGGCGTCGGCCACGGTCCCGTCCTCGGGCAGGGCGACGAACTCGGAGGTCATGATGCGGCCGGCCGTGTCCTCGCGGTATCCGAGCAGCTGGCGGACGGCTCGCTGCTCGTTGACGCCCATGAGGCGCAGGAGCTTCTCGGCCTTGTCGTAATCCAGCTCGGAGACCAGCTCGGCGGCGTCGTCCGGGTCCATCTCGGACAGCATGCGCGAGGCGTCGGCCTCGTTCATGTTGCCCATGAGCTCGGCGGCCATCGCGTCGTCGTCGAACTCGGCCATGGCGCCGGCCCGCTGCTCGTCGTCGAGCTGCGCGAAGACCTGGCTGCGCAGACGCGGGTCCAGGCGCTCGATGATGTCGGCGATGTCGGCGGGGTGCATGTCGTCGAGGGTCTTGTGCGAGACGCTCAGCTTGACGTTGGAGAGGTCGCGCTCGACGAGGTCCATGTAGGACCAGGCGATGATGCGCTCGGGGATCTGCTTGCCGAGCATGCGGGCCACGTGCATGACGCCGCGCTCGAGGGCGGGGTGCAGCGAGCGCAGGATGCCGCGGGCGCCCACCTCGGCGCCGAGCAGGCGCAGCTGCGTGGAGTTGGTGTCGGAGAGCTTGAGGTCGTTCACGCGGACGACGCGCATGCCGCGGGTGTCCACGATCTGCTTGTTCAGGATGTCGCGCGCGATGAGGACCTCATCGAGCTGCAGGTAAGAGAAGCGAATGTCCGTCGAGTTGACCTTGAGGCGGATCTCGTTCTCGTCATAGCTGTCGACGTACTTGCGCCAGCTGATCATGAAGGGGGTGCGGCCGGGGCCCTTGAAGGCCAGGCTCGTCACGCGGGGAAAGACCTCGCCCGTTGCGATGCCGAGGTCGGAAACGCTACCGATCTTCTCGCCGTCCGCGGCGTAGACCGGGTTGCCCATGAGTTGGGACAGGTAGATCATTCGTGCTCCTTACGCTCGTCGCCGGTTGCTGCCGACGCGGTTGCGGTTCTCACGCCTGTTGGCGTGTCTTCGAGCACGCCGCAGGTCATCGACTGTCAGGTCGAGGTTTCATGCGGACCCTTCTCTTTGGGGTGGATTTACCAGTTGGCTATTGTACACGACATATGTAGGTGCGCGTTCAGGTAAAAAGGCAGGTTTGTGTAAGGGATATAAGCCCTGCATAACGGGGCGCACGGGCGGGCATGATGAGGACTGTGCAGACAGCGGCGGCGCGATGCAGCGCAAATGAATTCGCGCCGGCGCGCTTGCAAGCGAACCAGTGCTTGGCAACTGCCAAAGTGGAGGCCCCGGGGACGAAGCGCCCCGCAGGGCCTCCGTCCATTTTCGGGGAGCGCTTCGGGGACCGGCAAGAAGCCCGACGCCGGTCTCGACGCGTCAGCGGAAGTGCTTGCCACGGGGGCTGGGCCCGGGGCCGTAGGCGCGGCAGGCCTTCGCCAGGTAGGCGTAGTGCTCGGGCCTGTGCGCGTCGCTCGCGATATGGCTGTAGAGGCCCTCCTCGAACATTTTCCGCGCGGGGCGCTTCTCGCGGCCGAATCTCCCGCCGGCGATAAAATTCGCGGAGGCCTGCAGCTTACAGCCGGATTCGACCAGGTCACGGGCTATCTGCAGGTCCTTCTGGATGGCGCGGTAGCGCTCGGGGTGCGCGATGATGACCGTGAAGCCCATGCCCTGCAGCGCATAGATGGTGCGCTCGTAGTCCCGGAAATCCGCCGCGACGCAACCCGTGTCCAGCTCGAGGAGAAACTCGTTCGTCTCGGCGAAGCGCAGGTGCGGGGCCCACTCCTCCACGCCCAGCTGCACGAGCTTACGGTGCGCGACCTCGAAGCCCATCGAGACGTGGACCTCCGGCGCGGCCTTCCCCGCCGCCTCGCGAAACGCGGCGAAAGCGTCGAGCATCTTACGGTAGTCAAAATACGGACTCCGGGCATGCGGCGTGCAGACCACGGACGTGACGCCGGCGGCGCGGGCAGCCTCGAGCATACGCAGGCTCGCGTCGAGGTCGGCCGCGCCGTCGTCGACACCGGGCAGGATATGGCAATGCAGGTCGCGCACGGGCAGGCGGCGGGCGGCGGGCCTACTGGCGCGGGGTCGTGTTCGTGCCGTGCCCCACCAGGGCCAAGAAGGCCACGGTGTCGTCGATGGAGAACCGCTTCCTAAGCGCCGACTTGGCGGGCTTGGGCTCGGAGTCGTTGCCCGTCTGCTTGTTCCTGGCCTTCTCCTTGGACTTGCCCTTTTCCTTGTCCTTCGGCTTGTTCTTGGCCTTGGGCTTCGCGCCCTCGACGGGCTCCAGGCCGAGCACAGGCTCCGGCTCGTCTGCCAGCGGATCTAATTCAGTCAGCGCGTCGGCCACGAGGTCAGGCACGCGGTCATCGATCGGCGAAGGGACACCCGCGGCGAACGGCGAGCTCGCCGCCGGCGTCGGATTCTCCGCAGGCAGCTCGCCCGCGGCGGTCTCGCCCTGCGGCACAGGGGCCATGACGTTCGTCTTGCCGGCCTCGTCGCCGATATACACGTCCCAGCGCATCGCGGGCGCAGCGTCTTCCTCCGCCTCCTGGACGCGCCCGCGCTTACGAGACGACCCCCTGCGGATCTTCTCCCCGTCCGTCGTGTAGTAGTTGTAATAGTAATAATGGCTGCTACGCTCGACGTTACAGAAATTGAGCACGGTGCCGATCACGTTCGCGTCGGCCTTAAGCAGCTGGTCGTAGGCGGCAAGAAGGTCCTCGCGCTTGGTGAACCCCTCGCGCACCACGAGCAGCATACCGTCGGTGTTGCGCGAGACCACGGCCGCGTCGACGAACGCAGAGAGCGGCGGCGTGTCGACGATGACGAAGCCGTACTCGTTGCTGACGCGCAGCATAAGCTCGTGGAAGCTCCTCGAGGCTAGAACGTCGACGGGGTTCGGGATGGACGGCTCGACGTCGAGCAGATAGAGGCCCGGAATATCCAGGGGGACGATGGCCTCCGAGAGCTCGCACCGGCCGGCGAGCACGGCGTACAGGCCCTTCTTCGAATGGACGCGCGCCTTCTTCGCGAGCGAGCGGTGCCTGAAGTCGCAGTTGACCAAGAGCACGTCCCCGCCGCCGGACGCCATGGCCTGGCCGAGCATGTACGAGACGGTCGTCTTTCCCTCGTTGGGCACCGACGACGTGACGCCGATGACCCGAAGCGGGTTGTCGACCGAGGTAAAGCGGATGTTCGCCGCCAGGGTCTTTACGGAGTTCTGCAGGTAGACCAGGTCGCTGTCGCTCAAGCCTGACTTGTTCTTCTTCTTGAACATGTAGCTACGCCCTTCCCTGAACTTCGGGGATGCGGCCCAGCACAGGAATTCCCAGAAGCTCCTCGAGCTCCTCCTGACCGCGGACCTTCGTGTTGAGCACCTCGGCAAGAATCGCGATGGCGACCGCCGCAAACAGGCCGCCGAGGACCGCCACCGCCACATACAGCTTGCGGTTCGGGCCGCTCGGGCCCGCGGGGGTCCTCGCGCTGTCGATGACATTGATGGACTGGACGTCCATAGCCTGCAGAGCGATTTCGGACACCTTGTCCGTGAGGGCATTGGCGACGTCCGCCACCCCCTCGGCGTCGGCGCCCGTGACCGTGATGCTTATGACGCGAGAGGTGGTCGCGCTGGAGACGCTCACCTTGTAGCCGCCCAGGCTCTTCATGCCGAGGTCAGCGGCGGCCGCGTCGGTCACACGGTCGGAGGTGAGAAGCGCGGCGACGTCATTCGTGATCATCTGCGAGGTCGAGAGGTCGCTGGCGAGCGAGGACTTGCCGTCGTCCGCGTTGTTTTTGACCAGGACGTACATGCTCGCGGTAGCCGTGAAGGAATCGGACATGAATTTATAGCAATAAACGCCCGCGGCGAGCCCGAACACGATGGGCAGGACGATCATAAGCGCCAGATGCTTCCTCAGCAGCGCCAGCAGCTCGCGAAGTGTCATAGGTCGCGCGTTCCCTTCTTAACAAGATTTCCGGGGGGTCATGAATTGGGTCAATAAGTACTAGAAGGTTACTACAAGCTCGGAGCTCTCGTTGTGCCGACATGTAAAAAGCCCCTCGGCCGTTGACGACCGAAGGGCCAAGCGTCGCTGAGCGGGCGTGGCGCCGGCCACAGCCGACAGCTATTTACTTGCGGTGAGCGCGGTAGTACTCGATGAGGGTCTTGGTGCTGGCGTCCTGCTTGGCCAGGGCCTCGTCGTCGTGGAAGGCCGGGGTGATCTGCTTGGCGAGCTGCTTGCCCAGCTCAACGCCCCACTGGTCGTAGGAGTCGAGGCCCCAGACGGTGCCCTCGACGAAGGTGATGTGCTCGTAGAGGGCGATAAGCTCGCCGAGCGCGTGCGGGGTCAGCTCGATGCCGAAGATCGAGGTGGTCGGGCGGTTGCCCTCGAAGACGCGGGCCGGGACCATCCACTCGGCCGTGCCCTCGGCGCGGACCTCGTCGGCCGTCTTGCCAAAGGCGAGCGCCTTGGTCTGGGCCAGGAAGTTGCCGAGGAAGAGCTCGTGGACGTCCTGCTCGCCGTCCTTGAAGGGGTTCGGCGTGTTGGCGAAGGCGATGAAGTCAGCCGGGATGGCGCGAGTGCCCTGGTGAATGAGCTGGTAGAAGGCGTGCTGGCCGTTGGTGCCCGGCTCGCCCCAGAAGACCTCGCCGGTGCCGCAGGTCACGTCGGTGCCGTCCCAGCGCGTGGACTTGCCGTTGGACTCCATGGTGAGCTGCTGCAGGTAGGCCGGGAAGCGGTGCATGTACTGGTTGTAGGGCAGCACGGCGTGGGAGCCGAGGCCGTAGAAGTTGACGTACCAGACGTTGAGCAGGCCCATGAGGGCGACGACGTTCTGCTCGAGCGGGGTGTTCTGGAAGTACATGTCCAGGTCGTGGAAGCCCTCGAGGAACTGCTGGAAGACCTTCGGGCCGAAGACGACGATGAGCGAGAGGCCCACGGCGGAGTCGACGGAGTAGCGGCCGCCGACCCAGTTCCAGAAGCCAAAGGCGTTGGCGGGGTCGATGCCGAACTCGGCGACGAGCTCGAGGTTGGTGGAGACGGCCACGAAGTGCTTCTTGATGGCGCCGGCGGCCTGCTCGTCGGAGCCGTCGATGGCGCCGGCGGCCTGGAGCTGCTCGAGCATCCATGCCTTGACCTCGCGCGCGTTGGTCAGAGTCTCCAGGGTGGTGAAGGTCTTGGAGACGATGATGACGAGCGTGGTCTCGGGGTCGAGGCCACGGAGCTTCTCGGCGGCGTCGTTGGGGTCGATGTTGGAGATGTAGCGGCAGTCGATGCCGGCGTCGGCCATGGGCTTCAGGGCCTCGTAGACCATGACCGGGCCGAGGTCGGAGCCGCCGATGCCGATGGAGACGAGGTGCTCGATCTTCTTGCCGGAAATGCCCTTCCACTCACCGGAGCGGACGCGCTCGGCGAAGGCGTACATGCGGTCGAGGACCTCGTGGACGTCGGCCACGGTGTCCTGGCCGTCGACGATGAACTTGCCCTTGTCGGAGGCGGGGCGGCGAAGCGCGGTGTGGAGGACGGCGCGGTCCTCGGTGGTGTTGATGTGCTCGCCGGCGTACATGGCGTCGCGGCGCTCCTCGAGCTTGACGGCGCGGGCCAGGTCGCAGAGCAGACCGAAGGTCTTGTCGTCGACGAGGTTCTTGGAGAGGTCGAAGTGCAGGTCGTCCATGTCGAAGGAGAGCTTGGACACGCGCTCGGGGTCGGACGCGAACGCCTCCTTCAGCGTGAAGTTGGCCTTGAGGTCGGCCGCGTGGTCGGCAAGGGCCTTCCACTCGGGGGTCTGGGTCGCGTCGATCGGGGCGGCGATATTAGCCATGTTTGAGTCCTCCCTGGGAGAAAAATCCGCGGACGTCATAATTCTACGACTGAACGGCGGTCGCGCGAGCGAAACCTTTGCCGGACCCGCCTGCCACGGGTGACAGTCATTGGTGGCAGGCGGGCTACCTGCCACCAATGACTGTCACCCGTGGCAGGCTGCTAGTACGGCTCGGAGAGGGGCGGGACGCG
This sequence comes from bacterium, assembly GCA_963610995.1. GTDB lineage: Bacteria > Actinomycetota > Coriobacteriia > Coriobacteriales > Atopobiaceae > Paratractidigestivibacter. The sequence goes on along the minus strand of CAVDQW010000222.1, from coordinate 10,608 downwards.
CTTGAGGCGGGCCCACATCTGCTGCTTGGCCTTGGCATCGGTGAGCGCGGCGGCGAATCCGCCCAGGTTGAGCATGCGGATGCCGCAGACCGGGACCACGTAGCCCGGCTCGAGCATGGCCTCGTTGAAGTTCTCGATGATGGTCAGGTCGTCGGCGTAGGCCTCGCGCACGGCGGCCGCCGCGGCGTCGTCGCAGCAGACGAGCGTGGCCGGGTCGAGCGCACAGACAGCCTCGCGGAAGAGCGCCGGGGCAAGAGGCTCGCCCGCAGCGTCGCAGGTCAGAAGCCATGCCCAGTGCTCGGGCGCGTAGCCGAGTGCCTTGAGCGACGCCTTGAGGGCCGCGCCGTCCGCGCCGGAGAAGGGCTCGGCGCCCGCGGCCTCGTCGGCCGTGATCTCGCCCTTGGCCACGAGAATCGGCGAGAACGCGTTGCCGCCGGCGCGCACCCCGCGCGCGGCGAGCGCGTCGAGCTCGGCGGATGTCTTCTCTGCGCACGCCTCGCGGCGGTCGTCGGCTGTGGTCGGCATGGCCCCTCTTCCCTCTTGGCTGGACATAGCACAGTGTAGAACGGGTATAACCCCGAGGTAGCCTAGACTCGCGGGCGCACGCCGTCCGCACTATTTTGCCCCGGGAGGAAGCATGGCAGTCAAGCAAATCGAGGCCGAGGAGCTCTCGCAGATCCTGAGCGACTCAAAGGTGCCGGTACTCGTCGATTTTTGGGCGCCGTGGTGCGGGCCGTGCCGCGCACTTGGCCCGATCGTTGAGGAAGTCGCCACCGAGATGGCCTTCGAGCTGGCCGTTTACAAGATGAACGTGGACGACAACTACGACTTCGCCATGCAGAACAAGATCGTCTCCATCCCCACGCTCATGGTGTTCAAGGACGGCAAGTGCGTGCACCGCATGGTGGGCGCCATGCCCAAGGCGTCGCTTGTGGCCGAGATCCGCGCGCACATCTAGCGGGCGCGGCGCCAACAGCGTGGTCTGCGGGCGGTGAGAAGCGATTCTCGCCGCCCGTTCTTTGTGCCGCGCGGGCGGAAACAGGCCCATCCGAGCCCCGGGGCCGCGAGTTGTGGCCACGCCGCGGCCGTCCGAGCCCCGGGAAGGCGAGTTGTGGCCACCCACATGGGCTACAAGTGCCTGATTCGGGGCGCACGACTCGGCAAGACGGCCACAACTGCGGATTTCGGGGCGCGGGAACCATCGCGAAGCCACAAGTGCGCCGATTAGGGCCCGCGCATCGGCGCCGCGGCCGCAGCCGGCATCGCAGGGCCCGCGCATCGGCGCCGCGGCCGCAACCGGCATCGCGGGGCTCGCGCAACGCCCGGTCGGTGTAAGGTTTTGGCCCACAAGAGCATCGCCGCGAAAGGATCCCCATGTCCGCAAGCCAAGGCCGCATCAAGCGCTTCTGCAGCAACGTCGTCAAGCTGGCGCGCGAGAACGCCCGCCTCACCATCGCGCTCGTCGCCGCCGTCGTCTTTATCTACCTGTTGGGCGAGGTTGGCGAGGGCGAGATCCTCAAGCTCGACACGCTGGCCTACAACTTCTTCGTCGAGGGCCTGCGCTCCGACCCCGTGACCACCGTGATGCAGGGCTTCACCGGCCTGCTCGAGATCCCGGTCCTGCTCGTCATGACCCTCATCATCACGGCGTTCGCGCCGGGCCGCGCGCCGGGCCGCTGCGTCGCCGTCAACCTTCTGGGCGTGCTCGTCCTCAACACCGTCCTCAAAGAAATCGTGCAGCGCCCGCGCCCGGACGGCTTCCGCCTTATCTCCGAGACCGGCTACAGCTTCCCGTCCGGCCACTCGATGGTCTCGATGGCGTTCTTCGGCCTGCTCGTGTGGATGGTCTGGACCTACGAGCGCGACCGACGCCTGCGCAACTTCTTGTGCGTCGCCTTCTCGCTCGTCATCGTGATGGTGGGCGCAAGCCGCATCTACCTGGGCGTTCATTACGCGAGCGACGTGCTCGCGGGCTTCTGCGTGAGCCTCATCTGGCTCGCGTTCTACACCCACGTCATCGCACCGGCGTTTCTTGCCGAGGCGAAGCGCGAGGTACAGGCGCTAAGAGAAGCGGGTGCGATGCAGGACGCCGACTCCTCCACCGACGCAGGCTCCGACCCCAGCGCCGCCGACTCCGAAGCCGCAAACTAACCAGCGATTCGCTTCCGTTAGCCCTCGCTTAACGGAAGCGAACCTCGATTCACTTCCGTTAAGCATCAATTAGCGGAAGTGAATTGCCTTTTACTTCCGCTAAACTGCAATCAACGGAAGCAAAAGAGGTGAATCATGGGCGAGAACTGGCCGTCAATCGAACACGAGACCCTACCTTGGACAATCGACCCTGAGCTGCGCGACGCGATGCCCAAGAGCCGTCGCCGCAAGATCGGGCAAACATACGAGGCGTCCATTCCCGTCACAATCTCCGATTACGACCTTTTGCTGCCGCAAGCCACCATCGAGCGCCTCAGCGAGGTCACCGCACTTCTCGCCCGCTTCGACGAGCAGCAGCGCAATCGCGGCTACGACCTCCCCGCGCTGCTCCTGCGCAGCGAGTCCTCGGCAAGCTCGCAGATCGAGAACCTCACGTCGAGCGCGCGAAACGTCGCACTGGCGGAGCTCTCCGACAAAGCCCCCAGCAACGCGCAGCTCATCGTTGGCAACCTGCAGGCCATGAGGCAGGCGCTGGAAGCGGAAGACGAGCTCGACCTGCCCGGAATTCTCGAGATTCACCGCACCCTGATAAACCGCAACGGCGCCACCTTCGGCGGCTCGCTGCGCACCGAGCAGGTTTGGGTCGGAGGCAACGCATACAGCCCCCACGGAGCGCTTTACGTGCCGCCAGCGCACGAGAGGGTCCCGGCGTGCATGGAGGACCTCGTGGCCTTCACGCAGCGCCGCGACCTGCACCCGATTGCAAAGGCTGCCATCGCCCACGCCCAGATGGAGACGATTCACCCCTTCATCGACGGCAACGGGCGAACCGGCAGAGTCCTTATCCACAAGCTGCTCCGCGACGAAGGAGTTCTTGAGCAGGTCATGTTGCCGGTGTCGGCCGGGCTGCTCCACAACATCGACGCGTACATGGACTCGATCACGCGGTACCAGCAGGGAGACCCGACGGCGGTCATAGATCAGCTGGCGGACGCCCTTGAGCTTGCGGTCGTTATTGGCGCTAGGACCGCCGGCAAGATGGACGAGGTCATAGCCGGCTGGGAATCGGACATCGCGGAGCGCAAGGGCTCAAGCATCCACAGGCTGCCCCTGGTGCTCGTGGAGCAGCCCGTGGTCGATTCGGCCTACCTATCGCGAGCGCTGGGCATCACCACGCGTGCCGCCACGTCGCTTATTGCCAAGGCCTGCGAGTACGGGATCCTCAGGCCGATGGCCAACCGTATGCGCGGCGAGTTCTATCAGGCCGACCAGGTCATCGACGTGCTGGAGGAGATCTCCGACGTGCAGGGGATTCGCCGCGTCCTCGCCGGAACCGGCGCCTAGCCCCGCCCAGTCCATGCAAAACGGGAGGCCCCAAAGAAGGAGGCCTCCCGTTTCTTGTAAATCGAAGCGTGGTTCTACGAATCGTCGCGCGCTACGCGCTGAGGGTGATGATCTCGGCGGAGATGATCTTGCCGGCGTCGTCGTCGCAGATGATGCGGCCCATGGAGGGCTCGGAGCGGCGGGGGCACGTGGGGCTGCCGGGGTTCATGACCAGGACGTTCGTCCACTCGTCGCGCATGACGAACGGGTTGTGCGTGTGGCCGCAGATTGCGATGTCGCACTTGAGGAGGTTCAGGCGCTCGCGATAGTGCACGATCTGCCAGCGCATGCCGCTGCCGAAGAAGATCTTGCGGGCCTTCACGGCGGGGCCGTAGTCGCCCGCCCAATCGTTGTTGCCCAGGCACATCTGCACGGGCGCGATCATCTCGAGGCGGCGGTAGTCGGAAATCGAGCAGCAGTCGCCCGCGTGCACGATGACGTCGGCGCCCTTGAGGTTCTCGAGCAGGACCGGCGAGAGGTGCCCGTGCGTGTCGGAGATGATGTCGTAGCGGGTGGTGCCCACGGCGCCCCTCCCCTACAGGCCGAGTGCGCGCTTAAGCGCGACGACGCGGCGGCGGGAGACGGAAATCTTCTTGCCCTCGATGCCGTTGATGCCCAGCTGCAGGATGCCGGAAGAAATGACCTCGACGTCCTCAACGAACTCCAGGTTGACGATGTAGCCGCGGTGGACGCGGAAGAAGCCGTGCGGGGCGAGCTTCTCCTCGAGCTTGGCCAGGCTGATCGTGGAGAGGAAGCGATCGTTGTCCGTATAGATGCAGGAGTAGTCGTCCTTGGCCTCGATGTAGCGGATCTGGTCGATGGGCACGAGGACCTTGCGGCCGCTCTTGACCACCGGGATGCGCTCGACGCTGCCGTGGCTCTGGGTCGGGGCGGGCTCCGACTTGGTGGAGCGGGCCTCCACCTTGTCGAGCGCCTGCGCGAGGCGATCGGACTCGACGGGCTTCATCAGGTAGTCGACGGCGTCCACGCCGAAGGCCTCGAGCGCGTACTCGCTGTACGCGGTGACGAAGACGATGGCGGGCGGGTTCTTGAGCTTGTGGAGCGCTTCGGCGAGCTGCATGCCGCTGGTCTTGGGCATCGAGATGTCGAGGAACATCACGTCGGCCTTGGACTCCATGAGCTTCTCGACCGCCTCACGGGCGCTCGAGGCCTCGGTGATGGACTCGACGCGGCCCGTCTCCTCAAGAATAAACCGCAGCTCAGAGCGGGCGGGGGCCTCATCATCAACGATCATCGCGCGCATGCAGCAACTCCTTGCTTCTTCTTCGGCCGCCTAAACACGGCCGTTCAAACGTTTAAATGTTATTCTTCATCGACGCTTTGGGCAAGTTTTTTCGCCGCGCCGCCCAGGCGCAGGGTGACGCACGTGCCCTCGCCCGGCTTGGAGAAGATCTCGACGCCGGAGCCCGGGCCGTAGAACCGCTCGAGGCGCTCCATGACATTTTTGAGCGCCATACCTGCGCCGCGTTTGCGGCCGCTGCCCACCGGGGCCGCCGGGGCGTTCTGGTCGTCCTGACCCAACAGGCGCGCCGCGGCCTCGTCGGTCATGCCCAGGCCGTCGTCCGTCACGGCGATAAGAACGTCGTCGCCGTCGATGCCGGCGTGGATGTCGATGCACAGCGGGTCGGAGTCGCGCATGGCGTGGCGCACGGCGTTCTCGACGATGGGCTGCACGACGAAGGACGGCACCATGACCTGCTCCACCGCGGACGCGATGTGCTCGGTCTCGTTGATGCGCTCCTCGCCGAAGCGGGCCTTTTCGATGAGCAGGTAGCGACGGGTCTGCTCGAGCTCGCGGACGAGCGGGATGAGGCCGCTCTCGGAGCTCTCGAGCGTGTGGCGGTAGAAGGCGGAGAACTCGCGCAGCAGCGTGCGGGCGCGCATGGGGTCCGTGCGGCAGAGGCTCGCGATGGTGTTCAGCGTGTTGAACAGGAAGTGCGGGTTGATCTGCGCCTGCAGGGCCTTGACCTCGGCGCGGGCCACGAGCTCGGCCTGCGTGTCCAGCTCGTAGGCCGAGAGCTGCGTGGAGAGCAGCTGGCCCAGGCCGCGGGCGATGGCGAGCTGGGTGCGGTCCATGTCGCGGTCGCGCGTGTAGTACAGCTTGATGGTGCCCACGGCCTCGTCCTGCACCACGAGCGGGACGATGACGCCGAACGAGCCGCCGTCGGAGCGCGCGCCCATGGTGAAGCGGCGAGGCTCCTGCATGTCCTGGTCCATGGCATAGAACGTCTCGGTGCGGCGGCTGCGGAGGACCTCGCGCGTGGGGCGCGAGTTCTCGGAGCCGGGCGTGAAGGCCACGCCGAAGCTGCCCTCGTAGGCGAGCACGTGGTCGACGTCGGTGATGGCCACGCCGGCGGCGTTGGTCTCGGGCAGGAGCAGCGCGCAGATAGCCTGGGCGTTCTCGGTCGTGAGGCCGCCGTGGAGGTGCTCGAGGGTGTTGGTAGCCACGCGCAGGGTGCGCTCGGTGGCCTGGGAGCGGGTGTCGTCGGGCACGAGGTTGACGGAGCCCGCCACCACGATGACGGCAGCCATGAGGCCGCCGGCGATAAGGCTCAAGACGGCGCTCCCGGACACGATGCCGACAGCAAGAAGCACCAGCGTGCCGGCGCCGAAGACGCCCAGGACGGCATCGGCTCGGCGCAGCGAGAAGACTGCGTTGGGGTTGCGCGACATTACATCGCCTCCGTAGGGGCGGCGTCGGCGGGCTGAGCGGCGAAGGCGCCGGTGGAGCCCTCGGCAACAAGCGCGCCGGAGGAGCCCGCATCGGCCTGCGCGGCGAAGGCGCCCGTGGAGCCCTCGGCAACAGCCGAGAAGGCCCCGGTAGAGCCCGCGTCGGCGGCCGAGAAGGCCCCGGTCGACCCGGGATCGGCAACGGCGGCGAAGGCGCCCGTGGAGCCGGGGTCGCTCTCGCCGAAGCCCCCCACCTTGAGCGCGATGCCCGAGAGCGGCTCGGCGCCGGCGGCGGGCTTCTGGGCGAGCGCCGCGCGGCCGCAGACCTCGCCCGTGCGCAGGATGGCGCCCTGCAGGAAACGGTCGTCCCAAATGGAGGCGATGACGCCCGGCCACGCCATGGAGAAGCTCAGGTAGCGCGAGGCGTTCTGGCGCGCGAACTCGTCGGCGTCGCGGCGGCCTTTGGTAATGATGCGCAGGTAGTCGAGGCGGTGCGGCCCCGCCACCAGGCGGCGAAGCGCCGTGTGCAGGATGCGCTTCTCGACGCCCGCCGAAAGCCACGGCGCCGGGTACGGCATGAGCGACTCAGGCGTAATGGTGCGCAGGTCGCGGCGGGAGTTGAGCACGTCGAGCTTGCGGTACTCGTAAAGCCAGCGGTAGATGTTTTGCATAAAGACCGACGCGCTCGAGGCCTTCTCCTCGGGCGGCACCAGGCGCACGCACCACTCGTTGTCGAACCAGGCGTCCACGCCGTGGCTGCGGAGGTTCAGCACGTAGTCGAGGTCGTCGCCGCGGGTGATGTAGGGGTCGAACGGGATGCGCGTGAAGGCCTCCGCGTGGATGGCGCAGCAGCCGCCGCACATGTGGTTGGAGCGGGTGATGCGGTTCTTGGCCTTCTGCGCGCGCTCCATCACCTTGTTGAACTGGGCCGTCTTGGTCCATTCCTTCTCGGTCCAGCTCTTGGCGGTCTTGGCGTAGGGCGAGTCGTTCTCGTCGATGAAGAAGCCCGACTTGGCCAGGATCTTGAGGTCCTGGCGCGTGTAGGCGCCCAGGCCGAAGACCGCGTTGGTGAGGAAGTCGGGGTCGAGCACGACCTCGTCGTCGTAGAGGTAGACCACCACGTCGTGGCCGAAGACGCTCGCCACGGCCAGGCCCAGGTTCTTGATGGCGCCGTAGCCGCGCAGGGAGGCGACCTCGCCGGAGGCGGTCGGCGCGACCTTGCTCACGACGTCGACGATGCGCTTGCCCTCCTCGCGGCCCACGACCAGCGGGTTCAGGTTGGGGTGGGAGCGGCAGATGCTGTTGACGCGGGCTCGGGCGGCGTCGTAGCAGGCCTCGTCGGCCACCACGAGAACGGCCACGCGGATGACGCCGCGGACCTGCTCGAGAGACGACAGGCACGTCTCCAGCTCGGGCAGGGGCTTGTCGATGGGCGTGGCGTAGTCGTAGGCGCCGCGCTCGCCGAGCTCGTCGGCGAGGCCAGGCTGGTCGCCCTCGGTCCAGTAGGAAGGTATGACGATAAGGGGGTTCACGCGGGTGTCCGTGCCCAATCCTTCGCGATGCTTGCAGGTGATGTGGGCGGACGCTGCGCGCGGGGTGCTGCGCGAGGGGACGTCGGCCCTCAGTGTTAATATTACCCCGATGTATAGGTGGTCGCGACGCGCGTTCTACCTCGGATTTGTTCAAAGTTGGCAGATTGCAACATTCATGCATGACGCAGCGACCTGCAGAAGGGCCAGTCCCTTTTGCAGGTCGGCGGAAACGGGAGGTCCACATGAGCGTAAAGACGGGGCTGGCCTGCGCGGCGGCGGACGTTGCCCACTGGGGGCTCACCAGCGTGCTCAAGCGCGGCGGCGGAAACGTGCCCGGAACGCTCGCGCTCAAACTGGACCCGCAGGTCATCGCCGACCTCGCCGGGCGCCTCGACGGCTCCATCGTGGTCACGGGCACCAACGGCAAGACGACCACGAACGGCCTTATCGCCGACGGCCTGGCCGCCGCCGGCTACGACGTGGTGTGCAACCGAGCGGGCAACAACATGCAGACGGGCATCGCGGCGGCCATGGTGGCCGGACGTCGCGCCGGCAAGGGCGCGGGCGGCAAGAAGCGCTTCGGCGCCTTCGAGTGCGACGAACTCTACACCGTGCGCGTGTTGCCGCAGCTCAAGCCCCGGGCGCTCGTGCTTCTCAACCTGTTCCGCGACCAGCTCGACCGTTACGGAGAGATCGACCACACCCAGGACGTCATTGCCCGGGCTCTGGAGAAGTCGCCCACGACCACGCTGATCTACAACGCCGACGACCCCCTGTGCGCGGCAATTGCCGAGCGCGTGCCCAACGCGAGCATCGGCTTCGGCATCGATGAGCCCACGGGCCTCGAGGCGGACCGCATCAGCGACTCGCGCTTCTGCGCCAAGTGCAACGCGCCGCTGGATTACGACTACGTCCACTACGGGCAGCTCGGCAAGTACCGCTGCCCCAAGTGCGGCTGGCAGCGCCCGGAGCTCGGCTTCGCCGCCCGCAACGTGGCGCTCGCGTGCGGCAAGGGCGGCGGCTACTCGTGGAACGTCTGCGGGCCGGACGGCTTCTCTCAGCATGTGAAGACGCGCTACAACGGCCTGTACATGGTGTTCAACGTGACGGCCGTGGCCGCGGCGCTGCAGTTTGTGGGCGCGGGCACCGAGAAGCTCGACCAGACGATCGCCAAGTACGAGCCGGCGGGCGGCCGCATGCGCACCTTCCACGTGCTCGGCCGCGACGTGGTGAGCAACCTGGCCAAGAACCCCGCGGGCTTCGACCGCATGATCAGCGAGGTCAAGGCCGCAAACAGCCACCTCATGGCGTTCTTCCTCAACGACAACGATGCCGACGGGCACGACATCTCGTGGATCTGGGACGTGGACTTCGAGAAGCTCTGCGACCTGGACATCGAGCGCGTCTTCGTTGGCGGCACGCGCAAGAACGACCTGCAGGTGCGCCTCAAGTACGCCGGCATCGACGCGCAGCTCATCGACGGCATCGAGGACGCCGTGCGCGGGTGCTTCGGCGCCGACGACGCCCATGAGCTGCACTCCGTTGCCAACTACACCGTCTTCCCCACCGTCACGGCGGACCTCAAGCGACTCGACGGAACCGAGCGCGTGGTCGGCACGCCGATAGCGCTGCGGGGCAACGCCCGCATCGACCTGGGGTGCGTTGCCGACGCGGGGCTGGCTGCCCAGATGGACCGGCCGCTGCGCATCGTGCACCTCTACCCCGACGCGCTCAACCTCTACGGCGACGGCGGCAACATCGCGTCGCTGCGCCAGCGCTGCGAGTGGCGCGGGATTCCCGTCGTGGTGGACCGGGTGCGCATGGGCGAGAAGCTCGACCTTACGGACGCCGACGTGGTGCTTCTGGGCGGCGGCGCGGACCGCGACCAGCTCGCCGTGTGCAAGGAACTACTGGCTCAGAAGGAGAAGCTCGCCGCGTACGTGGAGTCCGATGGCGCGCTTCTGGCCATCTGCGGCGGATATCAGCTGCTCGGGCGCTTCTACATGATGGGGGACACGCAGGTGGAGGGCCTGGGCATCATCGGCGCCGAGACCCGCAGCGGTGAGGGGCGCCTTATCCACAACGTGGCCATCGACTCGCCCGTGGCGTCGACGCCCATCGTCGGCTTCGAGAACCACGGCGGGCGCACGTACCTGGACGAGGGCGAGACGCCGCTCGGCCGCCCGCTCGTTGCCGGCACCGGTAACAACGAGTTCAGCGCGGGCGAGGGCGTGCTGCACAAGGGCGTGGTGGGCACGTACTTCCACGGCCCCGTGCTGCCCAAGAATCCGCAGGTCACGGACTGGTTGATTAAGCACGCGCTCGAGCGCCGCGGCATTTCTTGCGAGCTGCCCGCCCTCGACGACGCCTACGAGACCGCCGCCCACGACGTCGCCCTCGCCATCGTCCGCGCCCACTAACTCCGCCCCACCCGCCACGGGTGACAGTCATTGGTGGCAGGCCAACACCTGGTGACAGGTTTATTCTGCTGCAGCTGGTGACAGGTTCCTGCTGCTGCACGTGGTGACAGGTTCCTGCTGCTGCACGTGGTGACAGGTTTGTTCTGATTGCGGGCGTCTCGCTTTGCGCGGGGCGCCTGCGATTGGTGACAGTCACTAATCGCAGGCGTTCGCGGACCTGCAAAAGGGGCTGCCCCCAATGCAGGTCCGACCTGCCACGGGCGACAGTCATTGGTGGCAGGTGTCCCGTGGCGCCGTCTATGGCGACAGCTCTTCCTACGCACCTGCCACCAATGACTGTCACCCGTGGCAGGCACACAAAAAGGCCCGCCACCGGGAGGTGACGGGCCTTGCGCATTACGCGGTTCTCAAGCGGCGGCGATTACGCGTCG
>CAVDQW010000221.1:0-2987 GCA_963610995.1 bacterium | reverse complement strand
CCAGTTCGACCCCGAGGAGCTGATCGCCCCCGTCTCGCAGCTGACCGGCACCACACCTGAGCTGCGGCCCGTTGACAACTGGTACTTCGATCTGCCAACCTTCCGCCCCGAGCTCGAGAAGCTTATGGACGAGTGGGACGCCGACCCGCAGGTGCGCGCCATCGTGACCAAGACCGTGCGCGAGTCGCTCGTCGACCCCGTGATCTACGTGCAGACCAAGTTCCGCGAGGCCTTCGACGCCGTTGAGGAGAAGCTCCCCGCCCACACCCTCACCGAGGCCGAGGGCAACCAGCAGTCCTTCTCGGTGACCTTCGCCGACTGGGAGGCCCGCGACGAGGCGCGCGAGGTGCTCGACGCCGGCGGCGTGCGCTTCCGCACCGGCAAGTGTCTGCTGCCTTTCCGCATCACCGGCAACATCGAGTGGGGCGTGCCCGCCCCCGAGCTCGAGGGCACCAAGGACCTCACCGTCTGGTGCTGGCCCGAGAGCCTGTGGGCGCCCATCAGCTTCACGCAGACGGCGCTCGGCGAGGACCAGAAGGCCGGCGGCGACCGTTACTCCAGCTACGACTGGCGCGACTGGTGGTGCGCCGACGACGCCCGCGTCTATCAGTTCATCGGCCAGGACAACATCTACTTCTACTGCGTGGCGCAGCCTGCCATGTGGGACGCGCTGGACTGGGGGCTGTTCCAGGACACGCCCATCGCCAACTACCACATCCTCTTTATGAACAAGAAGGCGAGCTCCTCAGGCACCATCAAGCCGCCCATGGCGGCAGAGCTCCTCGACTACTACACCCCCGAGCAGCTGCGCGCCCACTGGCTCTCGCTCGGCCTCGACCAGAAGGCCGTCTCGTTCAACCCCAAGGCCTTCGACACGAGCGTCAGCCACAAGGACAAGAAGACGGGCGAGGAGGTCCTGGTCAAGGACGACCCGCGCATCGTGGACCCCGCCCTCAAGGAGTCGGCGTTCCTCACGAACATCTTCAACCGCCTTGCCCGCAGCTGCTTCTACGGCGCGGCCAACGTGTGCGACGCGCACCTGCCCGCGCAGGCGCCGCACGCCGAGGTCGTCGAGGCCTGCCGCAAGGCCACGCTCGACTTCGAGGTCGCGGCCCACGGCTTCGACGCCCACGGCGCCATCGGCATCGCCGAGGACTTCTGCCGCGCCGAGAACAAGCGCTGGGACGACGCGAGCAAGGCAGCCAAGGGCGATGACGAGGCCTACGCGCAGGCACTGGCGGACGCTTTCTGCGCCCTGCGCACGGTCGCGCTGCTCATGCATCCCGCCGTGCCCTCCGGCTGCGAGAAGATCTGCGAGCACATGAACTTCGACGCCGACGTGTTCTTCAGCTGGGAGCACGCCTTCGAGGGGCCGACGGAGCTGGCCGCCCTCAACGGCGAGGCCGCCGGCGAGCACGCGATCGTCGCGTTGCCTCCTCGTTTCGACTTCTTCGAGAAGCACCCGAGCCAGATGAAGAAGGGCAAATAACCAACGTCTCGGCAATAATCCCCCGATATTTTGGGGTTGTGCGCCCCGCGCTCAAGCAACGGGGCGCACAACCCCGTTTTTTAGGCAGATTCACCCTGTTTTGAGGGGTTGTGCGCCACGCGCCGCAGCAAAGGCGCGCACAACCGCGAATTCCAGGGAAACACGACAAGGAGACTCGAATGAGCGCCACTCCCCCGCCCGTCCACGTGCCGCGCCCCTACGCGCGCCCCACCGCGAACCTCGTCGCCCGAGTGGACGTGCCCACTTCCGACGGCGCGAGCATCGCAGCCTTCGTCTACGCGCCCCACGGCACGCGAGACGAGCCCGGGGCGCCTTTCGGCATCTCCGGCGAGGTGCCGCCCGTCCTCATGCTCCACGGCAACGGAGAGGAGCACGGCATCTTCGGCCCCGTCATCGACGCCGTCGTGGCCACTGGCCGCGCGGTCGTGGCGGTGGATTCGCGCGCGCAGGGCGAGTCCACGCGCGGCACGGCGCCGCTCTCCTACGAGCTCATGGCCTCCGATGCCGTTGAGGTGATGAACCGCCTCGGCGTCTGGGACTGCCATGTGCTGGGCTTCTCCGACGGCGGCATCCTCGGGCTGCTTCTCGCCCGCGACTGGGGCGAGCACGTGCTCAGCGTGACCGCGTCGGGGGCGAACCTGACGCCCGAGGGCCTTCCTGAGGAAGACACACGGTTCATGGCCGAGGCTGCCGCGGCGAACGCCGCATGGGCCGCCGAGGGCTGGGAAGGCGAGGTGGACGAGGACGGCAACGCCGTGCCCTCCCCCGCCGAAGCCGGCGCAATCGCCGAGCTGCTGCAGCTCATGGTCGACCAGCCGCAGATCGGCGCGGAAACGCTCGGCTCCATCCATTGCCCCGTCACGGTGATGGCCGGCGAGTTCGATTGCATCCTGCCCGAGGAGACCGAGCGAATCGCCGCGGCCATCCCGGGCGCCCAGACCTACATCGTGCCCGAGGCCGGCCACACCATCCCCAAGGAGGCGCCCGAGGTCATGGCCGAGGTGCTGCTCGAGACCATCGGCATGAACGACGTAAGGCACCCGGTCCGCGGCGTCGACGCCCCCTCCGACGTGCTCGTGGTTCCCATCGACGACTCCTGGGCCGATGCCGTGGACGACCTGTACGCCCATGTGTGCGCACGTCCCGGCACGAGCGGTTGGGCGCAAGGCCTCTGGCCGCCCGAGGGCCTCGCGCAAAAGCTCCTCGGCGAGGGCATAACCCTCGCGGCTCTCGACCCGGCGACGGCCGAGATCCTGGGCGCCGTGTCCGTTGACTTCGACGACGACATGGGCGACGGCTGGCTTCCCGGCCACGGCCGAGGCCAGGGCGGCCCGGATTGGGAGCCCCTCCCCGAGGGGCAGGCGGCCACCTATCACCTGCTCGCCGTCGACCCGGCGGCACGCGGCCGCCACGTGGCCGGAGTGCTTCTCGCCGCCGCGGCAGAGCGCGCCCGTGACCTGGGCGCGAGCGTCGTGCG
>CAVDQW010000220.1:0-6241 GCA_963610995.1 bacterium | reverse complement strand
CCTGCTCGGCGTCGCCGTGGCCCTCCACCGTCTGCGCGCCGCGTAGCAAGAGACGCGAGGCAGGCCCGCGATTTTACGTTCGTCAAGCAAACAAAGCCCGCAGGTCACAGGCCCGCGGGCTTTGCTGTTTTGCGGCTGGCCACTCACCTGTCATCGATTAGCAGAACCGCTTTGCCGTGAATAGGCGCGGGCGATAAAACCCGCCGGCTACATAAGGCGAACTCAGACGTAGTCCCGCCTCAAATGGTCGGCGAGGTACGGCACGCAGAACCGCACCTTGCCCCAACCGGACGACTCGATGACGCCGGCGTCTATGAGCCGCTTGCGGTACTTCTGGGCGTAGTCCGGGCTGACGCCCATGCGCTTGGCCACATCTGCCACCGAGCTTTCGCGCTCGTCCTCCGCCATCCGCACCAGAAAGCGGATGTCCGTCTCGGACAAAGCCGCCAGGGTCGTCTCGCACACGTCGTTCTCGAACTCGGAAGCGGCCTCCTGCAGCGAGAGGCCCAGCCTATCGTCACTTAAGGCGCCGCCCTCATCGGCATTAAGCACGATTCCGTGGCCGACGAGCTGCAGGAGGTAAGGCGAGCCCTCCGTGAATTCAGCGGCCTTGCGCACCTGCTCGTCGCTCAGGGCGAGGCCGAGCCCGGCAAACGACGCGCGGTAGAACGCCGCCACGTCACCAATTTTGAGCGGCGGCAACGACAGCTTGCTAGCACGGTTGAGGAAGGTGAGCACCTTGTCGTTCAGCGTTGCGGAAACCGCGCCCGGCAGACCTGCCATGACCAGCGCGACGTCAAGCCCCTCGCCGACGAGTTCCTGATAGACGGAGACGAGCTCACGGACATCGGCGGAATTGGCCTGCAGTTCGTCGACGAGGATAAGCGTCCCATGGCCCGACGAGCTGAGCCGCCTTACCAGCTGCGTAAGTTTGAACTGGTCAGACTTGGTCTCTTGGACCTCGCGACTGAACTCAAGACCGACCGAGAACCCGAGCACCTCAACGCTGCCCCCGGTCAAGCGAGCCGGCTCGCGGCCGAGGGCCTTCTCTCCAGTGTCTTGGATCTTCTCAACGATTCTGGAAAGCAGGCTGTCCGAGACGATCGTCGGCGTGGACACGACATAACCGAGGGAAGCCGCGCGCTCAGCAAGCTCCCAGAGCAACACGGTCTTTCCGCTGCCTCTTTGGCCCAAGAGCACGGTCGAGCGCCCCTTGCTGCCAGAAGCTGACTCGAGCCCCGCGAGAAGGGTCTGAAGAATCGGCTCGCGTCCCACGAGGCATGAAGGGCGATTCCCAAACGAGGGCGAGAACACAGAGTCCTGTCTCATCGGCCGATTCCTTTCATGTGTTTCCTTTCTTTCCTATTTTTTCCTTTTTTTCCTATTTGTCAATTACCTGCGGAAACGGCGACAACAGATTCTCGTCTTACGGATTCATTTGTCGTCGCCAAAACGCTTTGGGCACAAGACATGAGCGCCAACGTTGCGGATGCCGCACCAAGTAAGAAAGCGATCGGCACGTTTGGCGAGAAGACAGCGGCTACGCACAGAAAAGCCCGCAGGCCAGAGGCCTACGGGCTTTCCGTCTAGTCAGACAAACAAACTATTGCTTTCCTGGCGAGCGGCGAAATCCCCCCGATGCGGGGTCGATGACCAAAGCCAACCGCGCGGCCTCGCTCCCCTACTCGGGGATCCCGTTGAGACGGAACTGCTCGATCATCTCGCCGGTAAGGCTCACCTGGTCGCTCACGCGCTCGAGGGTCATCTCGTCGCGGTGGAACCAGCGGGCCTCCTTGAGCTCCTCGTGGTCCACGGTGATGGTCTGGTCACCGTCGACCTCGGCCCAGAAGCCGACGAGCAGCGTGTCCGAGAAGCTCCACGGCTGGCTCTTGTAGAAGCGCAGGTTCTTGACGCGCAGACCGACCTCCTCCATGACCTCGCGGCGCACGGTGTCCTCGAGCGGCTCGCCGATCTCGGAGAAGCCGGCGACCAGCGCCCACAGCGCGGTGGTGCGGCCGTTGTAGCGCGTGAGGACGATCTTCTCGCCGGCCTCGTCACGGCCGGTCACGGCGCAGATGATGCCCGGGCAGATCTTGGGATAGGTGATCTTCGCGCACTCGGGGCACACGATCTCGCGGCTGCGGGGGCCCAGCTCAGTGGGATGGCCGCAGCGCGAGCAGAAGCGGTTGTCACGGTACCAGCGGTCGAGCTGGCTGCCCGTTACGGACGCGAAGAGCAGGTGGGCGGGGTCGGCGTAGCGAAGCCAGTTGACGGCCTCGTAGCCAAAGCCCTCGGGCGCCTCGACCTCGTCATCGAGCGCCAGGAAGAAGCGCTCGCCGCCCACCTCGAACAAATACGTCACCTTCGCGGGCATCCTGACGTAATCGCGAACGCGCGGCAGGTCGAAGGCGTTGCCCTCGGCCCATGCGTCGGCTCCGCCGCGGGAGGTCACGCGCGCCAGGCAGCCGCGGTCGCGGTAGTGCAGCAGATAATCGTCGCCCTTCGGCTCGCAGACCACGAACTGGTTGTTGTAGGCCTTATCGCCGATCTCTTGGATCATTGTCGTCGCCGCTCCTTCCGAAGCCGTTGAACAGGCAGAAAATCGTCCACGCGATGAGCACCACCGCGGCCACGAGCACGCCGATGGCGGCATGCTCGGCGAGGTGGTCGAAGTGCAGGAACGTCCCGAGGCTCACGCCGCCCTCGTCGAGGGAGTCCACGACGGCTGCCGCGAGCAGGACAAGGACGACCGCCCAGTAAGCAACCGCAAGCTGACGCACGCGGATGTTCTTGGGTTGCGGGATGACGAGCGCGGCGCCGGTCGTCACGACGGCGGCGCATAGAAGCACGAGGAGAGCCATTACGCGTCGACCTCCTCGGCCTGCACGGGCGCATCGGTCGCGCAGGCGGCCTCGTCAGCCGCTCCAAGGCGCGCCTTTATCCACGCGAGCGCCGGCACCCCGACCTCGCTCACCAGCACGGCGGCGAAGATCGTCGCGAAGCCGCAAGCAAGCCGCGGCGTCACGACCTCGCCGTAGAACACGACGCTCGCCATTACGGCAAAGACGCTCTCCAGGCTGAGGATGAGCGACGCCGGCGCGGGCGGCACGTGCGCCTGCCCCAGGTTCTGCACGACCATGCAAAGCGCCGACGAGAGAAGCACCAGGTAGGCCAGCGCGCCCCACATATCCGGCGAGGTGAAGAGAGAGACGTCGACCGCGCCCTCGAGCACGACGGCGCAGCAAAGCGAGACCACGGCGCTCACGGCGAGCTGCACTACGGTCATGGTCATGACCTCGTGGCCGGAGTCGGAGAAGCGCGCAACGGCCACGATGTGGAACGCGTAGAGCACGGCCGAGACCAGCGTGAGCACATCTCCGAACCCCAGGCCGATCGAGAGGTCGTCGCCCAGCGAGAGCAGCCCCACGCCCACGACGGCCAGCGCCGCGGCCACGACGCTCACGCCGCCCGGCCGCCTGCGCGCGACGGCCCAGTTAACGAAGGGCACCATCACGCAGTACGTGGCGGTGAGAAACGCGTTGCGCCCCGGCGTCGTGTCGGCCAGGCCGATGTTCTGCACGACGAACGCCGTGCCGGAAAGAAGCCCCAGCACCGCGCCGCAGCGCAAGTGGCTCGCATCGAGGTAAGGCCTCACGCGCTTCCAGAAGATGACGCCCACGATGAGCGCCGAGAAAATAAAGCGCACGAACATGAGCCAGCACGGCGAGACGACGTCGAGCGCGCCCTTGATCACGACGAACGAGCCGCCCCAAATGGCGGCCGCGCCTGCAAGAGCGAGCTTCCAAGCTCCGACGGGTATGTCATTCTCAGTAATCACAGGGCAAATTATACGGCAGACGGTAAGTTTTTGGCCCCGAGCGTCACATTCGAGCAAGTTCTGCCGTAAACTCCTAAGAGGATTGGCCGCGATGCGGCCATGCCGCAAGCTCTGACCGGTCTGAGGGGACCGGTAAGGTCGCGCGGGCGCATGGGCCCGCGCGGGATTTATACGGAGAGGAGCATTACATGCAGTATTCCGCTGAAGTCGAGAATATGTGCCCCGTCACCAAGGGCGCGTATCACGGCCCCGCACCCATTCCCGAGGAGGGTCAGTGGGTCCAGGCCAAGGAGATCTCCGACATCTCCGGCCTCACGCACGGTGTGGGTTGGTGCGCCCCCCAGCAGGGCGCCTGCAAGCTGACGCTTAACGTCAAGGAGGGCGTCATCGAGGAGGCCCTCGTCGAGACCATCGGCTGCTCGGGCATGACCCACTCCGCCGCCATGGCCGCCGAGATTCTCCCCGGCAAGACCATCCTCGAGGCCCTGAACACCGACCTCGTCTGCGACGCCATCAACGTGGCTATGCGCGAGATCTTCCTGCAGATCGTCTACGGCCGCACCCAGACCGCCTTCTCCGAGGGTGGCCTTCCCGTCGGCGCCTCCCTTGACGACCTCGGCAAGGGCCTGCGCTCCCAGGTCGGCACCATGTTCGGCACCAAGGCCAAGGGCGCCCGTTACCTCGAGCTCGCCCAGGGCTACGTCACCCGCATGGCTCTGAACGACAACAACGAGATCATCGCGTTCGAGTTCTTCAACCTCGGCAAGTTCACCGACGCCCTCAAGGCCGGCAAGACCCCCGAGGAGGCCATCTCCGGCTCCATGGGCCACTACGGCCAGTGGGAGAACGCCGCTAAGTACATCGACCCGCGCACCGACGAGGAGACCCACTCCGTCGCCAACACGTTCCCGGTTCACGAGTAGAAAGGGAGGGATATAACCATGGCTGTTACTTTCGAAGGCTACGAGCGTCGCGCCGACAAGATCAACAAGTGCCTCGCCGACAACGGCATCGCCTCCCTCGAGGAGGCCCTGCAGCTCTGCACCGATAAGGGCTTCAACCCCCGCGAGATCGTTCACGGCACCCAGTCCATCGCTTTCCAGAACGCCGAGTGGGCCTACACTCTCGGCTGCGCCCTCGCTGTCAAGCGCGGCGTGAAGAGCGCCTCTGAGGCCGCTACCGTCATCGGCGAGGGCATCCAGGCCTTCACCGTCCCCGGCTCCGTCGCCGAGGACCGCAAGGTCGGCCTGGGCCACGGCAACCTTGGCGCCATGCTGCTCTCCGACGACACCGAGTGCTTCGCGTTCCTCGCCGGCCACGAGTCCTTCGCCGCCGCTGAGGGCGCCATCGGCCTGGCCCTCAACGCCAACAAGGCCCGCCAGAAGCCGCTGCGCGTCATCCTGAACGGCCTCGGCAAGGACGCCGCCCAGATCATCGCCCGCATCAACGGCTTCACCTACGTGAAGACCCAGTTCGACTACTTCACCGGCGAGCTCAAGATCGTCGAGACCATCCCCTACTCCGATGGTCCCCGTGCCGCCGTCAACTGCTACGGCGCCGACGACGTCCGCGAGGGCGTTGCCATCATGTGGCACGAGAACGTCGACATCTCCATCACCGGTAACTCCACCAACCCGACGCGCTTCCAGCACCCCACCGCTGGCACCTACAAGAAGGAGCGCCTCGAGGCCGGCAAGAAGTACTTCTCCGTCGCTTCCGGCGGCGGCACCGGCCGCACCCTGCACCCGGACAACATGGGCGCCGGCCCCGCCTCCTACGGCATGACCGACACCATGGGCCGTATGCACTCCGACGCCCAGTTCGCCGGCTCCTCCTCGGTGCCCGCGCACGTCGACATGATGGGCCTCATCGGCATGGGCAACAACCCCATGGTCGGCGCCACCGTCGCCTGCGCCGTTGCCGTCAACGCCGCTCTGAACGCCTAAACAAGACACAGGGACAGTCCCTTCGTCTTATCGCCGCCGCCCTTCACGGGGCGGCGGTTTTTTGTTGTCGCGACGGGGCGCGCGGCGCGAAGGCATGCGGTAACGCGGCTTTCTCGAGCGCACGGAGTCTGGGGGCGCATACCGCCAACGAGAAGGCGCCTCGGCGCTGCGGACACGGGTCGGCCGTAACGTTCAAACGCCGTTTGACGAGAAGTCCCGGGTGCCGAACGCGCCGCAGGTCGAATCGGGGATAATCGAGTGCAGTACTGACAATTCTGGTTCACTCGGCCGAAAGGAGCCTCACGTGGGCAGATCAGGCGGACCCGGCGGTGGCGGCGGCCACGGCGGAGGCGGTTTCTCGGGCGGCGGCCGCGGAGGCGGCAGCTTTTCCGGCGGTGGCGGCGGTGGCCGCTCCGGCGGTAGGTCCGGCGGTTTCGGCGGCGGCTCTCCCCGCGGC
>CAVDQW010000219.1:0-16869 GCA_963610995.1 bacterium | reverse complement strand
CCAGATGATCGACTTCGACATCGAGGCCGTTAAGCGCCAGGACAACACGAACCCCGTCTATTACGTTCAGTACGCGCACGCGCGCATCTGCTCCATCCTGCGCCGCGCCGCGGGCGTGGACGTCGAGGAGGCCGCCGAGCTCGGTATGGATGCCGTGGCCGAGCGTGCCATCGGCGCCGATTACGACCTGGGCCTTCTTACCGACGCCGCCGAGGCCGCGCTTGCCCGTAAGCTCGCCGAACTGCCGAGCCTCGTCGAGTCCTGCGCCCGCGATCGCGCCCCGTTCCGCCTGACGCACTACGCCGAGGAGCTCGCCGCGCACTTCCACTCTTTCTATGCCGCCTGCCAGGTTCTTCCGAGCGAGGGCCGTCCCCTGGACGCCGGCCTCAGCCGCGCGCGTCTCGCCGCGGTCGACGCGACGCGCCGCGTGCTCGCCCTTACCCTCAACCTCATCGGCGTGAGCGCGCCCCAGGCAATGTAAGGCAAACGACCCGCAGCTCCACTTGGTTGGCAATATACAGAGATTTATATTTCTATTTTATGTACCGTGCGTGGGAAAAGCTTAATTCCCGCGCACGTTTCGTATAATCACGACCCGTCCGGCGCTTTTCTTTTGGGCTCCGGCGGCATGGCATCAAAGATATACACAACAGGGGTATCACAATGGATCTTCGTGAGTACATGTCGGTGAGAAGGGCGTACAACATCGTTCGCCAGTCCGTCGATTCGAAGAAGCGGCTGACGTTCGAGGAGTTCGCGATTCTCTGCAGGCTCGATGTGGCCAACGAGCCCATCAAGACGTCGGCGATTGCCGAGTACCAGGGCGCCCTGCGCCCGACGATGACCCACCGCACCAATCACCTCTCGGGCCTGGGATACATCGAGCGCGGCGAGGGCGCCAAGGATCGCCGTAACGTCGTCTGCAGCATCTCCGACGCCGGGCGCGAGGCCGTCGTCGAGCTTTCCGGCCTCACCCGTGCGCAGATCCCCAACGGCAAGGCGCTTTCCCGCACATCTCCCGAGCGTATCTGCAAGTACGTCGACGCCATGGGCTCCGTGTTCTGCAAAGCGGGCGATCTTGTGCTTCTCGGCATCTATGCTTCCGACGAGGATTCGATGACCATCATGCAGCTCGTCGATGCGCTCGGGCTCCTGCAGCCGACCGTTTCCATGAGCGTGTCCTCCCTCTGCGACCTCGGCCTGGTCGAGCGCACGCGCGAGGCTTCCGGCCAGCACACGACCAGCGTGTGCCTCACCGACGCCGGCAAGAAGCGCGTCGAGGAGCTCGCCCGCGTCATCGATGACGTCGTCGTTCGCCGTAAGGTTCGCAAGCCCCGCGACTAACCTCGGGCTTTTGCTGTTTAAACTTTGTCGCCGCCCTTTTTTAGCAGGGCGGCGTTTTTTAGGCGTGGGGCCGGTGATTTGGATGCTCCGTTGCTCGAGGGCATGGCAACTCGGACATTCGTACGTCCATGGTTCCTGATTTTCGGGCGTAAATCCTATACGGTGAGCAAAGCGTGGCGCCGAGCGCGCGCCGAGATTTGCGGACGACCGTTTGTGCTGGTATAGTGGCAAGTGGTTTCGGCGGGCGTTTTTTAGAGACCCGCGCCTATTTGATTCCCTTTTGCATATCGAATCCAGTGCGCTCGGTGCCGTGGGCCCCCGTTTCCTTTCATTTACCGATTATGGCTGTGCGGCCTGCCTTAGTGGCCGCGTTTTTCAGAGAGGTATTTTATATGCCGCAAGATAACGAGACCCAGGTAGCTGTAGAGAATATCGAGCCTGAGGCTGCGCCCAAGAAGCGTACCCGCAAGACCGTGAAGAAAGCTGCCGATTCCGCCGAGAAGGCTGATGCCAAGGAAAGCGAGGCCGCGGAGGAAAAACCCAAGCGCCGTCCCGGCCGCCCGCGCAAAGTGAAGGCCGAGGAGGCTCCCGCGGCCGTCGAGGCTAAGACCTCTGAGGCCGCGGCCGAGAAGCCCAAGGGAGACGCCCCTGCGGTCGCCTCGGAGCCTGCCGGCGAGGCAACTCCCGAGAAGCCCAAGCGTCGCGGGCGCAAGCCGAAGGCCAAGACCGAGGACGAGGTTTCCGCCTCCGAGGGCACCGCGCCTAAGGCCGCGCCTGAGGCTGCGCCCGAGGCCAAGGGCGACCCCAAGGCCGCCTCTGAGCCCAAGGCCGACGCGGACGAGATGACCCGCATGACCCAAGAGGCCACCCAGGCGAGCTCCGAGCCCACCCCCATGCCGGCGACCACGCTCACCGAGGCCGATTCCCAGGCGAAGCAGTCCGAGCAGGAGAAGACCCCCTCGAAGCCGGCCGACGGTTCCCAAGCAAGCGACTCCGCTAAGTCCGAGCCCGCTCCCGTCAAGGCCGATGGCGACGCCGCCGATGGCGAGCAGGGCGGCCGCCGGGGCCGCCGCAACCGCCGCAACAAGTTCGATCGCGACGGCGGCGACCAGAAGCAGGGCAACAACAACCAGAACAACAACGGCCAGGGCAACGGCAACAACCGCCGCGATCGCAACAACAAGCGCAACAAGCGCAACCGCGATTTCAACGCCGAGCCGTCCCTTTCCATGGACGAGGTCTCGGCGATGAAGGTCGCCGACCTTCGCGCGAAGGCCGCTGAGCTCGAGATCGAGTATGCGGGCCTGCGCAAGCCCGAGCTTATCGAGGCCGTTTACAACGCGGCCGCCCGCGCCGAGGGGTTCCGCCCGGTCAACGGCATTCTCGAGATCGGCAACGAGGGCTCCGGCTGGCTGCGCACCGGTAATTACATGGCCGGCGACGACGACTGCTTCGTGCACCAGGCCATGATCCGCAACACCGGCCTGCGACCCGGTGACCGCGTGACGGGCACCGTCGGACCCAACCGCAACAACGCCAAGTACCCGCCGCTCATAAAGGTCGAGACGGTCAACGGGCACTCTCCCGAGGGCCTCAAGGCACGCCCTCGTTTTCGTGACCTCACCCCGATCTTCCCGAACGAGCGCCTGGTCATGGAGCACGGCAAGGACTCCGTCACCGGCCGCGCCATCGACCTGGTGAGCCCCATCGGCAAGGGCCAGCGCGGCCTTATCGTGAGCCCGCCGAAGGCCGGCAAGACGACCGTCCTCAAGAAGATGTGCCACTCCATCGCCGCGAACAACCCCGAGGTCCACTTGATCTGCCTTCTGGTCGACGAGCGCCCCGAGGAAGTCACTGACATGCAGCGCTCCATCAGGGGCGAGGTCGTGGCCTCTACGTTCGATATGCCGGCGAGCAACCACACCAAGGTGTCCGAGCTCGTCATCGAGCACGCGAAGCGCCTCGTCGAGATGGGGGAGGACGTCGTGGTCATGCTCGACTCCATCACCCGTCTTGCCCGCGCCTACAACCTCGCGATGCCCGCGAGCGGCCGAATCCTTTCCGGCGGCGTCGATTCCGCCGCGCTCTACCCGCCCAAGAAGTTCCTCGGAGCCGCGCGAAACATCGAGAACGGCGGCTCGCTCACCATCATCGCGTCCGCGCTGGTGGACACCGGCTCCAAGATGGACGAGGTCATCTTCGAGGAGTTCAAGGGCACAGGCAACATGGAGCTCAAACTCGACCGCGACCTTGCCGACAAGCGCATCTTCCCGGCCATCGACCCCGTGAGCTCCGGCACGCGCAACGAGGACCTGCTCATCCCGGCCGAGTACCAGCCGTTCGTGTGGGGCATCCGCCGCGTCATGGCGAACATGAACAACACCGAGCGCGCGGCCAACGCGCTCGTCAAGGGCCTCAAGGGCACGAACGACAACCGCGAGTTCCTCATCAAGAGCGCCAAGAAGGCCCAGCAGACCGACTACGTCTCGTAGCGCGGTTTTGCGCCGGAATGCATTGCCGACCTGCTGCGTTATCGTGCGCGGGGCACCTTGCGTGCCCCGCTTTTTTGTCGCTCACGCGTTGATTGAGAAACGTTCGAATTTGTGTCCCTCGGCCGTGGTAGCTGCGCTATAGTTACAAAGAAATTCAATGTTGCAGCGGCAAACACACCTAAAACGAACCCAACCGCATCACTCAAATTCCTTGCGTTCTCACCATCGGAACCTTTGCAAGAGGATTTTTGTAGCAACCCATAGGTTCGTCCGTGTTCCGCCGCTTTAGGTGCGAAGGGTACGGGTCATGAGGATGAGAAGGAATCCGGCGGCGATCGCCGGTCTTGCGGGGCTTGCGGTTGCGTCTGCGCCTGTTCCCGCCCATGCTCTTACCCTTGATGAGGTCGCCGGCGGTGTTTTCTCCAACCCGACCACCGCGTTCGTTGCGGGCGCCCTCGGCGGCGCCGTTGTAACGGGCGTCGTTTCCGGCATCGTCTGCCACTCGCTCCTTACCAGGGATGCCGCGCTCCAGGACAACGACATCGTCGACGCGTACCTTTCCGAGGGCAAGCACATCTTCTCCGACAACCTCGATGCCGGGCAGTCCGTCCAGGCGGCCCAGGCTTCTTTCGACGATTCGTTCGTCATGGCGTCTCCTTTTCCGCAGGTTTCCGCTGCCTATGACGAGGAGCCCGCGGGCGCCACTGCCGACCTATCCGCCGCCTCCGACGCTCAGGGCACCGCATCCGAGGACTACGAGCAGATCGCCCAGGCGTACGTGCAGAAAAAGCACGGTCACCACACGTCTCTCGGCGGCCGCGCACAAGGCGTCGCCAAGGCACTGCGCGAGCGCATCAATGCCGAGATGATGGACGGCCTGCCCGTCATCGAGCGTCCCGACGGCACCGTCGCCGATGTTGGAACCGATTGGTGGAACATCTCGGTCGGCATCGGCTCCATCAGCAAGATCGACGACTACGTGGCCGGCGATTCCGGCGAGATGCTCGCCATCCCTTCCGACTTCAAGGCCATGAGCGGCAAGGAGCGTCTCGTCGAGGCGGCCAAGAACCCCTCCGAGTTCATGCACGGTGATATCTCGCAGCGCCTGGCGTTCGTCGACGAGGGCGAGTATCCCGAGGTCCGCTCCGCCGACGACAGCTTCGCGGACGACGTGTGGGCCTCCGCGCTGAGGTCGATGGACGAGCGCCTGAACGCCCACGACACGGCGGCCGGCGACGCTATCTCCATGCCGTTCTGCGACATCGTGGGCGACATGGACACCCTCGACGAGCCCGATGGCCTCGCTCAGCAGACGACGTTTTTGCCGTTTAAGACGCCTGCCGGCCACCCGGAGGTCGTCGACACGGAGACCTACGTGGATTACCTCATCAATGAGGAGTTCAGTCACAACTCGTCGAAGGCCACGCGCAAGGCGGCCGGTCGTTTCCTGCGCCTTCTTGAGGGCGGCGCGAGCACGAGGGAGCTCAACCCCGTCTCCACGCGCTCGACCGGCCAGATTCGTAAGCCTTATGTTGCGAAACACTTCATGGAGCCCCCGATGGTCAGGGAGGCTTAAGGCCAGTGAGTGCCTTTGATCGAGAAAAGCGCGTTTGTCGACTCGGCTCCCCGGTGATCTGCTGGGGAGTTTTCCTTGCGCTTTGGTGTTGCTTCATATGGGGGCATTCCCTCATGCAGGGGCCGGCTTCGCAGTCCGAGAGCGGCTCGGTCTACGGGTTCTTGCTGCCCCTTTTCAACCTCATCGGCATCATCGACGCGGATACCTGCACGTTCATAATCCGCAAGACGGCGCACTTCACCGAGTATGCGGTGCTCGGCCTCGGCGCGCTCAACTTCGTGAAGAGCCTCTTCAGGTGGCGAGAGCCTTCGAGACGCCCTCTCATCGCCGCGCTCTGCGCCTTCGCGCTCGTTCCTGTGGCAGACGAGACCTTGCAGCTGTTCGTCCCGGGCCGCAGCGGCGCCGTCCGCGACGTCGTCCTTGATCTGTGCGGGTATGTGACAGGCATCGGTATTGCGACGCTTGTTGTGAAACATCGGCGAAAGGCTTGATCGGGCCTGCTGAACGGTTGTTTATTACAAAATCATTTATTTATGTTTCGCCGTATTTAAGCTCATCTTAATGCCGCAGGGTAGGTGAACTGCGGCGCATTATTCTCCTTACTGCTCAATGAGCGCGTTAACCCACAAGGGAGGAGAAAGTCATGAACACCAACGTTTCCCGTCGCCAGTTCCTCGAGGTCTCCGGCCTCGTCGCCGCGGGCCTCGGCCTCGCGGGCTGCGGTTCCAGCTCCAGCAGCTCCGGCTCTTCCGACGGTTCCATCAAGGTCGGCATCATGGGCCCGCTCTCCGGCTCCGTCGCCCAGTACGGCACCTCCTGCCGCGACGGCGCGCTGCTCTACATCAAGCAGCTCAACGCTGACGGCGGCATCAACGGCAAGCAGGTCGAGACCGACGTCCAGGACGAGAAGGGCGACGCCACCGAGGCCGTCACCGTCTACAACAAGCTCGTCGAGGACGGCGTGACCGCCATCGTCGGCGACGTCACCTCCAAGCCGACCATCGCCGTTGCCCAGAAGGCCGCCGAGGACAACATGCCCTGCGTTACCCCCTCCGCCACCACCGCCGACGTTATCTCCTACGGCAGCAACTACTTCCGCGCCTGCGTGACCGACCCGTTCCAGGGCAAGGTCATGGCCGACTTCGCCGCCCAGAAGGGCTACAAGACCGTTGCCGCCATCTACGATAACGGCGACGACTACGCTTCCGGTGTCAAGGACGCCTTCGTCGAGGAGG
The DNA here is from genome assembly GCA_963610995.1 of bacterium. Lineage (GTDB taxonomy): Bacteria > Actinomycetota > Coriobacteriia > Coriobacteriales > Atopobiaceae > Paratractidigestivibacter. Next base: position 10,222 of record CAVDQW010000219.1, on the reverse strand, counting down.
CCAAGGCCAAGGGCCTGACCGTCAGCACCGAGGCCGGCTATGCTTCCGGTTCCACCGACTTCAACGCGCAGCTGACCAGCCTCATCGCCACCAACCCGGACGCCATCCTCTCCTCCAACTACTACCAGGACGACGGCATGATCGTGACCCAGGCACGTCAGCTCGGCTACAAGGGCGTCTTCCTGGGCGCCGACGGCTGGTCCGGCGTCATCGGCGGCGAGCAGGACTACGCTTCCGCCGCCGACCTCGAGGGCTGCTTCTACTGCTCCTCCTTTGTCTCCTCCAACCCCGATACCGCCGTTCAAAAGTTCATCACCGATTTCACGGCCGAGTACGGTTCCGCCCCCACCAACTTCAACGCTCTCGGCTATGACGCCGCCGCCATCGTGTGCGCCGGCATCAAGGCTGCCGAGGAGAAGGGCGGCACCCCCGGCTCCGACGACTACAAGCAGGCCGTCGTCGACGGTATCGCCGCGGCCAAGGTCGATGGCGTGACCGGCACCATTTCCTTCGCCGGCACCGGTGACCCGCAGAAGTCCACGCTCGTCATCACCTTCAAGGACGGCGTTGAGGAGATCGAGACCACCATCCAGCCGTAACTACGGGCTGACCCCGCACGTCAAATGGGGGGCACCGAGAGAGGCGATGAGCCCCTCGGTGCCCTTCTTGCAATATCGGACATCTGAAAATTGTCGGAAGGGAAGTGCTTGCCGTGACGTTCATCACACAGCTGCTCAACGGCCTCTCGCTGGGCAGCATCTACGCCCTCGTGGCCCTCGGCTACACCATGGTGTACGGCATCATCCTGCTTCTGAACTTCGCCCATGGTGACATCATCATGGTCGGAGGCTACATCGCCTGGATCGCCATGAGCGTTCTGGGCCTGCCGCCTGCGATCGCCGCGATCCTCTCGGTCCTCGGCTGCATGCTGCTCGGCGTCGTCATCGACAAGATCGCCTACGCGCCGCTGCGCGACGCACCGCGTCTGTCGATCCTCATCACGGCCATCGGCGTCTCGTACTTCCTCGAGAACGGCGGCCAGCTCGTCTTTGGCGCCGCGGCCAAGGTCGTCCCGTCCTTCGGCGACTTCGGCAGCGTGAGCCTTGGCGACGCGAGTCTCTCCGGCCGCGCCATCCTCACGGTCCTCGTGACCGCCGCGGCAACCGCCGTGCTCACCTTCCTCGTGCAGAAGACCAAGCTCGGCAAGGCCATGCGCGCCGTCTCCGAGGATATGGGCGCCGCGCGCCTCATGGGCATCAACGTGAACCACACCATCTCGTTCACCTTCGCCGTGGGCTCCGCGCTCGCCGGCATCGGCTCGGTCCTGTACTGCATGGCCTACACGCAGGTCACCCCTACGATGGGCATCATGCTCGGCACCAAGGCGTTCGTCGCGGCGGTCCTGGGCGGCATCGGCTCCATCCCCGGCGCCGTCATCGGCGGCCTCATCGTCGGCTTCGCCGAGGTCTTCGTCTCGGCCATCGGCCTCTCGGTTTGGCAGGACGCCGTCGTCTTCCTGCTGCTCATCATCGTTCTTATCTTCAAGCCGACGGGCCTTCTGGGCCGTCCCATGACGGAGAAGGTCTAGGGGGTGCTGCATCCATGAAGGATTATTACAACAAGGGCGAGGAGCGCCCGGTGCTCACCGTTTCGGCCGGCTCCGCCTCTGACAAGTACAAATCGCTGCCCATGCCCGCGCGCTACGCCATCAACGCCGTGCTCGTGCTGCTTTTCCTCGTCATCGGCGAGGCCATGATCTCGGGCGGCGTCGTCAACCGCTACCAGTCCGGCGTGCTCGAGCAGGTCGGCATCTACATCATCATGGCCGTCTCGCTGAACATCGCCACCGGCTACCTGGGCCAGCTCCCGCTCGGCCATGCCGGATTCATGAGCGTCGGAGGCTATGCCGGCGCCCTGTTCATCATCAAGATGATGCCCGTCTTCGGCGTGAGCACCAAGGTCATGGCTTCCTGCGCGAGCCCTGCGGCCATCGCCCTGTTCGCTTGCGGCGTGCTCTTCGGCGGCGTCTGCGCGGCCATCTGCGGCCTCATCATCGGCATCCCGGCGCTGCGCCTCAAGGGCGACTACCTCGCCATCATCACGCTGGGCTTCGCCGAGATCATCCGCGTCGTCATCAACAACATCGACGACGTTCTCGGCTTCACGCTCACCGGCGGCGCAAAGGGCCTCTCCGGCATCCCGGGCTACACCAACTTCCTCAACGTCTTTTTGGTCGTCGCCATCGTCATCTTCCTCATCCACACGATGATGAAGTCCCGCCACGGTCGCGCCATCCTGGCCATCCGCGACAACGAGATCGCGGCCGAGGCCGCGGGCGTCAACACCACGTACTACAAGACGCTGGCCTTCGTCGTCTCCGCGTTCTTCGCGGGCGTCGGCGGCGCCCTCTACGCCGGCTGCATCGGCGTCATGGACCCGTCCAAGTTCGGCTTCATGAAGTCCGTCGAGATCCTGGTCATGGTCGTCCTAGGCGGTATGGGCTCCATGCTCGGCTCCGTCGTCTCGGCCACGGTCCTCACGATTCTGCCCGAGGCGCTGCGCGCCTTCTCGACCTATCGTATGGTCGTCTACGCCGTGGTCCTCATCCTTGTGATGATCTTCCGTCCGCAGGGCCTTCTCGGCAGCTACGACTTCTCGATGTCGCGCGTTATCGAGCGCATCGTGAACCGCGACTTCCCGTGGAAGAAGAAGGCCGCGCCCGCCGAGCCCGCAAAGGAGGTGGCCGGCAATGAGTAAGTCCATCCGCGGCGACGTCAAGCTCGTCGAGCCCAAGTCCCCGAACCTCATGACCGAGCGCGACGTCGATTTGCCGCCTGTGCTCGAGGCCAAGAACCTCGGCATCGATTTCGGCGGCCTCACCGCCGTCGACAACTTCAACATCGCCCTCGGCCGCACCGAGATCGGGGGCCTCATCGGACCGAACGGCGCCGGCAAGACCACCGTCTTCAACCTGCTCACCAACGTGTACAAGCCGACGCGCGGCACCATCCTGCTGGACGGCATCGACACGGCCGACAAGTCGGTGACCGAGGTCAACCGCATGGGCATCGCCCGCACGTTCCAGAACATCCGCCTCTTCTCCCAGATGACGGTCGAGGAGAACGTTCTGGTCGGCTTCGGCAGCTCCATGAAGACGAGGCTCTTCGAGGACGTGCTGCGCCTCCCGAGCCACTGGAAGCAGGAGGCCGAGTTCCACGAGAAGGCCCTCGAGCTGCTCGACATCTTCGACATGCGCAAGTTCGCCTCCACCCAGGCCGGCAACCTCCCGTACGGCGCCCAGCGCAGGCTCGAGATCCTGCGCGCGCTGGCCACGCAGCCGAAGGTCCTGCTGCTCGACGAGCCCGCGGCCGGCATGAACCCCGCCGAGACCGAGGAGCTCATGGAGAACATCCAGCGCATCCGCGACGAGTTCGGGATCGCCATTCTGCTCATCGAGCACGATATGTCGCTGGTCATGGGCGTCTGCGAGGTCGTGTGCGTGCTCGATTACGGCCGTATCATCGCCAAGGGCTCGCCCGAGGACATCCAGAACAACCCCAAGGTCATCGAGGCGTACCTTGGCAAGCAGGGGGTGAACTAACGTGGCCGATACCCTTCTTTCCGTCCAGGACATCCACGTGAGCTACGGCGCCATCAAGGCGGTCCGCGGTATCTCGTTCGAGATCAACCGCGGCGAGATCGTCACGCTCATCGGCGCGAACGGCGCCGGCAAGTCCACCACGCTGAACACCGTCTCCGGCCTGCTGAAGCCCGATCAGGGTTCTGTTGAGTTCAAGGGCGAGTCCATCGTCGGCGTCAAGGCCCACAAGATCGTCGAGCGCGGCCTGGCACTGTGCCCCGAGGGCCGTCGCGTCTTCCAGAACATGTCCGTCGCCGAGAACCTCGACATGGGCGGTTACACCCGCTCCGATGCCGAGAACAAGGAGACGCTCGAGGTCGTCTACGACCACTTCCCGCGCCTGAAGGAGCGCATGGGCCAGATGGCCGGCACGCTTTCCGGCGGCGAGCAGCAGATGCTCGCCATGGGTCGTGCCCTCATGAGCAAGCCCGACCTTCTCATGCTCGACGAGCCCTCCATGGGCCTGGCTCCCATCCTCGTGCAGGAGATCTTCGACATCATCAAGGAGCTCAACGCCGCCGGCACGACGATTCTGCTGGTCGAGCAGAACGCGAACATGGCGCTCTCCATCGCCGACCGCGCCTACGTCCTCGAGATCGGCACGATCATGAAGACCGGCACGGGCGCCGAGCTGCTCGTCGACGACGACGTCCGCAAGGCGTACCTGGGCGGGTAATGTAAGAACTGCCGCCGCCGACGGGATTTTGGATTTCGTTGCCTGTGCGTCCGCGAAATCCTCGCACCAGCGGCGGCGGTCCTTTTTCACGCATCAAGGCGGCAAAGATTAAGGCTCCCATCCTTGCGGAAGGGAGCCTATTTTTTTGCCGCTGGATTCTTTGGCGCCTAGTTGAGCTCGACGGTGGTGCCGAGGCTGTTCGCTGGGAGGTTGCGCAGCCAGAAGTCGGGTCGCTCGGCATGGAGGGCGTCTGCGACCTTCGCCGCGGTTTTTTCGCCGTCGGCCACGGCGAGCATGGTGGAACCGGACCCTGAGATCATGAACGCGCAGGCGCCGGCCTCGAGCGCGCATGCCTTGAGCGGCTCGTAGTCGGGGATGAGCTTGCTGCGGTAGGGCTCGTGGAGCTTGTCGTGGTTGGCCTTGGCAAGAAGCTCGGCGTCGCCCAGCTCGAGCGCGCGGACCACGGCCACGCAACGGCCCATCTGCCAGACGGCCGTGGATGCCGGCACCTCGGTCGGCAGGACGCGGCGGGCGTCCGCAGTGCGCACCTCGTAGGGAGGGGCGATGGCAATGAAGCGCAGGTTGTCGGCCACGTCCATGCGGGTAGAGGTCGTGACGCCGTCGTCGACGAAGGAGCTCACGAGGCCGCCCATGATGGCCGGCGCCACGTTGTCCGGGTGCCCCTCGATGCGAGTGGAGAGCACGAGGCACTGCTCGGCGTCGTACTCGCCGAGCTCGAGGATCTGGGCCGCTGCCACGCCGGCGATCACGCAGGTGGAGCTGGAGCCCAGGCCGCCCGAGAGCGGGATGGGGGAGAGGATCGTGATGCGGAGCTTCTGCGGCTCGACGCCGAGTCCCTTGCAAGCGGTGAGGTAGCTCTGCCACACGAGGTTGTCCTCGCCGCGGAAACGCTCCTCGCAGCCCTCGATGACGAGCTCATCGGACGGCGTTAGCAGAAACGTGGCCGTGAGGTCGAGCGCGATGCCCAGGCAGTCGAAGCCGACGCCCACGTTCGCGGAGGTCGCGGGCACGCGGACGATGGCGATGTTTCGCTTCTCGCCGTTCTCGCCGATCATCTAAAAGACCCTCTCGCAAGCGGCCTCGACGAAGGCGGCCATGCCCTCGCGGTCGTTCACGTCGGTGTGGAGCACGGCGGCGTCGCGCAGGTCGGAGAGCTGGGCGGGCGCGGTCGTGGCGGTCTTGGCCGAGAGCGCGTCCATGCACTCGAAGCCGCTCATGCCGTCGGTCGCCTCACCGAGGGCGGCGAGGACGTCGGCGCTGAACTTGTACGGGGATGCGGTGGAGAGCACCACGCGCACGGAGCCGTCGGGCTCGGACTCGTCGAGGACCTTCTTGGCCACGGCGGTGTGGGGGTCGATGAGCACGCCGAGGTTCTCCCAGGTACCCTTAATCTCGGCGCGGGTGTCGTCGTCGTCGGCGCGGCCGCAGGCGAAGACCGACTGGATGCGCTCGAGCACCTCGGCGGGCACCGTGTAGGAGCCCTTCTCGGCGAGATCGGACATGAGGCTCGCCACGAGCTCGCAGTCGCCCTCGCAGAAGTAGTAGAGCATGCGCTCGAGGTTCGAGGAGACCAGGATGTCCATGGAGGGGCTGATGGTCTTGTTGAAGGGGCGCAGGCGGTTGTAGGTGCCGGTGGTGAGGAAGTCGGTGAGGACGTCGTTGGTGTTGGAGGCCACGATGAGCTTCTTCACGGGCAGACCGAGGAGCTTGGCGTAGTAGCCCGCGAGGACGTCGCCGAAGTTGCCGGTGGGGACGCAGTAGGTGACCTCGTCGCCCATAGCGATGGCGCCGGCGCGCACGAGCTGCGCGTAAGAATCGAAGTAATAGGTGACCTGCGGGGCCAGGCGGCCGACGTTGATGGAGTTGGCGCTCGAGAGCACGCAGCCCTCGGCGGCGAGGCGCGCGGCGAGCTCGGTGTCGGCGAAGATCTGCTTGACGGTGGTCTGGCAGTCGTCGAAGTTTCCGCGCACGGCGCTGACGGCCACGTTGTCGCCGGCCTGCGTCGCCATCTGCAGGTACTGGATGTCGGAGACCTTGCCCTCGGGATAGAACACGGTGACGCCGCAGCCGTCGACGCCGGCGAAGCCGTCGAGGGCGGCCTTGCCGGTGTCGCCGGAGGTGGCGGTCACGATCATGATGTTCTTGCCCTCGCCGGCCTTGCGGGCGACGCCCATGAGCTGCGGCAGCATCTGCAGCGCGACGTCCTTGAAGGCGCTCGTGGGGCCGTGGTAGAGCTCGAGCAGCCAATCGTTTCCGAGCTTGCTCACCGGGCAGCAGGCGGGCGTGTCCCATTGCTCGCCGTATGCGGCGGCCACGCAGGACGAGATCTCGTCCGCGGTGAAATCGGGCAGCAACGTGCCCAGGACGAGCTCGGCGTTCTGCTGGAAGGTCTGCTGGCACACCCGGGCGAGGTCGAGCTTCTTCTCGCCGACCCAATCGGCCACGTAAAGGCCGCCGTCGGGCGCGATGCCGCGCAGAATTGCTTGCTTACTTGTTACGGAATCGGCATTGCCTCGCGTGCTGTGGTAGAACGAATTCACTGTTGGCTCCCTTGCGTCAGGCCGTCGCCGGTCAGGTTCACGTGCATCTTACCTGTTCGCGCGGCCCCCGCTTTACCGGGCGTCTTCATGGACACACGTTAGAAAACTGGAATGCCCGACCCGATAAGTAGGAACGGATTTACGCACTCATGATTAAGATCGCCAAGTTCGGAGGCTCCTCGGTCGCCTCAGCAGAGCAGTTCAAGAAGGTCAAGGGGATCGTCGAGTCCGATCCCGACCGCAAGTTCGTCGTCGTCTCCGCTTCCGGCAAGCGCTTCTCCGGCGACAACAAGATCACCGACCTGCTCCTGCTCGTGAACGCCCACATCAAGTACGGCGTCGACTGCACGGCCCTTCTCGGCGACATCGAGCAGCGCTATCAGGACATCGTCGACGAGCTCGGCCTCAAGTACCCGCTGGCCGACAAGTTCGAGGCCTTCCGCAAGAACATCAAGAAGCACTCCCCGGAGTACGTGGTCTCGCGCGGCGAGTGGTTCACCGCCAACCTCATGGCCGAGTACCTCGATATGCCCTTCGTCGACGCCGCCGACGTCGTCGTCTTCCACCACGACGGCTCCGTCGACATGGAGCGCACGGCTGCCCGCCTCAAGGACGTCATGGTCCGCAAGGGCAGCTTTGTGCTCCCCGGCTTCTACGGCGCCACGGTCGACGGCCAGATCAAGCTCTTCCAGCGCGGCGGCGGCGACATCACGGGCGCCATCCTCGCGCGCTGCGTCGACGCGAACCTCTATGAGAACTGGACCGACGTGTCCGGCTTCCTCTCGGCCGACCCCCGCGTCGTCGACCACCCTCGCTCCATCCGCCGCATCACCTTCGACGAGATGCGCGAGCTCTCCTACATGGGCGCCTCGGTTCTTCAGGAAGAGGCCATCTTCCCGGTGCGCGAGGTCAACATCCCCATCCAGATCAAGAACACCAACCGCCCGGCCGACGAGGGCACCATCATCCGCGAGAACGCCGAGGCGGGCGAGGACGAGCACCTCATCACCGGTATCGCCGGCAAGAAGGACTTCGTGAGCGTCCACATCAAGAAGGCCCACATGTCCAACGAGGTCGGCCTCGTGCGCAAGACGCTCGCCATCTTCGAGCGCTACGGCGTCTCGGTCGAGCACATCCCGACCGGCGTCGACTCCTTCGGCGTCGTGGTGAACAACGACGACGTCCGCGACTCCATCTACTCCATCGTCTCGGACATCCGCAAGGAGATCGCGCCCGACGACATCACCATGGTCGACAAGCTGGCGCTTCTCTCCGTGGTCGGCCGCAACATGTCCAAGCGCTCCGGCACCTCCGGCAAGATCTTCGGCGCGCTGGGCGAGGCGGGCATCAACATCCGCATGATCACGCAGAGCTCCCAGGAGATCAGCATCATCATGGGCGTTAACAACGAGGACTTCGATCGCGCCATCCAGGTCATCTACGACCGCTTCGTTCGCGACGAGGTCGTGGAGGCGTAAGGGCAAGCAGGCTTGCCGACTCGGCTCATAAGCGCAAAGAAGCAATCCATCTACCAGGAAGGTATTTGAATCATGGCAGGTAAGACCGTAGCTATCCTCGGCGCCACCGGCGTCGTCGGGACCCAGATGCTCGAGTGCCTCGAGGAGCGCGATTTCCCCGTCGAGAAGCTTGTCCCGCTCGCCTCTGAGCGCTCCGTGGGCAAGACCGTGAAGTTCCGCGGTGAGGACGTGGTCGTCCAGCTCGCGTGCCCCGAGGCCTTCGAGGGCGTCGATATCGTCCTGGGCGCCGCCGGCGACGCGACCGCCAAGGAGCTTCTCCCCGAGGCCGCCAAGCGCGGCGCCGTCTGCGTCGACAACTCGCACGCTTTCCGCCTCGACGAGGACGTGCCCCTGGTCGTCCCCGAGATCAACTCCGCCGACATCGCCAACCACCCGCGCAACATCATCTCCAACCCCAACTGCGCGACCATCATCGGCCTCGTGCCGACCTGGCCGCTGCACCAGGCCGCCGGCCTGAAGCGTCTGATCGTCTCCACCTACCAGGCGGCCTCCGGCGCCGGCATGCCGGGCCTGAAGGAGCTCGAGCGCGAGAGCCGCGTGCTGGCCGAGGGCGGCGAGCTCGGCGACACCAAGCCGTTCGCCTATCAGCTCGCCTACAACCTGATCCCGCAGATCGGCGGCTTCAAGGACGAGATGTACACGTCCGAGGAGCTCAAGATGCAGAACGAGGGCCGCAAGATCATGCACCTGCCAGAGGTTCGCGTTAACTGCACCTGCGTGCGCGTGCCCGTGATGCGCTCCCACTCCGAGTCCATCACCGCCGAGTTCGAGCGCCCGATCACCCCGGACGAGGCCCGCGAGATCCTCGCCTCCGCGCCTGGCGTCAAGGTCGTGGACGACCCCGCTAATCTGCAGTACCCGATGCCGCTCGATACCTCTGACCAGGACCTGGTTTATGTCGGCCGCATCCGTCGCGACCTTTCCGCGCCTGACGGCGTGAACGCGCTCACCTTCTGGTGCTGCGGCGACCAGATTCGCAAGGGCGCGGCGACCAACGCGGTGCAGATCGCGGAGTACCTGGTCTAACGCTGTCTGAATGGCGCGAAGGGCCCGGCGATTGCCCCTGTGCTCGGACAGTCCTGCTCGCACGGACGAGACATTAAGTCTCGTCCGGCTCGTGCGGAACTGCGCCAGGGGCAATCGCCGGGCCCTTCGCGCTACGGGCATCGTGAGACCAGTATGCCTCCTTCAAGGTTTTATATAGAGAGAAGGGTTTTATGGGGCTGTTGAGTGCTTATTACTTGCCGGGGATGTATGTGGAGGATCGCTCGGTTGAGGTGCCTCTGGATTGGCGGGGGACTTCGCCGGCGGAGGTCGCGGGCGTTGAGGCGGGGGCGTCGTCTCGTCTCGCGGCTGAGTCGGCTGGGCTTGAGCCGGACCCGGCGTTTGCGGGCAAGAAGATCAAGCTCTTCTATCGCACCCTGTGCCTGCCTGAGAATAAGGGCCGTGAGCTGCCGCTTATTGTGTACCTGCAGGGTGGTCCCGGCGGCGCAGGCCCCCGCGTGCTCAACGCCTCGAGCGACGGGTGGGTCGAGGAGGCGCTCAAGCACTTCCGTATCGTGCTGCCCGACCAGCGCGGCACCGGGCGTTCCTCGGCCGTAGACGGACATCGCATGGAGCTTTTTGCTGCCGAGGCCCGCGCGCTCGGTCAGGACGAGGCCGTTTTCCAGGCGGAGTATCTGAAGCGCTTCCTCGCCGATTCCATCGTTCGCGACTTCGAGTACCTGCGCCTGGCCGAGTTCGGCGGCGCCCGCTGGGTCACGCTCGGCCAGAGCTACGGGGGCTTCCTCACGCTCTGCAATCTCTC
>CAVDQW010000218.1:0-8660 GCA_963610995.1 bacterium | reverse complement strand
GCTGGAGCCGCCGCTGGTCGAGCCGCTACTTGATCCGCCGCTCGTAGAGCCGCCGCCGCTGCCGGAGCCGCCGCCGCTGCCGGAGCCGCCGCTCGTGGAACTGTTGGCCTTCGAGGTGTCGACGCCGTACCAGCCGACGCCCTCCTCGTTCCAGCCGATGGACTTCAAGTAGTCGTTCTCGGCCTTGGAGGTCGTGTAGTTGTGCGTGCCGGTCACAGCATAGGGATTGTACTGGCGATAGAGCGGCACGCCACCCTTCTCGTCGGCGGAGTACCAGGCCACGCCCTCGTAGCTCCATCCGGCGGCCTTCAGCATCTCGACCTCCGCGGCTTTGGTGGTGTAGTGATGGTCGCCGCCCTCGACGTAGGGGTTGTACAGGCGATGGACCTCGGTGCCCGAGCTGGGCGCCTTCCAGGCCTCGCCCTCGTAGTTCCAGCCGACGTTCCTCAGGTTGTCGCGCTCGGCCACGCTCGACGTGTACAGGTGCTCGCCGGTATACGGGTTATACAGGCGGTACATGGTCACCGCGGCGACGGCGATGTACGCCTTATATGCGGCATCGTACGCTGCATCGGCATCATTCTTGGCAGTCTTTGCCGCCTCGAGCTCAGACTTCGCCGCGTCGCGCTTGGACACGGCCTGGGAATAGGCGCTGGCGGCATCGTCGCTGGCCTTCTGGGCAGCGGTTACCGCGGCCTGCTTGGTCGGCACGGCTGCGGCGGCGTCGTCGGCGGCTTGCTTGGCGTCATCCATCTTCTGCTTAGCGGACTTCACCGTCGGGTCGACGATGGCATCATAGTCGGCCTGGGCGCTCTCCTGCGCAGATTTTGCCTGCTCCAGGGCGGTGGCAGCCGCATCGCTCGTGGACTTCGCGGTCTTGGTCTTGCCCTGGGCAGTCTCGTAGGCCGCCTTAGTGGTCGAGACGTTTGCCCGGGCGGTCTCGTAGGCGGACTTGGCGGCGTCGACGTCGGGGAGCTGAGAGATCTGCTTGGTCAGATCGGCGACGGTTTGGTTAGCCTCCTCGAGCTCGCTGGCGGCGCTGCTGCCCGCATTGAGGTAGGAGTTGACGAGCGCCTTGAACTCGGCGACGGTCATGTCGCCCTCCTGCCAGTTGGCCTCCCAGGTGATGACGCCGTAGTTAGCGGTGTTGCCCACGCCCATGGCCATGCCGAAGGACTTGTAAGCGGTGCTGATGAGGTTCTGGTAGTGGCCCGTGGTGCTGAAGTCAGGCGTCTTGCCGGCTGCGATGGCGGCGTCGTAGGTGGCCTTCTCGCTGGTGTACCAGCCGCTATAGGGCCACTTGCAGGTGTCCTCGGTATCGCCGGAATCGAGACCGTTGTAGGCGCTACAGTTGGTGGTGGCGATGTTCTCCGCGTGCACAGGGCCATAGGAGTACTGATCGGAGGCGTGGTTGAACTCCTTGGACGAGTAGCAGGTGTTGATGGCCGACTTGGCCACGAGCTGCAGGTTGACCTTCAGCTCGTCGACGCCCGCCTCCTTGCGCAGGGTGTTGGTGGTCTCCATGTAGGTCAGAATCTTCTTGAGCATGTCGCGGGAGAGCGCGGAGTACTTGGTGGTCGGGGACGCGACCAGCTCGTCGAACCAGCTGGGCTTGGTGCCCTTGGAAGCGGTGCCCTGCAGGATCTTGACGGCCTCGGCGGCGTTGGCACGCTGGGACTCGGTGAGCGAGGTGTCCTCGGACATAATCTGGAACAGACCGATCATACCCTGGTTAGTGAGCAGGTCGTCGTTGGTCTTGGCGGCGTCGACCTTGGCCTGGGCCTTGGTCACGGCCGTCTTTGCGTCGGAGAGCTTCTTCTCCAGCGTCTCGCGGTTCGCGTTTGCCTCGGCGGCATCGTCGTAGTCGGCCTTGGCGTCGTCGGCCGCCGAGACGGCGGCGTCATAGGCGTCCTTGGCGCTCGCCTCGTCCGAGACCGCCTGGTCGTAGGCGGCGCTCGCCGCGTCGGCGGCGGCCTGCGCCTGTTCCGTGGCCGTCTTGGCATCGCTCAGCGCCTTATCGACGGTAGCGACCTTGTTCTCGAACTCGGACACGGAGCAGCCGGCGGCAGACTCGAATGCGCTCTTGGCGCTCGCGTAGGCCGCGTCGGCGTCGGTCTTGGCCTGCTGCGCGGCGGCCTGGTCCTTCTTGGCCTGTTCAAGGGCAGCGTCGGCGTCTTCCTTGGCCTGCTTCGCGCTCTTGGCCTTCTTGTTCGCGGCGTCGTAGACGGACTGCTTGGAGTCGAGGTCGGTGGAGGCCTTTTCGGCGGCCTTCTTGGCGGACTCCATAGCCTTCTTGAGCTCGTCGGCGTTGCTCGAGTCGGACGTTTTGGCGGACTGGGCGGACGCCTCGCTCTCGCCGGACGACGCGCCGGCCGCGAGCGCCGTCACGGGAACGGAAGATGTGGCGAGCAGCCCGGCCATCACCGCCGAGAGTGCGACGCTGGCAAATTTGCGACGGCCATTCGCTCGCCGCTCGCCGCTTCCGAGCCTGCTCTTCTCCGGCACTTCCCCATGCGCGCCCAGCAACGTCCTGCTATTCATGTCCAGCCCCTTTGCTCATATGGCTTCACAGTCTGCAAGCGAGCTTAAGGCCGCCAAGAGCGAATTCGTTGCGCAAAAACCGCTGCCCGCGCAGGCGGCCACCGCCCCGCCATCGAAAAATTATCCCCCCCCCCGCGAATTCTTAAAGCAAGCCATATTCGGCAGGACTTGACCATTTGCAGAGCAACGGGTGCCCGCCCTACCTCACAACGCGCAAGCAGGCCATTCTCTCCCGAGCGGCCGCCTCATGACGAGCCGCCGCCGCGGGATACAGGCTGCGCGCCGTGGCGAGCCCCCTATCCAGCGCATCGAGACACGCAAGGACCACGTCTTGTGCGAGCTCGATATTCATTCCCCACAGCGCAGCCTCGGCAATCAACGCATCGCCGTTCACCGACGACGGCACAAGCGAGCCGCTGACGCGCAGCGAAAGAAGCGTGGTCCTCGGCTCGATCTCAGCAATAGGTACGACGTCGTACATCGGAGCGACAACGGGCAGCCCCTCCTTCGGGTACAAAAACGAAGTATTCTTAGCATGAGCGTCCCAGTTGCCCAGCACCATGTTCACGGTCAGCTGACGCAGCAGCTCGGCCTTCTCGGCGTCGGCATCCGCGGCATATCGATCGAGCAGAGCCGCCATGCCCACGTAGGTCGGGTCGCCTCCCCTCGGCGACGTCTCATTTGCGTATTTCGCCGCGATCGGCAAATCAAGAGCCTGGCAGGCATCCTCTTGGTGGAGCCTCGCGACCGTTCCGAAACCAATCGTCCTGTCATAGCGCTCGACAACAAGCGTGCTTGGAGCCCCGTCCAGATCAAGAAGCGCAACGCGAGAGCAGCGCGCTGCGAAGCTTGCGACTCTCATTGCCCATGCCTCGGATTCAGCAAGCCCGGGGTATCTCGATGGCTCGGGCTTGAGAATATGGGTGCTCGCGGCATCACCCAAAGCGAGACAGACGCCTTGGGCGGAAACCCGTGCCGCCCCTTGCGGAATCACGGGCATCCTCAAACAGAGTTTGTCTTGAAAGCCTCCAAGTGACATGCGAAAAGAAACGGTTTCGTCAACAGGTTGCTGCCGCGCAATATCAGTGAGCAATTCAGCGAGGCGCGCATTGCCGACGGACTCATAAGAGCCCGTATGCCCAGGGCCGGCGTCCCCAGAGAAAACCTGGACCGCGCCGGCGCATTCCCACCCGATCTCGGAGAGAAGGCCAATCCAGTCGAGGAGATCCAGGCCAAGGCGCCGACACACCCGGTCCCTACGGTCTCCCTCAGGGAGAAGTCCCTCAAACCAGTTGCGCGTTTTAGATTCGCCGAACGGCTTGCGCTTGGCGGGCATGGAAAGGGAGAGGACCGGGATGCCGGGGCACGTCTCGTAGATGTCCTCACAATATGCGAATCGAGCACCCCGCCGCGTCTCGGTAATGGTGCCGATGCGCCTGCCCGAGAGCCAGACCTCGAGCGACCTCATTCGTGGACCTCAACTGTCGCCGACTTCGGCACCACAACGATGCGATAACCAAGCCGCTGCAGGTAGAGCTCGATTTTTGAAGATGAGACGTTCTTTCCCGTCTCGAGCGCCGAAAGGGTCACGGAAGAAAAGCCGAGCCGTTCTGCCATCTGCTTCTGGCTAACGCCCGCCTCGCGGCGCGCTTCTTGCAAAAACTCGCCGATGTCTTCCCTGGAGTAGATGTTCGACCACATTCAGGGCCTCCCATTAAACTATGTTTGGTACAGAATACTTAATATAATAACGCAACGAAGTCATATTAAGTATTCTGTACCAGCGATCACTCGGAACACAGACGCAGGGGCATGGGGCAATAAAAGCCACAAACGAAATAGCTCCAAGCTTCAGAGACGCTCCGGCGAACAACGAAACGCGGCCCAGGCGCATCTCCAATAAGGGATGCGCCCGGGGCCGCGTCATCAAGCAAACGGCGCAAGCGAGCAAACTTCTTCGCCGACGCTACTTCACGCCGTACCAGCCGACTCCCTCTTCGCGCCAACCGACGCTGACCAGGCTGTCGTTCTCGGCCTTGGATGCCGTGTAGTTGTGCGTGCCTGTCGTGGCGTAGGGGTTGTACTGGCGATAGAGCGGCACGCCACCCTTCTCGTCGGCGGAGTACCAGGCCACGCCCTCGTAGCTCCATCCGGCGGCCTTCAGCATCTCGACCTCCGCGGCTTTGGTGGTGTAGTGATGGTCGCCGCCCTCGACGTAGGGGTTGTACAGGCGATGGACCTCGGTGCCCGAGCTGGGCGCCTTCCAGGCCTCGCCCTCGTAGTTCCAGCCGACGTTCCTCAGGTTGTCGCGCTCGGCCACGCTCGACGTGTACAGGTGCTCGCCGGTATACGGGTTATACAGGCGGTACATGGTCACCGTGGCGACGGCGGGCTTCGAAGTCGTCAGGCGACCGGTATAGATTGAGTTCTTAAGTCCAGGCGCCGACTTAATCGAAACGTAGTAGGTCCCCTTAGGAAGAACGCCGCAATCCAAGCTCAGCTCAACTGCGCCGCCTCCCACGGACTTGTAAGTCATGAGCTCCTGCTTTGAGGAATCACCACCGTAGTGAACAGTCTTTTTGTTCTTGTCGACGACCGAGAGCGTGACCATGTCCGAACCGCTGCTGATTGAAATATTGGTTGCCTTAGCGCCATCAGACTGGAATGACCACAGGTCGGTGTCGGAACTGGTGTCATGCCTCAAGCAGTCGCGGCCGTCAAGCAAGACGCCCATGAACTTGGAGCCCTCGCCAAGCGGTGTCGCGCAGTCCGCAAGGTTATTCGGCTCCCACTCACAGACGTAGGATTCAACTCCGGAAGGAGTAGTTAAGCTGGTATGATACTCGAAATTAACCGTATTCCCGCTGCTAAGCCCGCCACCCCAAGGGCTTACATAATAGGTTCCCGCAGAAAGGGCCACGAGGCCGATGGGACCGTAGCCCTTGGTCGCATCATCCGAGTTGAAGTATCCGAGATAAGTGCTCTTGCCCTCCTCGTTTTTGATCACAAGGCCAAGGCGCCCTGAAGTCATCGAGTCCGGATAGAGAACCTGCATATCGAACTGATAGATAGCCGAGGAATCAATCGTGATTCTTGCGGTGGATCCAGCTTGCCCGTCGGCATCAACGGTTGAGCTCGCCCATTCCCGCTCCGCAAGGTCGATATACGTAGGCTCGGAGTCTTGGTCTCCCGAACCCGAGAAGGCCACGCTTCCCGAATACGTCTTTCCGCTGACAGACGGCGCGGGCTTGACCTTTACATAATAGGTCCCAGCGGGCAGAACACCGCAATCAAGCTGCAGCGCAATCGCCGCGCCGCCGGTTGACTTGTACGCAATCAAAGCATCTTCAGAGGAATCGCCGTTGAAGTGGGCCGTCGTACCGTCGGAATCGACGACCGACAGGGCAACCATATACGTAGAGCTGCTGAGGTTCACGGTTGCGGACCGGACGCCGTCGGATTCGAAGCTCCAATAGGTTGCTGTTCCCGCGGATTCATACGAGCCTGAGAACGAACCGTCGGATTGAACAGGATCGCCAGAAACAGAGGCGCTTTCGGCGACAAACTCAACCGATGCATCCTCGGCCGGCGCAACCTCATCAGTCGATGAAGCCGCGAAGGCATTCGCGGCAAATCCGGGAACAGCCGTAAGCGCCAACGCCGCAGTAACGGCCGCTATGCCAGCACGTTTGGAAAGCTGTGTATTGCAATGCATTTCCGCCCCTTCCATCATTTGCCCGCAAACCATATAGCCGCAGGCAAAACCACCTGATGGGCAGAGAATAGCCCCCCCCAAAGACTGAAAGCAAGTTAAATTTAGTAAGCGGGTGGAAGAGGAAAGCAGATCAAGCGGCAAGACGCCCGGCCGCATGTCCTGGCACCCAACTTCGACAGCGAATTACAAGGCGCCGGCAGTTGAATGGGCTTTCATGAGCGCGGTGCCCTTCCGAGGCAACGCTAAGAGCGGCGGCGGCAAAATTCCAACAAGCAAATGCGAATCTCAAGCTCAAACACTTGTTCTTGTTTTACAAGATAAACAGAGTTTCACAAGTTGAACAAGGCCTAAAAGGAGTGGGAGCCGCCCCCATGTATCATCGCCAAAAGGCGAACTCTCAAAATGGGGCGTCTTAATCGAAGGCGCTCGAGTAGCCCCGAGTGTTTGACACCTAAACACCGCAGGTGAGCACCTCCAGGCACCTCCGCGTACCGGACCATCCAGATGCAAGACGCCCCATTTTGGGAGTTTGGCACGACGCGCCGTCAACCGAAGCCTTATGTGCCGGCGCCGAGAGGCAATCAAGCACGAAAAAGGCCCGAACCGTTGTGGTCCGGGCCTTGCGAGGAGCTGTGGGCGCCGCAGCGCTACGCCGCGTGGACGGCGTCGGCCATCTGACGGACGTAGTCGGCCACGTGGGGCACGGCGTCGGCACCGTACTGGGCCAAGATCTTGATGATGGCGGAGCCAACGATGGCGCCGTCGGACTTGGCGGCCATGTTGGCGGCCTGCTCGGGCGTGGAGATGCCAAAGCCCACGGCGCACGGCACATCGGTGGCGGAGCGCACGAGCTCGACCATGGCGGAGATGTCCGTGGTGATCTCGGAGCGGACGCCGGTCACGCCCAGCGAGCTCACGCAGTAGACGAAGCCCGCGGCGTCGCTCGCGATCTTACGGATGCGCTCGTGGGAGGTCGGAGCGATGAGGCTCACGAGCTCAAGGCCCTCGGCGGCCAGCGGCTCCGCGAACTCGGGCTTCTCCTCGTGCGGCACGTCGGGCACGATGACGCCGTCGATACCGGCCTTGGCGGCGTTGGCGGCAAAGCGCTCGAGGCCGTAGGAGAACAGCACGTTGGCGTAGGTCATGAAGACCATCGGGACCTCGACGCCGCGCTCGCGAATGCGGGCCACCAGCGCAAAGACGTCGTCGGTGGTCACGCCGCCCGCCAGCGCGCGGATGTTGGCCTCCTGGATAACGGGACCCTCGGCCGTGGGGTCGGAGAAGGGAATGCCCAGCTCGATGAGGTCGGCTCCGGCCTCGGCCATGGCGACCACGGCCTCCTCGGTGACGTCCAGCGTGGGGTCGCCGCAAGTGATGAACGGGATGAAGGCCTTCTTGCGCGAGCCGTCGGCAGCGGTGAAGGCGGAAGCGATTCTACTCATGGAGGTCCTCTCCCCTGTAGCGGGCGATGGCGGCGACGTCCTTGTCGCCGCGGCCGGACAGCGTGACGATGATGATCTGGTCGCTCGACATCGTGGGCGCGAGCTTGATGGCGTGGGCCACGGCGTGCGCGCTCTCGATGGCCGGGATCACGCCCTCCTTGCGGCTGAGGTACTCGAAGGCGTCGACGGCCTCGTTGTCGGTGACGGGCACGTACTCGGCGCGGCCGGAGTCGCGAAGCATCGCGTGCTCGGGGCCGACGCCCGGGTAGTCGAGACCGGCGGAGATGCTGTACACGGGCGCGATCTGGCCGTACTCGTCCTGGCAGAAGTAGCTCTTCATGCCGTGGAAGATGCCCAGCTTGCCCGTGGCCATGGTGGCCGCGGTCTCCCAAGTGTCCACGCCGCGACCGGCGGCCTCGCAGCCGATCAGGCGCACGCCCTCGTCGCCGATGAAGTGATAGAAGCTACCGATGGCGTTGGAGCCGCCGCCCACGCAGGCAAGAACGGCGTCCGGCAGACGGCCCTCGAGCTCCAGGATCTGGGCGCGGGCCTCACGGCTGATGACGGCCTGGAAGTCGCGCACGATCGTGGGGAACGGGTGCGGCCCCATAACCGAGCCCAGGCAGTAGTGGGTGTCGTCGATTCGGTTGGTCCACTCGCGGAAGGTCTCGGACACGGCATCCTTCAAGGTACCGGTGCCGGCGGAAACGCCCACGACCTCAGAGCCCAGAAGGCGCATGCGATAGACGTTGAGGGCCTGGCGCTCCATGTCCTCGGTGCCCATGTAGACGCGGCACTCCATGCCCAGAAGGGCGGCGGCGGTGGCGGTGGCCACGCCGTGCTGGCCTGCGCCCGTCTCGGCAATCAGGCGGGTCTTGCCCATCTTCTTGGCGAGAAGTGCCTGGCCAAGCACATTGTTGATCTTGTGGGCGCCGGTGTGGTTGAGGTCCTCTCGCTTGAGG
>CAVDQW010000217.1:0-2775 GCA_963610995.1 bacterium | reverse complement strand
GGTGCGCGGCGGGCCTGCCACCAATGACTGTCACCCGTGGCAGGTTCAGCCCGGAACGCCTGCGATTGGTGACTGTTTCTGCGTTGCCAGGGGATTTTGGCCGATGTCGATATGCGCGTGTGATGGGCGAAACGCCGACGGCAGCGTGAGATGTGAAACGCAGTGACTGTCACCAATTGCGGGCGTCACGCACAAAGCGAGGTCACCACAGCGGGAACCTGTCACCTACTGCAGCAGAATAAACCTGTCGCCAGCTGCGGGACGGGGAACCTGCCACCAATGACTGTCACCCGTGGCAGGGCGAAGGGGGCGCCATGATCTATTTGGATAACGCGGCGACGACGATGCGCAAGCCGCAGCAGGTCATCGATGCCGTGGTCGCGGCCATGGGGTCGCTCGGCAACGCGGGGCGCGGGGCCGGAGCGGGCGCGATGGGCGCGGCGCGCGTGATTCACGAGTGCCGCGAGCGCGTGGCGGCGCTTCTCGGCTGCCCTCGCGCCGATCACGTGGCGTTTGCCCCCAACTCCACAGCCGCACTCAACTGCGCCATAAACGGCCTGGTAGGGGAGGGCGATCGAGTCGTCACGACGGTCTTGGAACACAACTCCGTGCTGCGCCCGCTCAGTCGCCTCGTTGCCGAGAAGGGCGTGCATGTAGAGCACGCCGGCTGCGACGAGCTGGGTCGGCTGGACATGACGGAGCTCGAACGCCTGGTCACGCCCGGTACCCGTGCCGTCGTGGTGACGGGCGCCTCGAACGTGACCGGCAATGTGGTGGACGTCTCCGCCGTGGCGAGAATCGCCCATGCGGCGGGTGCGCTCGCAATCGTGGACGCGTCGCAAAGCGCGGGCGACCTGCCAATCAACATGGCCGAACAGGACATCGACGTCGTGTGCTTCACCGGGCACAAGGCGCTCATGGGGCCGCAGGGAACGGGTGGCCTGGCCGTGGCCGAAGGCGTCGACGTGCGTCCCTGGAACGTCGGCGGCACGGGTGTCCACAGCTTCGACGCCATGCAGCCCAAGGGTTGGCCCACGCGCCTGGAGGCCGGCACGCTGAACGGCCACGGGCTCGCGGGGCTCAGCGCAGGGCTCGCGTTCATCGAGGATAACGGGGGTGTCGCGGCCATGGGGGCGCACGAGTCGGCGCTGGCTCGGCGCCTTTACGAGGGTGTCCGCAACGTCGACGGCGTGACGGTTTACGGTGATTGGCCCGCCCTGCCCGCAGAAGCCATTCGCCCAGGTATCGTCTCGCTGAACATCGAGGGTCTCGCTTCGGCCGAGGTGTCCGACATGCTCATGCAGGGCTGGGGTATCGCGACGCGTCCCGGCGCCCACTGCGCACCGCTCATGCACGAGGCGCTCGGTACCCGCGAGCAGGGCGTCGTTCGCTTCTCGACGTCGTGGTTCACCACGGAGGAAGAGGTCGACGCGGCGATCGATGCCGTGCGGGAACTCGCGGCCGGCTAGAAACCGCCGTGGGTGCGCTACATCTCTGCGTCTTAATTCAGAAAGTCGGCTAGCGAGGTGACCTACGATTCATTTACCTGCGCTTTTATGTGTGCAGATGGCTTTGGTTTAGCCCGTTCTTGAATTAAGACGCAGAGATATCGCGCCCGGCAGCTAATGCGATGCTGCTGGGCGCGATGTTCGTCAAAAAACGATGCAGGGAGGGGCGACGGTCTCGTTCGCCGAATCCGCTCAGCTGGCCGCCTTGACGAGCCACGAAGGCTGCTCGCTGCTCACCACGCGGGCGCAAATGTAGGCGTCTTTTGCCTCGGGCATGGCGATGACCTGCGGCTTTCCGTTCTCGTCGGCAATAACGGCGCAAACCTTGCCGTCGATGGGAAGAAGCCCGACCACGCGGTCGTTCACGGCGTCGTAGGCGAGCGTGGCGAAACGCGGGTTGCGGATGGCCTGCTGCATCACTCGGCGGAGCGAGCCCGTGATCTGGGCCGCGGCGGCGTGCAGGTCGTTCGCGGAGCCAACGTGGTCGGCTCCCGCCTTGGGCTGGTTGAACTCCGGCAGGTAAGTCGCGGGGCGCGCCTTCGCGTTCGTCGAGAAGCACGTGAGCTCCCACTGGATATCGCCGTCGTGCGGCTCGAGCACCGCGGCAATGGTCTCGCCGCCGGCGGTGACGAGACCCGTGTCGAACGCGGCGCTTGAACCGTCGTCTGCCATCGAGAGGCGCCCTTGGCGGGCGATGCGGCGAAACGTCATAGCCAGGTACTCGCGCAGGACCACGAAGTCTGCGCCCCAATCCTCGGGCTCGGCGAGCTCAGCGAGCTGCTTGAGGAGCTTGTCCCACGAGCCGAGAACGGCGAACTGCGCAAGCTCCGCTTCGGGGCTCGCGGCATCCTTGAGCTCGTCTTCGTTGGCGAACGCGGCCCACGGGCCTGCGGCCTTGTGCTCGAGCGAGCCCATGCCGACCTCCTCGGGCGAGTCGGCTTCGATGTTCGCGAGGACCCAGCGCTTGCCTGCGATGCTGCGGGCGCGGCGACGCAGCGTGACCATGACGGGGGAGCCGTCCTTGCGCTGGAAGCGCAAAGGGAAGCTCACCTCGCTGCGGGTGCCGGTGAGCGCGCCGGTGGAGCGGGCGATGCGGAAGTCCTCCTCGAGCGTCGCCACGGGGTCGACGTCGAGGGGGAGCACCTGGTAGAGGGCCGAGAGCGGCTCGTCGGTTACGCAGACGTCGGAGTAGAAGTCCTGCGGCAGGTCGTTTACCGGCCGCGCGGGCTGGATTTCGCGCGGGGGGAGGGTGGGGATTGTGGTCGGC